>NZ_CP056775.1:4700000-5000000 GCF_016894445.1 Dyadobacter sandarakinus
TGAATCTTCCACATAAGGGTCGTTGTAGACTACGACGTTGATAGGCTGCAGGTATAAGTGTAGAAACACATTCAGCTGAGCAGTACTAATTACCCAACAGCTTGCACATTTAATCTTTATCTTTTTCTCTTCTACTTCCAATATGACATGAAAAAGCATGACCGAATGAATGAACGGCCCGCCGCTGCGGTGACCCAATGAGAGAATAAAGCATTATTCAATCATTCGAAATTCAATCATTCAATCATTGAACTCAAAGAGCTTGTTGGTGGCTATTGGACGGGTGTACACCTCTTCCCATCCCGAACAGAGAAGTTAAGCCCCGTACCGCCGATGATACCTGGATCAAACCCGGTAAAGTAGGTAGCCGCCACAATCATTAACCCATAAGACCATCCTCAAAGATGGTCTTTTTTTCGCTTTAGGAAATAGCGGTCGATGGTGTATATGGAGAAACTTAATTGAAGTTAATTGTAGGGTGAACGAATACTTGATATATCCAAATATTGTTATGAGAAAGGACCGTGTTTAATAAGGAATTCTTTTCTATTCAGCCACATATTTGAAGCCCAGCAATAACGGAGTGCATTACACTTTAAGCATTGCAATGCTGGTTCCGCCAATGTGCTTTATATTAACATATCTGATATCCGACTGGTAGAGTTTATTAAGTGCTGACCAAACGCCAGGCCAATTTGTATAATCATGCCACATAATCAATCCTCCGGGGCGCATAATGTTAAACACCTTCTCGCTGTCGTTCAATACATAGTCATAAGCATGGGAGCCATCAATAAATGCAAGATCAATTGAATTGGTATACTCTTCGAAAGGGAACGTTGCTGAGTCGCCAAATACCTGTTTAATTTTGTATGCTATGGGATGACCAATAAATCTTTCTCCTGAAATATCCTTGGTTACATAACGAATTTCTCCTTCCTCAATTTCCATTTTCGTTGAATCTAGCTCACTGCTTGGAAGGTCCAGAGTGGTGATTATAGCATCAGGATGGCAATTTAGTGCTATATTAAGGGTTGTTCTTCCCTGAAATGTGCCTATCTCAAAAACTCTATTAGGGTTCAGTTTTTTCACAAGATTGCTGATCACTTTCAACTCAAACTCGGTTGTATGACCAAAGCCACATTCGTAAACACCTTCGTAGACAGCAGAATCATTTCCCAGTAATTCAAAAATGTCAGTCTTGGGGATTATAAACGGGTCAACAGGCGTGCTTTCCTTGCCATTCGTTTTAGTTTCATAAATGTTGTAAAGTGCAAGTAACTCTTGCCTGTTATTGGAACCAAACAAGCCCAATGTCATTGTTCGTCCTACCCGTTTGAGTACACCAAGATATAGCCGAGCATTATCAAGAAATGTTGTCATAGAATGCACGTAGTTGTCTGAAGTTAAAGAACTTACTAAATCTCGGTTGCCATAGTCTATGATTGATAAATTGCGGCTTACCCCATTCCAGATTAATATGCGGAATTTTTATGAAATAGCATTCCCTGAATTTTCTAGAGAGCGTTCTATTTATCAAATGGCCAACTTAAATTTATAAAGCAAATAGGAGGGGATATAATGTGATTTTAACTGGCAAATGGAATAGCCAATATTCATTCATTAAAATCTTTATCTTAAGCTTATTCACACTACTGCTGGATTGACTTCAAAGCAGCATCAACAACACGGCAGTATTGTTACTATGGTTGCTGGTAAAAAACTGAACTAGTAAGATTTATAACTTGGTATAAGTTTGCCAAGTAGGACAAGCAAGTGAGCTACCCGGTTTACTATTGATACTTTTTTCTAATCAATCTAACCTATCATTTGTTGACTAATAATAATCGCAGCATTACGATTGATGCTACGATCATTTAACCTAAAGCAAAGCACAAAAAGAATTAACTAGCTAACTGCCAATTCTGATAGTGCTAACCAGCTCATAAGACCAATGGAAATTTCCAGCGCACTTTCGTCAATGTCAAAGGTAGGCGTATGAACACCTGAGATGATTCCTCTGACTTCATTGCGGGTACCCAGCCGGTAAAAGCAGGAGTCTACTACCTGAGAGTAAAATGCAAAATCTTCGCCCGCCATCCAAAGATCCAGGTCAATTACATTTTCCGCACCTAAATACCCAATCGCCGATGAGCGTAATCTGCTGGTTACCTCAGGATGATTTTTTAGAAAAGGATAACCATGAACAATATTGAATTCACAGGATCCCCCCATAGCTTCAGCAATTCCTTCTGCCAGCTTCTTCATACGGCGTAACCCGTCTTCCCTCCATGCTTCATCCATACAGCGCCAGGTACCCTGGATGGTCACTTCATTTGGGATCACATTGGTGACACCGTCAGCTATAAACCGGCCAAATGAGAGTACGGATGGATTAGCAGGGTTCCTGTTCCGGCTGATGATTTGTTGCAGCGCTACAATAATGTGAGAAGCAATAAGTACCGGATCAACAAGCTGGTGGGGTGCAGCAGCGTGGCCGCCTTTTCCTTTTACAGTAAGGTAAAGCTCATCAGTACTTGCCATGTACATACCTTCGCGGAAGCCAATTTTACCCACAGGAATATTAGGAGCAACATGCTGACCTATCATACTGGCAGGACGCGGATTTTCCAAAACCCCCTCGCGGATCATCAGCGAGGCACCTCCCGGCGCTTTTTCTTCGGCAGGCTGAAATACCAGTTTGATGGTACCCTCAAATTGTTCTTTGATCTCATTCAGGATCCGGGCGGTAACCAGGAGGGAGGAAGTATGTACATCATGACCACAAGCATGCATTACACCGGGCACGGTCGATTTATAGGGTACATCATTAGCTTCCAGAATCGGCAATGCATCCATATCTGCCCGCAGGCCAACAATCCGCTTTGTCGGGTTTTTACCTTCTATCAATGCAACTACACCTGTACCTGCAACACCTTCCTGCGGCTGAAGTCCGATAGCAGACAACTCAGCAGCCACGTATTGTGCAGTTTTAAATTCTTCAAAGGATAATTCAGGGTTACTGTGCAGGTGCCTGCGATGCTTAATAGCGGCGGCTGCATTTTCCTTTGCAAGGGACTTGATTTTACCTAATAATTCAAACATAATGCTTTTGTTCAGTCGCCGGCTGGTCATATCCGCCGTCCTTTCAGATTTAAAGGTACAATAAACGAAGTTACATGCGCACTTGCCAATAAGAGGCGGTCCATAGCAGGTTTATGTAGAAAAAAAGTAATTTTGACCAGGTACGAATCAATAAACACGCGAAAATGAATCAGAATGAGTTTTTAGAATCTCTGGTCTGCCCTGTCTCCGGAACTGCATTGCGTATTTCAGAGGACAGAAAAACGCTGGTCAGTGAAGATGGAACAACCTACGAAGTAGGAGAGACGGGCATTGTTAACATGCTGTACCCAAAAGAACTTTTACCCGAAGATGCACGTGAGCAGTACCTGTACGATCAGGCTGTACTGCGGTACGACCAGGGGGTATCATGGGTTTTCCAAACTTTAAACCATTCCGATGAAGCGGCCACCAGAAAGTTTTTTATAGACCTGATGGAATTGAAGCCGGGCATGACTGCGCTTGAAGTAGGAGCTGGTACCGGCAAAGATTCGGCATTGATACTCGACAGGATCAAGCCGGGCGGTACGGCTGTTTTGTCTGATCTTTCACCCAATATGTTAAAAAGGGCGCAGGAAAAACTGTCAACAGATGAAGCCAATGTGCATTACTTTCTGGGAAACGGATCTTACCTCCCATTTGCAGACAATACCTTTGACGCCGTTTTTCACTTCGGTGGAATCAATACTTTTTCAGAAAGAAAAAGAGCATTTGATGAGCTTGCACGTGTTGTAAAGCCTGGTGGGAAAGTAGTGGTAGGAGACGAAAGTGTGGCTCCATGGCTGAGAAATACGCCTACTTATACTACGCTGCTCAAAGCGAACCCGCTCTTCCGGGCAGAAGTACCGATTGAAGACGTACCATTGAACATTGAAGATTTCAAGCTGCACTACGTATTTGGAAATGCTTTTTATGTGATGGAGTTCAGGGTGACGGCTAATCCTCCCGAGGTAGATGTAGACCTTCTAATGCCGGGTAAGGATTTTGTAGATAACTGGCGTATCAGGGCAGAGAAAGCAGAGTAACTAAATTCATTTTATTACATGTGGGTTAAAAAGGGCGTCATTTACAAGCCTGATGGCAGCATGCCGCATAGTATTTCGCATGCACAGGTACCATTTGCATATAAACACAAGGATTTTCTCCGGATCTATTTTTCGTCACGGGACAAAAGCGGTCAGTCGCGGCCTACCTTCCTGGATGTAGATTATGACGATCCACAAAAAATACTGTACGTCCACGACAAGCCGGTACTGGAACTGGGTGGCCCTGGCGAGTATGATGAAACCGGTGCAATGCCTGCCTGGTTTGTGGACATGCCAAATGGTGACATCTGGCTCTATTATACAGGCTGGAACCGCACCTGGAATTCATACCGACTTTCAATGGGTCTGGCAGTAAGTCATGATGGCGGTATCAACTTCAAAAAAATGTTCGTTGGTCCGATCATGGACCGTAGTATACAAAACCCGCTCTGGGCTGCTCAGCCGTCAGTAATGCGGGAAGATGATGGTACCTGGCGTATGTGGTACATTTCGGGCCACAAATGCGAGTACATTCATGATTATCCGGAACCTTACTATCGCGGGCAGTCTGCGACTTCAAAGGACGGGATCCACTGGGAAATCAGTGATGTGCCTGCATTGGACTTTGATGATTTTCTTCATGCGGTAGGCAGGCCCAGCGTGTTTAAGGAAGACGGGATTTACAAGATGTACTATTCATACCGGCACACCCGTGATTACCGCACCGATCGCAACCAGAGCTACCGGCTTGGATATGCCGAATCCCTGGACGGCACGCATTGGGAAAGAAAAGATCACCTGGTAGGAATTGCAAAATCCGAGCATCCCGGGGATTTTGACTACGAAATGATTGATTATGCTAATTACTACCAGCACAACGGCAAAAAGTATTTGTTGTACAATGGAAATGGTTTTGGTGCAGCAGGTTTCGGGTATGCAGTCTGGGAGGACTAATACCATAAAAATGGGTAACTTAGGTCATGATTTTGATGAGAAATAACCTGTAAATTTGAAGAAATGCCGGAGCTTCATGCGCCGGGTTTTTCAATAATTTAAAACAATCATTGCAATCCGATGAGTACACTTCAGGAACAATTCAATAATGACGGTTACGTACTGCTGCGCGGTTTTCTCGATCAGGAGGTAATTGAAAATATATACCGCGATGCACGGAAAATCTTTGCAGCGCAAATCAAACGGGTGACCGGCAAGGTGGTGGACATCGACGATCGCGATGTTTTTGAAAATGCCATGTTCGAATTCTTTGAAAAAGACTTTGAAGCTTTTGTGAACACAGGCAAAACGGTACAGCACGCTTTTTCGCTGCACCGGCTCGGGGTTGATCCCAAAATCGAAAACCTGCTAAAAGAAGTAGGGCTTACCAACCCGATTATAGGTGCCCGGGCTGCAATGCAGTTTAACAGCCGCTTTTTATCCAAAGATGGCAGCAAGCACTGGAAGCTGGATGCGCATCAGGACTGGCGTACCGGGCAGGGATCACTGGATAGTGCCGTGATCTGGTTCCCGATGGTAGATGCTGGTGCCGACCTGGGTGCATTACAGGTAATTCCCGGAAGTCATAAGGCAGGCTTGCAGGAGTCGTCGGCCTCCGGTTATCAGGGTGGTATTACAAACTCGATTGAGGAAGACAAGTTTGTGCAGACGGAGTTTAAGGTGGGTGACATGCTTATTTTTTCCGCTTTTCTTATCCACCAGTCAGGCAATAATATCACGCGTAACATCCGGTGGTCGGTACAGTTGCGGTATAACAATCTCGACGAGCCTACATTTATTGAGCGCGGTTACCCGATGGCTTACATTTACAAGCCCGAAACGGAATTGGTTACACCCAACTTTCCAAGTGTGGAGCAGCTGAAAGAAGTGTTCAGCTGATGAAAGTTTCCGTTTGTGTACCTACGTACAACCATGAAAAGTATATCGCCCAGATGCTGGACGGTGTACTGATGCAACAGACAAGCTTTGACTTTGAAATTGTGATTGGCGACGATGGTTCCACAGACAACAATCCGAGGATCATTCAGGAATATATGCAGAAACACCCGGGCAAAATCCGGGCTTTTTTGCATCAGCAAAATCAGGGTCCCGCTGAGCCGCGTGAATTTGCAGGCAGAAACAATGTACTGCAGCTGTTAAAAGCCTGCCGGGGCGAGTACGTGGCCATGTGTGAGGGGGATGACTACTGGACTGACCCTATGAAACTGCAGAAGCAGGCCGATTTCTTGGATCAGCATTCTGACCTGATGGTCTGCCATCACAACATGGTGGTGACGTATGAGGATGGTTCGCCATCGCACCACTTCAACAGTTCCGATCAAAAGCTCCGCTCCTCCATTGAAGATATTCTGGAAGATCAATGGTTTTTTGCGACCGCGAGCTGGATGTATCGCAATCATTTTCTTCATCATGACTTTGCCGGCTGGCATGCTACTGCGGCAGCGGGCGACTGGGCCATCATGATCCAATTGGCTGCTCAGGGAGATATCGGTTATTTGCCGGAGCCCATGGGGGTGTACCGCAAGCATAGCGCGGGCCTGAGCCTTGTCCATGCAGATACAAACATTGGCTTTCTGCAAAATCGCAGGGAAATGTTTAAAAACGTCGACAAGTGGCTTCATTACCAGTATAAAGAGGTTATTGCGCGCACGGTAGAGCGATATGATATGCAGCTTGCGAATATTGAAAAAGTTGGCGGTTCACACGAATAATCTTTAATTTGTTCTTTTGTCAACAGCAGACTTTCATGAAGCTAAGCGTCGTAATTCCAGCATATAACGAAGAAGAATCCATCTCTCACACGCTTCTTTCCCTGCATCAGACCTTAAATAAGTACAAAATTCCGCACGAAATCTGCGTTACCAACGATAACTCTAAGGATGGTACGTTGCGGGTACTTAGCGAATTATCCCTGCAAATTCCAACCCTGGTTTACTATACCAATCCCGGCCCCAATGGATTTGGCTATGCGGTCAGATACGGACTGGAACGTTTCAAAGGGGATTGTGTAGCAGTATTTATGGCTGATATGTCCGACGACCCGGAGGATCTTGCAAAGTATTATTTCAAGATGCTGGAAGGGGATTATGATTGTGTCTTTGGCTCGCGCTGGGAAAAAGGAGGGCAGGTAATCGACTATCCTGCCTTGAAAAAGGTGATCAACCGCGTGGCAAACTTCATTGTGCGCATGGTGATGGGCATCAAATACAATGATACTACCAATGCATTCAAGCTTTACAAAAGAGAAACAATTGACGGAATCAAGCCGTTTTTGGCCCCGCATTTTAACCTGACCATTGAGCTGCCGCTCAAAGCGATTGTGCGGGGTTACAGTTACGCCGTGGTACCCAACAGCTGGACCAACCGGAAATACGGAGAATCAAAGCTGAAAATCAAGGAAATGGGCAGCCGCTACTTTTTCATACTCATGTACTGCCTGATCGAAAAGTACTTCTCGCAGGGTGATTTTATGAAAAAAAGTAAAGCGCCTACAAAGGAGGTAAGCAGGTAACTGCCTATTTAATCCAGTCCTGAATAAATGTAGCCTTGTGCGCCAGGTACGATATTGCAAGGCCCCAAACCATTGCACTCACGGACATCCACAGGAAAATAGAGCCTCTCGGCACACGAAAAGCCACAGCCAGTATCGGTCCGAACAAAGGGGTAAACAGAGGAGGCGTAAGAAACGCAATACCGATAATGCCGAACCGCTGCCAGATGTTGACCGCCATGCGCGTCGTTCTTGAAAACTTCTTTGGGGCGGACTTCCTGTACTTCTTGAACAAACCCTGTATGCCGCTCCCTACGTATGTCAGCACCAGTACGGTAAACATCATTCCCAAAGCGGAACAAATGGCGGTCTCTATCCAGCTGAGTTGAAGAACAACTCCCGTGATAGGTCCTCCGAAAAACTTCAATGTACTCGCGAGTGCAACAGACAAGTATTTAAGAAAGGTGGTTTCCATCTAAACTTTGACCTGTATCAATTCCGAAGCTATACGACGTGTTGCTTCATTTGTTTCAACATAATCGGAATATGAAGGATTCAGTATAAAATCTATTCTGGCAAGGCTCTCAACAATCACGTCAGAAATGTCCAGAAACCGAATCCTTTCACCTAAAAACGCTTCAACCGCAATTTCATTGGCTGCATTGATGATACAGGCAGCATTTCCTCCTTTTCTCAGTACATCATAGGCTATCGCCAGATTACGGAATGTTTCCAGATCCGGCATCTCGAATGTGAGTGCAGGATAATCCAGAAAGTTAAAGCGTGGAAAACCGGATTTGAGCCGCTGCGGATAATGTAATGCATACTGTATAGGCAACTTCATGTCCGGCAGTCCCATTTGCGCCTTCATGCTGCCGTCTTCAAATTGTACCAGCGAATGGATAATGCTTTGCGGGTGAACCACTACCTCAATTTGCTCGGGTGCAAGATCAAACAACCATTTCGCCTCAATCACTTCCAGCCCCTTGTTCATGAGGGTAGCCGAATCAATGGTGATTTTGGCACCCATACTCCAGTTGGGATGTTTGAGCGCCTGCTGCTTGGTTACATTGGATAAAAATGCCTTGTCCTTGCCTCGGAACGGACCACCCGAAGCAGTAAGAATAATCTTTTCGATAGGATTGCCATCCTCGCCGGTCAGGCATTGGAAAATAGCCGAATGCTCTGAATCAACCGGATAAATCTTCACATTGTGCAGCCGGGCAAGATCAGTGATCAGCTGACCTGCTACTACCAGGGTTTCCTTATTGGCCAGTGCAATATCTTTCCCGGCCTTGATTGCGTGAATAGTAGGTAAAAGTCCGGCATAGCCCACCATCGCAGTCAGCACAATGTCGATATCATCACCTTCAACTACCGGTACCAGCGCCTGCGCGCCCGCGTAAACCTGAATACCCAATGTAGCCAGGCTGGATTTTACAAAATCAAAATGTGCCTCATTGCCAATTACAACAGTACCCGGGCGAAATTCGGCTGCCTGCTCTACCAGCAAGGCTGCATTGTCCTGTGCCGTAAGTACCTGCACAGAAAAACGGTCGCTATTGGCGCGTACAACGTCCAGTGCCTGCGTGCCAATGGATCCCGTTGATCCCAGTATTGCAATTCTTTTAAGCATAAGACACGATGAATGTGGGTTACTTTTTAATGATTAATCCTGATCAGCTCATCTGCAATTTTGCGGTCATTGGACAGTCTTGGCATTTTATTCTGCCCGCCGAGCTTACCCTGTGACCGCATATAATCGATGAATGCATTTTTCCGCAGCGGCTTCAGTTCAAGCTGTTTAAGAATGTTACCGGCTATCAGGTCTTTGTAATAAATATTGAGTTCTGTCAACCGCCGGTCTATGTCGTTTGAAAACTCGGCAAGATCATTGGGTAAACGTGCAAACTCGACCAGCCACTCGTGATAAGGAAGTCCGCCTGTAGCGGGATTTACCATCGGAGCTACTGTAAATTCAACTACTTCGGTCTCGGGATGCCGCTCCATGGCGTAGCGCAATGCTTTTTCAATTTCCTCACCGATCACATGTTCCCCGAAAGCAGAAATAAAATGTTTGATACGTCCGGTAACCACGATCCGGTAAGGATTGGTAGATACAAATCGCACCGTGTCGCCGATAGAGTACCCCCACAGACCTGCATTATTGTTGATGATCACAGCATAATTCTGTCCCACCTGCACGTCATGTATAGATAACCGTTTAGGATTTTCACTAAAAAAATCGTCAGCGGGAATAAATTCGAAAAAGATACCGGTGTTCAGCAGTAAAAGAAGCCCTTCTTCTTCCTGTGAATCCTGATACGCCAGAAAGCCCTCAGAGGCCGGGTAAAGCTCAATCGAGTCCACAGGTTTCCCGATCGACTCCATCAGTTTGGCACGGTAAGGCTCAAAATTGACACCTCCGTAAATGAAAAGTGAAAAGTCCGGAAATACATCCTTGATTTTCCTGCCTGTACGCTCAATGATCCTGTCAAAATACATTTGGACCCACGGAGGAATACCCGAAATCAGCGACATAGGCTGATCCAGTGTTTCATCAATGATCTTTTCCAGCTTGGTTTCCCAATCCTCAATGCAGTTGGTTTCATAGCTCGGCATCTGGTTTGAGCGCAGGTAGCCGGGTACGTGGTGATTGGATATACCTGACAGCCGGCCTGTCAGTACGCCGCCGGTTTCGGTAAGAACAGGGCTTCCTGATAGGAAAATGAGCTTTTTGTCCAGGAATGAGGCTTTTTTCGTCTCATGAATGTACGTCAAAATGGCATTGCGCGCAGAGTCGATGTGATTGGAAATCGAATCCTGTGAAATCGGGATGTACTTGGTGCCCGAGGTCGTACCTGACGTTTTGGCAAAATACAGCGGCTTACCGGGCCAGAGTATGTTTTCCTCTCCCTCCTTGATCCTCGAAATATAGCCTTTCAGATCCTCATAATCACTTACAGGTACTGCCTGCCTGTAATCTTCATAGGTTTGAATGTCGTGAAAAAAATGGTCTTTCCCGAACTGCGTCCCGGCTGCCTTACTGACAAGCTTGCGGCGCCACTCTTCCTGTACTTCACCACTGCGCACGATCCACTCCTGCTGTTTACCGACGATGTACCGGGCCAGCGGCTCACTCAAAAATGATCTGATTCCCATAGTAAAACAAAGGTAATCAGGAATTGTAAATTCTGTTCGGAAGAGGCTCAGGACGGGCATTTTCAGGCCGATTTAGGGCCTTCCCGAAACTTTTTTAAATGCCTTTGTTTGTGGGTAATAATCTGTAATTTTGCCAACCTGAAATCAAAGTGAGCGAAAATTTTCAATAATATTTATGGGATTGTTTGATTTTTTGACTAGCGATATTGCAATAGACCTGGGTACCGCCAATACCCTGATTATACATAAAGATACAGTAGTTGTTGACGAACCTTCAATCATAGCCATGGACAAAACGACCGGCAAAGTGCTGGCGATCGGACATACTGCTATGCAAATGCATGAGAAGACAAACGAAAATATCAAAACAATCCGGCCCCTTAAAGATGGTGTGATCGCCGACTTTACTGCCGCGGAAATGATGATCCGCGGAATGATCAAGATGATTGATACCGGCAGCCGCTTCTTTACTCCTTCACACCGCATGGTAGTATGTATCCCGTCGGGCATTACCGAAGTGGAAAAACGGGCAGTAAAAGATTCCTGTGAGCACGCCGGCGCCAAAGAAGTATATATGGTGCACGAGCCTATTGCGGCTGCAATCGGTATCGGTATCGACATTACCCAGCCCAATGGTGTGATGATCGTCGATATTGGCGGAGGAACTACCGAAATCGCGGTGATTGCATTGTCCGGGATTGTCTGCGAACAGTCCGTAAGAATTGCGGGCGACGTATTTACCAGGGATATTGTGGATTATATGCGCCGCGAGCATAACCTGCTCATCGGGGAGCGCTCGGCCGAGTTGATCAAGATGGCTATCGGGTCGGCTACTCCCGAGCTGGAAGTTCCTCTGGATGATTACCAGATCCGCGGACGCGATTTGATGACAGGTATTCCAAAGGAAATCCGGGTTACATACAGTGAAATAGCTTATTCACTGGATAAGTCTATCTCGAAAATAGAAGAGGGTGTCATGAAAGCACTTGAAATTTCCCCTCCCGAGCTTTCCGCCGACATTTTCAAAAACGGCATCTACCTCACAGGTGGAGGCGCACTCATCCACGGCCTCGATCGCCGCATTGCCCAAAAAACGAAATTACCCGTTCACATCGCCGATGATCCACTGAAAGCAGTGGTAAAAGGTACAGGAGAGGTACTCAAAAACCTGGAACTCTACAAGCCTGTACTGATTTCCTAGTATTGATCATCCACAGTTTATCATTTTCGGAATGATTCCTATTTTTGAATAGGTCAACTGCGCGTGAACTATTTGAAAGATGCTCCAACTCGTTGATTTCGTAATCCGGAATCGGTTTTTCCTGGTATTTATATTGCTGGAAGTACTCAGTGGCTGGTTAATCGTGCGCAGCAATACCTACTGGGGTGCTACTTATTTCAATACAACCAATCATTGGGTGGCCAGAACACTGGCGCTTTCCAATTCGATCCGGGATTATACCAAGCTGGATGATATCAATGCCGACCTTGCTGCCGAAAATGCTCGGCTGCATGCGATGGTGACCACCCTTAGCCAGCAGAAACCCGTAGATGCGCCTGCTGGGTATGTGCCCGACTCTGCATTCGCATCGCGTTTTACTTACCAGATTGCCAAGGTTGTGGACAATGAAACCAGCCAGACAAACAATGTACTGACCATTGATAAGGGTACGGCGGATGGTATCAAGCCCGGCATGGGCGTTATCTCGGCAACCGGTGTTGTGGGTAAGGTGCGTTTTTGCTCGGAAAACTACTCTTTGGTAACATCTATCCTGCACTCGCAGTTTATGGTGTCGTCCAAGCTGGTGCGAAGCAAGGAAATAGGCTATGCCAAATGGAATGGTAAGGATCCGGACCTGATCGATTTGATTGACGTGTCCAAGTACACCAAGGTCTATAAAGGTGATTCGGCTGTCACGTCCGATCAGAACTCGGTGTTTCCGCCCGGCATTATGGTGGGTAAGGTTGCGGAAGTTACCGTGCACCCAAACCAGACCTTTTACAACATCGTACTTCGCCTATCTACTGATTTCAGAAACCTTGCTTACGTTTATGTGGTACGAAATCAACAACTTGGGGAGCAGGAAGAGCTGAAACTACGTACCGTCGAGACCAAATGAGTTTACGAGAAGCGATTCAATATTTACTGATGATCCTGCTTTACCTGTTTTTGCAGATATTCTTCCTGCGGAACATGGTCGCTTTCAATTATGCCTTTTGCTTCATCTATATAGCCGGTGTACTGCTGCTTCCTGCGGAGGTAGACAGGCTGTACCTGCTGCTCATAGGCTTCGGGATAGGCTTTATGGTCGATGTTTTCTCCAATACCTATGGTATGCATGCAGCAGCCACTGTACTGATCGCCTACATCCGGCCTTTCCTGATCCAGTATCAAATGAAGTCCAGGGGAGCGGAAAGGATCGAGGTCGGCATGCGGGCGCAGGGTCTGGGAGGATTTTTATCCTACATTTTCCCGCTGATCGTTTTGCATCACAGCGTATTGTTTCTTCTTGAGATGAATAATTTTGGAATGATCCTTTACACCCTGATGCGCATCGGTGCCAGCGTGGTCTTAACTACCCTTCTGATTGTTCTTCTGGAACTTTTTTCCAAGCGCTAACTGACAAATTGACGCATAATAAAGTTGGCTCGCTATTTGATGTATATACATTAATCATGTTGCAGGCACTCTAATTTTAGGGGTTACGCACATAGAGTAAATTTTACACTGCATCAACTTAACTCGAACCAATGGCTGCCCGGTTGCTTCAAAGAGCCATTCATCAAATTTTAATTTGTACCATTTGGAGCTGTTGTTAATCTTTGTAAATTCAGCATTCCCATGTTAGATGCCATGCCAGAAACGCTTACGACTAATGGATACACGGATGATCTTCGCTACGAGGTTTTCAACCGTGAATTCATGCCTCATATAGACTCCATGTACAACTTCGCCTTTCGTCTGACCATGGACGAGGATGATGCAAATGACCTGGTTCAAGATACATACCTGAAGGCTTTTCGTTTTATTTCTTCTTTTGAACAGGGTACCAACGCAAAAGCCTGGCTTTTCAGGATCCTGAAAAACAGCTTTATCAACGATTACCGGAAGAAGAGTAAAGAGCCGTCGAAAGTTGATTATCAGGAAGTTGAAACTACTTATAACTCAGAGGAGGCATCTGATACCACTTACACGGTCGATCTGCGGGCAGATGCTGTTCAGGAGCTGATCGGGGACGAAGTAGCCAATGCATTGAATGCACTCCCGGTGGATTTCCGTACGGTGATCATTCTCTGCGATATTGAAGGATTTACTTACGAAGAAATGGCCAAGATCCTGGACATTCCGATAGGAACTGTACGGTCGAGGCTGCACCGCGCACGTAATCTTCTCAAAGAAAAACTCAGAAACTACGCCAGCTCAATGGGATACGATTCGTAGGTTGTGAAACTTTTTTTACAGCCTATTTGGTTATAGGGTACAACTGTACATATATTCCAATATTTTTTTCCCAGAATAATGAATGCATCTCTTTCGACGCCTTCCGCAGTAGAAAATGCGCAAAAACCTCAAATGAAGCATACGTGTGAGCACCACGCGGAATGCATGAAAATTATTCAGTCTATACTGGATGACGAAGCCACGGAAGCCGAAAAGGACCACTTCCGTGAAAATATGGATAAATGCCTTCCATGCATTGAATCCTACCGGTTGGAAAAGTGCATCAAAGAATCGCTTAACCAAAAAATAGTTAAAAAGCCCTGCCCAGAGAGCATTCTAAACACGATCATTTCTAAAATCAACAGCTAACCCTGTTTTCGTGAAAGGAAAGCTTATTATATTTTCTGCACCTTCCGGTTCCGGAAAGACAACCATCGTCAGACATCTTTTAGACCATTACTCAAGTCAGCTCGCATTTTCCGTGTCGGCCTGTACCCGTGAGCGGCGTGACTATGAGGTGGACGGAAAAGATTATTATTTTCTTACCCTGGCCGATTTCAGGGAGAAAATTGCTGCGCAGCAATTTGCGGAATGGGAGGAGGTGTATGCCGGCAGCTACTATGGAACACTCAAATCCGAAATCCAGCGGCTCTGGGATGAAGGAAAACATGTCGTTTTCGATGTGGATGTTAAAGGTGGACTGAAACTCAAAGAGGCTTATGGAAGCGATGCTTTGGCCGTTTTTGTAAAGGTTTCTTCGGAAGAGGAAATCCGGCGCCGCCTGTCGGCGCGGGGTACCGAAACCGAAGAGTCATTTGCAACACGTCTGGCCAAGGTGCGGTATGAGCAAAGCTTTGAGGGCGAGTTTGATGTAGTACTGGTGAATGATCACCTGGCCGATACGCTCAGGAAGGCGGAGGACCTTGTAGCCGGTTTCATTAGTCGCTGACCTGCTTATGAAAATCGGGTTATTCTTCGGATCATTTAATCCCATTCACATCGGGCACCTCATCATTGCCAATACTATGGCAACACAGACTGATCTTGAACAAATCTGGTTTGTTGTGAGTCCGCAAAATCCATTCAAAAAGAACAGTAGCCTGCTGCATGAGTTCGATCGGTACGACCTGGTGCAGAGGGCAATCAGTGACAATGCATTTTTTAAGGTTTCGGACATTGAGTTTCATATGCCGAAGCCTAGCTATACCATTGATACGATTGCGCGATTGCAGGAGAAGTACCCGCAGCACGAGTTCCGGCTGATCATAGGAGAAGATAATCTTGCCCAGTTTCCCAACTGGAAAAATCATGACAAAATACTGGAGTACACCGGCTTGTATGTATATCCTCGTCCTGATTCAAAAAAACATGGTTTTAAGGAACATCCAGCCGTCAGGTTCGTAGATGCGCCCTTGCTCGATATTTCGGCTACGTACATTCGCGATTGTATACGTACGGGGCGCTCCATCAGGTACATGGTCCCTGAGCCCGTAGAGCAGCTGATCCGGATCAAAAAGTTTTTTATCTGATTAAAGCGGCCGGGTCTGGTAAGTGATTTCAGACAGGAGCCCTACTGCATTGAATTTCAGAATCACCTTCTGTGCTTCCGATTTTCCCGCAGGATTGTCGCACTGAGCGCCTTTTTCAAGAAAATAAACGTAGAATTTCAGGTTTCTTTCCCCCAGTTGCTGAATGTCGGGCCGCCCTAGCAAACCACCCACGTCGTCAGCCAGTTTTCCCATCAGTGTTTTTTGTTCTGCCTTAAAATCATCGAGCAAAGCCTTTCGCTCATTTTTGCAGCCTCCTCTGTCGCCACGCCACTTTTTAAGGTCCAGCTTGCCCAGCCTGTCGGGAGGCGTGGAGCAGGCCAGTAGTAAGCACACACTTACAGGAAGATACAGCAGTCGTAAATACGATTTCATTACAAAATGGGACACGATAATACCGGCACGAAACTACTGAGATATTGTCGGAGTAAAAAGCAGGATTACACCCTTTGACAAGGCAATGCAATCGCTGGTTTTTTCTACATTGTATCACTACTATCATTTAGCTATGCCATGAAGCACCTATTTTCAATTGTACTGGTAATGCTTACGCTGGCTGCCAAGGCGCAGCAACTACCACAGCCAACTGACGGCACAGATTGCTCCAACCTGTTTTTCAAAGCATTGCTTGAAGAGGATGCACGTAGCCTGGGCGCTTTGCTGTCTTCCGACTTTACAGTCGTAAGTTTCAATGGACAGACAGTGAGTGGTGAGCAGTTGCAGCAGGCTGTCGCTGCGGGTGAGATCGTGATCAACTCCGGAATACTGTCGGGTACCAGTACAAAAAGTTACGGAGATGTGGCCATTATAACCGGGCAGTGGAACCTGAGTGCGAGGATCAGCAACAACAGTTTTCAGGGTGACCTGGCCTACATTGCGGTGTGCGTCAGGGCAGGAGGTACCTGGAAGGTTACTACCGTGCAGTTAACCCCTTTGCGTGGGTAATCAGCATTATTATAAACAAGACGAGCGGAGCCACTGGCTCCGCTCGTCTTGTTTATAATTGGTTGTCAGTAATATTATACGTTCATCAGCGACTCACGACGGCGCATTTTTCCGGCAGGTATACCGAACATCATTTTAAAGCGGCGGCAGAAATAAGCAGTATCCTTATAGCCTACGTCCGAACCGATCGCCCTGATGCTTTTCTTGGATGTACGCAGTAAATCCACTGCCTTCTCCATGCGCTGGTATTCAATATAATCCTGTGGATTGATTCCCGTCAGCATCTTAAAATACTGCCCTACATAATCCTCGGATACGTTTGCAACATTGGCCAGGACCTTATTGGAAAGATCGCCACCCAGGTTGTCCTTGATATAGGCAAAGATATCGATGAGGCGGGGATCCTTAAAGTAAGTACTGTTTGTTACGAGTTGCTCTACAAACAGCTTGTTTTTCAGGATGTAACGAATGATCTCGATGACAACTTCCTCGGTTTTAATCTTGATAATACGGCCCTTTCCCGGTGTGTCCAGCATATCTTCCGTCAGGATCTGGTTGATCGTGGCGGCAATCTGATCGTCTCTCTTGATCAGAAAAGGAGGTACATCCAGGGATGTGAAAAAGTTAACCGTATCAAAAACTTTGGCTTCAAAGGAAATCAGCCCAAAAGAATTAGGCAATTTTCCGATCAGCGCAGGATCATGGCCAGCCTCGATATAGTTGTCCCGATTGGTCATAAACTCCTCATTGGACACCGTTTTGGCAGTTTGCGTGTTGCCGTAAGTTACCGTAGCATGTTTACCCCCCGGGATAAAAAGCATGTCGCCTTCCTCCACCTTCTGCGACTCGTCGGAACCAAAAGAAACCTCTCCATCATACAGGATTGTCAGTGAATTCTGTACATCGTAGAAGTTTTTAATGGTAATTGGTTGTAAAATCCGGATGTGCCGGGCTTTCACGAATTTCACTCCCAATGACTCGATTATCTTATTATAGTCTTCCATGCTTGGTATATTTAAGGGTCATTTGACCGATTTCTCCATTTTTGTACAAATCTAATAAATTGTACAAAACTAATACAAGTCCTATTTAACAAAAAACTGGAAAATAGTGATATTTTAGTCTAATTTTAATCCAACAATCATTATAAAATCATCACACAAGCAAATTTAGGATCTGTTTAAAAGTTCCATAATTGCTGTAAGTTTTTTGGATTTCTGAGGTACCCTTGTAATTATCGCCGATTTGGCCCGATCTGCCATCTTTGTGCTGTCAGGCAACCATCATTGAATTGAAGAATCTGTAATAGAAGAACCACTTACCCCTTAAAACCGGAAGTGAGTGACTGTGAAGCTTATCAAGTTTAACATTTGCAAAGATCGTATGCAAGCATACAGTTTGGCAACGTACCAAATCTTTGGAATTTGCTGCGCGCATCATAAAAAGTTATCTTAAGTTTGCGCCCCGGTACTTTCCGTAAATCTGCCCTGACATCAGCTACACTCTACTGAATTTAGTAAATGCCCATTATCACCGTCTTCTACATCAAGCTGCTGATCAACCTGGCATTGTCAATTGGGATCATATGGACGATCAGCAAACCCGGGCAGTTTGCAAGGTGGCAGCGTGAGAGTGACAGGCTGGTTTTTTGGGGTAGTTTCTTGATTTTCAGGATTGTCCCATGGATTGCCATTTTTCTTGTCCTGTATGAAGAGCCCCGGGGCGATATTCCTTTTTTCTTCTACAAAGCACAGGCTGCCAAAAGCGGCGGGTTTGTGTATCGCGACTTCTGGTCCTACCATGCTCCGCTTTATGCATATATCATCAGTATCCCCGTGTGGATCTGGCACAATGCCCGCGCCATTGTGCTCTTTATGGTGATAATGGAAACGCTCATTCTCTGGCTTACCTATCAAACCTACAAGCTCAGATCAGACCGGGCATTGCAGCTGGCTACCGTCTACTACATGCTTCCGGCTGCATTTATGTACATCCTGGTGGATGGACAGGAGGAAGTCTGGTTTTGGGGAGCTGCGCTGCTGATGTGGCGTTTTACACTTCGTAAAACCACCGGCTACGAGGTAGGGTTGGGGCTGATCTACGCCGCTACCTTGCTGACGATTAAAGTAACCTTTATATTTCTGCTACCTGCATTGCTGGTGGTGGTTCGCAAGCCTGTGAAGATGTTGCTGGTTATGGCTGCAATCGGTTTGCCTGCGGTAGCCTTTCTGTACTGGCAGATCGGCGATCTTTTTCTGATGCCTATCCGGCATACCGAGCAGCTTATGACACCCAATCTGTTTTCGGTAACACGACCTCTGATAGAGTCTTTTTTTACCATTGATGAAAAAAAATCAACACTCATCAACTGGGTGGGCCTGCTTTTTACGGTGTTTGTTCCTGTCTATATTGCATGGAAGGCACGTCACCGGCATGTGAATGAAGTACTGCCCGGACTGTTTATCGCGTGTTTTGTGTGTATGATGATTTTTCAGGCAAGTGCCATGGGTGCCTACGTGATTGCTTACCTCATGGCCGTGCTTTTTGAAATTATTGATATCCGGAAGACCATTCATATCGCTGTTCTGCTTGCATTGAACTGGCTTACAGTAGTGCAGCCGTTTGTATGGGTGTACATTGGCCAGCCGGCTTATACTTCATTCGGCAAGCTGGGCAATCCGTCTTTTTTGCTGGAATATATTCTTCAAATCCTCAACGTACTTTGCTTCCTGTGGATCCTGCGTGAAACATACAGGAAGGTTGTAATCGTAACAAACCCCGAAGCAGCATGAGCATTGTCGTCGCCAAAACCGCGATCAGCCTGCTTTCTGTGCTGCTGGTTATCATTTTTCTTGCCAGACAAAATGCCATAGTCCACTACCTGGACAATAAGCCGCCCGGCCGGGTACTCTTTACAGGCTGGCTGCTTTTGAGGCTGGTGCCATTTCTGTTCATTTATATCGCAGCCGGCATTGAACCCACTTCCGATGTAAACGGCTTTTGGGATGAAGCCAGCAAAGCTTCACAGGGGATGGTAGTTTACCGTGATTTCTGGTCGCCGTATTCGCCTTTGTATCCTTACCTGCTGGCAATTGGCGTCAAATTCTGGTATAGTCCGAAAATGGTCGTACTGGTCATGGTCATCATGGACGGTATTGCATTATTCCTGTCAAGTCGCTTCTTCCGTCCGTTTCAGCCAAAGGGTGAGGTTTTGTTCAAATCATTGCTTTACCTGCTGCTTCCGGGCTCCCTGGTACTCTGTGTTGTTGCAGCACAGGAAGATGTCTGGATGTGGCTGTTTGTTATCCTGCCTTACCTCGTCAGGGAGCGCACGCTGCGGGTAGCGTGGTATGCGGTGCTGCTTGCATTAGGGTTGCTGATTACCAAGGCAATTTTCGTGCTGATACTCGTGCCGCTTTTTTTGGTAGAAAAACAAAAGCTCAGGATGATCATACCCATGGCGCTGGTCGGGATTATTGCTCTCGCCATTCTTTTTCTATTGGTAGGATGGGAGTTTACCCAGCCGCTGGGTGAGGCTCAAACGCTCCGGGCACCCAACATCCCGTCCGTTATCAATCCCTGGTTTTTTAATGCGATCGGTGTGGGCGAAAAGTTCTGGAACTGGGTAGGCCTGCTGATATCCGTTGGGATGGCGTGTGTGGCAGCATGGCGCCTTCGTCATGCCGATTTCCGTATTATGCTTTCGCGCGTATGGGTGATATTGTATGCAACCATGATGATCGTGCAGCAAAGTGCTTACAGCAACTACATCTTTATATTCCTGATACCGCTGGTACTGCATATTATTAACTGGAAAAACAGGACTGAAGTAGGGCTGCTGCTTATTTACAATGTGCTGTGTGTGGTACAGCCTTCATTCTGGTGGCGGCTGGGTATGCCCTGTTATCTCGCTCCGGCCGACCTGTTTTCATCCTGGCAGCTGGCGGTCGACTACGCTATGCAGATATTGATTGTGCTGCTCACGATCTACTTCATCTGGCTTGCATTTCCAACCCAAAAAACTTTAAAGCGTATAACCGTACGCGCTTAGCTCCGTGAGCGGGTCCGTCAGCAGGATAGTCCTGCCTACCGGTACCATCAGGTACGCTGCATCGGAAATAGCCAGTACCTGGTGGTACAAATGATCGCAAACCAGGATACCTTTATGCGCTTTCTGGTCTGTAATAACCTGCATCAGCGTCTCCGTCACGACCGGTGATAAATGCGTAAAAGGCTCATCCAGAATAACAAAGGATACCGGCGAAAGCAATACCAGCATGGTCTCAATCAATCTGACCTTTCCGCCTGAGAGGCTGTTGATCTTTTCCCGGGTATGCTCTCCCAGCTCCGGGAAGTAGGCTACCATCTGCTCCAATAAGACATCATAGCAGGAGCAAAGTGTTTTGAGGGAAAGATTGGGAGCAAACCTGTGCTGCGGCAGATAGCGGAGCAAGCCATGTTGCTTGTAGGGTTCTGCTACGTAAGCTCCATTGATACGCACAGACTGGCTTTGTGCCGGTAAGGTGCCAAAGATGATCCTGAGCAAGCTCGATTTTCCGACTCCGTTACGTCCCAGCAAGCCTGTAACTTTTCCGGTTTCTGCTTTCAGGTAGATGTTTTGCAGGATTTTACGCCCGTCATATTCCAGCCAGATACTGTCAGCTTCCAGCACTTTTTGATTTTTGTCCATCAAAAAAAGAGACTGGCTGTGATCACAAATATTCCGAAAATCAGCACGTCGGTTGCAAATGCAGCTGTAAAAAGCCTTCGCTGCGACAAGCCCATGTTATAGTAAAAGTACAGTTGCCCGGCTTCGAAGGTGGTAATGTAATACCAGATGAGCCCGCCCGAAAAAGCTTTGAAGAATATAAATAATGGTAAAAACCGGAGCAGGTCAATACCAAGCGGCATCTCAGCGACAAGCCAGAAAAGAAAGGACAGACCTATGGAAAAAGGTGCAAAGGAGCTGTAAAATAACCTGATGCCCTGATAAAAAGCCTTCATCGTGTTTTTACATGAAGGTATTACTTAAATGCAGCAGGCAAATTGGCGTTAAGTTTTTTTAACTAAATCAGAAAAAAACTCCTGGCTTACTTTTCCGAATGTGATGGAATGTAACGTTTGAAGTAACTGTTGATTTTCATGCTGATCACACCGAAAACAGCCTCCTTGAATATTCCCCGTGACATTTTGGAAGCACCTTTGGTACGATCGGTAAAGATGATTGGCACCTCCACGATATCAAATCCGTACTTCCAGGAATTAAACTTCATCTCGATCTGGAATGCATACCCGATAAAGCGGATGCTGTTCAGGTTGATTGTCCGGAGCACACGAGCGGTGTAGCAAATAAATCCTGCTGTCGGGTCCATGATGCTCATTCCTGTAATCATCCTCACGTAAGTTCCTGCAAAGTAGGACATCAGCACGCGGTTGATAGGCCAGTTTACCACATTGACACCCGTAATGTACCGTGACCCGATCGCCACGTCCTTACCCTGCACGGCACAGGCATGATGCAAGCGTACAAGATCTTCCGGAGGGTGTGAAAAGTCGGCATCCATTTCAAAAATATACTCGTATCCACGTTCCAGCGCCCATTTGAATCCGTGAATGTAAGCCGTACCCAATCCCAGCTTACCTTTTCTTTCTACCAGGTGCAGCAAAGCAGGAAATTCTCCCATCAGGCGTTTGACCACCGCAGCGGTACCGTCGGGTGAGCCGTCGTCGATAATCAACAGGTCAAATGGCTGGCTCAGCGTAAGAACCTTCCGGATAATCGCCTCAATGTTTTCGATTTCGTTGTAGGTTGGAATAACTACAATGCTGTTGTTCACTTGCTGTATTTTATAGGTTTACGACCAATGTGTGTAGTGTCAGAGCTTAATATTGCTGCTTTTCTCCCTCTGCTCAATCTTCTTCCCTACTTTTTCATAAATACGCGTCATGACCTCCGGGTGTGTCATGTAGTAATTATAGCTCTCGCGGTAAGCCAGGGTATCTACCTTATATTTTTTCCAGATGTCGCTTTTCAGCCTGTTGAAGAGCATCAGGGACGAGTCCAGCGAGCGTAGCTGCAGGCGGTTCACTCGCGATTCGGCCAGGTGAATGTCTGCCAGGATGTTCGACATCTGTTCCTCAGACAGCGTGTTGGCAGGGAGTGTATTGTCACCGCCGCAGCCTGCAAGGAGCAAAGCAGGTAGCGCATACAATGCCGCCAGGCCTCGTAAATGGGAGAGCAGCCGCTTCATAACACGCAAATGCCTATCTTTGTTTGGTTTCACAGGACGACAAAGTTGGTGATTTTTTCGCAAAACTTATGTTTCAGCAGTTTTTGGGAAAGTTGAGGAAATACGAGATACGGATGCGAAAAGCCGTTACCAGTGAACGGTATGGGAACTTTCACTCCGTATTTAAGGGCTCGGGACTGGAATTCGATGACCTTCGTCTTTACCAGTACGGCGATGATGTGCGGGCGATTGACTGGAATACCTCTGCCAAAGGGCATGGTACCTTTTTGAAAATCTTTAAGGAGGAAAAGGAGCAGACGGCATTCTTTATGCTCGATGTAAGTGCTTCGCAGCAAGTGGGTGAATTACGGCGGCTTAAAATTGATATCGGTAAGGAAGTATGCGGCGTGCTCGCATTGTCGGCCATCCAGGAGGCTTCACGGGTCGGTTTGCTTTGTTTTTCTGATAAAACAGAACGTTACATCCGCCCGTCGGATGGGATGAAGCACGGGTACAGTGTTATTTCCGAACTCTACAAGCTGATCCCTGAGTCGCCCCGCACCAATATTGCCGACGCTATACTGGTGGCGCTGAATGTACTGAGACGCCGCAGCCTTGTTTTCCTGATCTCAGACTTTATCGACCTTAATTACCAGCATAACTTAAAAGCACTGGCACGCAAGCACGACCTGGTGGTGATTCATTTGTATGATACCCGGGAAGTCAGTTTGCCCGGACTGGGCATTATCCCGCTGTATGATGCCGAAAAGCAAAGTACCGTATGGATCAATACATCCTCCAAGCAGTACCGTGAGCAAATGGCCAGCCGTTTTGAAAAACGCAGTGAGGAGCTGAAAAGATTATGTCACCAGAACCGGGCAGACTACCTGATCGTAAATACCCAGGAGGATTACATCCCTGCGTTGATCCATTTGTTTAAAGTAAGGCGTTATACCAGAAGCACTACTTCGTCCTGATGTCTGCATTGGTATTCAAACGCTTACTTGCAAACAGCAGATCGCTCAGGGCCGGGGCATTGCTGATCCTATGCTGCTTTTTCCATTCTGGTGCATGGGCGCAGAAGAATCTTCCACAGGGCGTTTTCCTGACGGATAGTATTGAAGTGGGTAAGCCTGTATATTTTTCACTTAGCTTCCGGCACAAGTCTGCCACGGAAGTCTTCTTTCCTGACTCGGCTTACAACTTCGGGCCGTTTGAACTGATCTCGAAAAAAAGTTTTGTGTCCAGCACGGATGATCGTGGTACGCTGGACAGTGCGGTGTATCACCTGGTTTCCTTCGATGTAGCCCCTGTGCAGCGGCTGCGTCTGCCGGTCTATGTTTTTCGTCAGAAAGACTGTACAGCTGTTTTCACCCGGCCGGATTCCGTTTTTTTGTTAAAAAGCAATATTGCTGCTCTAAGGAAAAAACCCCGGCTTGTTCCTGAAACCCACCTGCTCCGGCTGGGACGGCAGTTTAACTTCTCCATACTTATTGGTAGCCTGGCGCTGATCATCGGTACGATCGGCAGTATCTACTGGGTTTTCGGGCAGGACATTTACAAGCAGTGGCAGCTGCTGAAATTGCAGCGCAGGCACCTCGAATACCTTCGCATATTTAACCGGCTTATGCGGAATGCGAGGGAAAAGAATAACATCAAGGATGCCGAAAAGGCGATCATCGTCTGGAAAAATTATCTGGAAAGATTGGAGAAAAAACCCTTTGCTACCTACACAACCCGGGAGATCGTAGATAATATGCCTGATGAAGAGCTTGCAGAGGCATTAAAGAATATGGACAGTATCATTTACGGACAGGGTAAGTCCCGCAATATGGACGCATCGCTTGAAGTACTGAAAGCCGGGGCAACACGCATTTACAGAAGTAAAAGAAAGTTTATTTTAAACAGTCCGGTTGCCTGATTCATGGGAGAATGGTTTTCATTAAAATGGTTCGGAATCAATGCCTGGCAGTCGTATGAGTGGGTATATCCCTATTTTTTGTACCTGATACCCTTTGTTCCCATACTTTTCTGGCTCCGGGATGCATTGTACCGAAAGCATAAGCAACGGCTGACCACTACATTCAGCCGAGTAAAAAGTGCCTGGAACTGGCTGGTATTACTGCGGTTTATCCAACCTGTCAGTGTGGGCCTGGGTATTGCATTGATCCTTGTGGCGCTGGCCAGGCCGCAGGTGGTTTCCGAGCGTACAGACAGGTACTCCGAAGGTATCGACATTATGCTGCTGCTGGACATCTCTGATTCCATGTTGGAAAAAGACCTGAACCCAAACAGGCTTGCCGCAGCTAAAACAGTGGCGAGAAAGTTTATACAGGGGCGACTTCACGATCGTATCGGCATTGTGATTTTTGCGGGAGAAGCAGTATCGCTCTGTCCGCTTACCACCGACTATGAGCTGCTGTATGGTTTTCTGAACCAGATCAATCCCAATATGATCCCGATTGCGGGTACAGCCATCGGATCGGCACTGGCGGTGTCTGTAAACCGCATGCGCGAAATGCCGGGTGACAGCAAGGTGGTAATCCTGATCAGTGACGGGGATAATACATCGGGTAACCTGGGACCTGCTACTTCGGCCCAGTTGGCACATGCATTCGGAATCAAGATTTACACCATATCAGTCGGGAAACCACGGACAGTTACCCGGCGCGATACCACCGCAGCAGCAGCGGCAATGGTGGATGAGGGCGAGCTCAAAAACATTGCGGATATCGGTAATGGTAAATATTTCCGTGCTTCCGATAATATCGGTCTGGAAACAGTGTTTAAACAAATAGACCAGCTTGAAAAAGTAAAATCGCGGGATGTAGTATCGCGGGACGTCAGCGATTTTTACAGGGTTTATTTATATTGGGCTGTATTGTTCCTCCTTATTGCGATGGGTACCAAAAGTACCTTTATGGCTAACATTCTTGAAGATTAATGCTGAAAGCATATTACAATATCAATGTCATTGAAGCCGGGCTGGACGAAGTAGGCCGGGGCTGCCTGGCAGGCCCTGTGGTGGCAGCTGCGGTGATACTTCCGCAAGATTACACCCATGCCTACCTGAATGATTCCAAGCAGCTGACCCGTTCCCAGCGTTTAGAGCTTGAAACAGAAATCGTCCGTGAAGCACTTGCCTGGGCAGTAGCCGAGGTAGACAATCTTGAAATTGACCGGATTAATATTTTAAAGGCGAGTTTTTTGGCCATGCACCGAGCTGTCGACAAGCTGACGCACCGGCCCGAACATTTGCTGGTAGATGGTAACCGCTTTACACCTTACCCGATGATCCCGCACACCTGCATCATCAAAGGCGATGCGCATTACCTTTCCATTGCAGCAGCATCTGTACTTGCCAAAAATTACCGTGATGAGCTGATGAGCGGCCTGTCACAACAATATCCGCACTACGGATGGGAAACCAACGTAGGTTATCCTACTATTCATCATAGGCGCGCCATCGGCCTGCATGGGCCTTGTCCGTATCACCGGATGACATTCAGGCTGCTTAAAGCCGAAGAGACCGGTCAGTTGGAGGAAGAAACGGAAGATTTAGGCTTTTTGTAAAGGGGTACCGTACTGCATGGCTCTCCGAACATCAGGCTTTGTACTACGGGTTTGAGCATTTGGCTGATGAGCATGTAGGCTGAAATGGGAACCGGAAATTTACTGCAGCCTTTCACTACTACTTTTTTTCCTCTGAATTCTTCAATATCCAGTTTCTGAAGGGCATCTGCAAACAGGTTGTCTTCCAATGCCGTCATGTCGCCGAATACCACTGCATTGGCATAAGGCTCCAAGTGCAATGCAAGCAGCATGTAAGCCCAGGTAGGCACAATCGCATCCTCGGAGCAGATTACCGACACATTTTTATCCTGGTACTGCGTCCAGTCATGTGTCTTCAAAAAATCGCGAAAATCCTTTTCCTTAAGTATCAATCCCTGCCAGAGGTTGTCCTTGATATCGTAAGTAATCCGCTCACCCGGATGATACAAGGTTTCAAGATCAAAAGATATAATACCGCTTGAAGCAATGCGGTTGACAATTTCCTCAGTTTCCATTTTTGTTCAGTTACAAAAGACCTAACACCAAATTCGGGTACTTGGTTTGAATATAAGCTAAACCAGGCTCCCCGTTTTCCGTGCAGACAGGGACATAAAGTCTTTCAGGTAATAAGGCTCAAACATTGCAGTATCTTCAAAAATACCATTCTGAAAGGATCCTGCTGCGAGTAGGCCCACCGTAGCTGCACTTGGCTGGATCAGCTTTGAAGGAAAGAATGCATTTTCTTTATCATTCATCAAAGATTTGAACTTGGCTGCACCATCACCGAAAAACACCATCCGTGAATGAGACAGATATTCTTCAAAGCTCTGATCTGTCAGGATAACTGCATTGGTAGGTTGCACCATCTCATTCCGCTCATTGAACACAGCCGTGTATACCTCCATGCGGCGGGCATCAATCATCGGGCAAAGCAGGCTGTCCGGATAAAAGCCTTGCAGCTGAAAAGCCATCGCTTCCAGCGTATTAATAGCGATCAGAGGCTTATCAAGTGCATAGCAAAGGCCTTTTGCTGTGGATACACCTACGCGCAAGCCGGTGTACGAGCCCGGACCTTTTGCCACGGCAATGGCATCCAGGTCGCGCAGCAGGTAACGTGATTGTGCAACAATACGCTCAATCAGTGTGGTCAGCATAGCCGAAGATGACTTATCTGTATACAGCTCCGAAAGGGCCAGCAATACATCACCGTCGTGCAGCGCCACTGAGCATCCGCGGGTTGAAGTATCAATACTCAGTAAAAGCATAGCAGTTAAAAGCCCGTCAGGGTTGCTGACGGGCCGGGATTATTTCTTTTTAAGAATTTCATTGTATCGGCCTGGCTCTTTAAAGAGCGCGAGCGCCGCCTTTATTTCCGCATCTTCGTTGAATGAAGCCTCACGCATTCCCTTTTCGAGATAGTAATGCTTGATGATCTCTTCTTCCAGGATCTGTTTGATCTCGGGTTTGTAAATCTGCAGGTCGTTTACCTTACTGTGCGTCAGCTTTTGTTTGAGTGCTTTCAGCTGATCTTCAATAACTTCCAGGGATTTCTCTTTTTTTGCGGATGCTTCCAGGTCAGCCAGGTCGCGCTCTACCTGGGAAGTGTAGTCGTATTCCTTATCGTCAAGCCATTTTACAAATGCAGCATAATCGGCATCTGTCAGGTGAAAGTCCCGGGCTGGCTTAATAGTCTGATGCTCAAAGTGGTATTTAACGGCATAATCAAAAAACAGCCGGTTACGCCCCAGTGAGCTGGCCAGTGCCGAGTAGGTTTCCTTTTCAGTCTGAATATCAGGGAGTATACCACCACCATCGTACACTACACGTCCATTATGGGTCTTGAATGCTGTCATCAGCGAATCGGGTATTTTGCCCACGCTGCCGTCATCATTCCTGTGGCTGTAATCAATTGCCTGGATACACCGGCCGCTCGGAATGTAGTACTTGGCCGTAGTGATTTTCATTTTTGTGTTAAAAGAAAGATCCTTGGTTGTCTGCACAAGACCTTTCCCATAAGTACGCTGCCCGATCAGCACGCCGCGATCATAATCCTGGATAACTCCCGAGACGATCTCCGCTGCGGAGGCGCTGCGGTTATTGGTAAGTACCACTACCGGAATTTCCGTATCCAGTGCAGGATTGTAGGCAGTGTATGTTTTGTTCCACTCTGTTACCTTGCCTTTGGTCGATACAATTTCTTCTCCTTTCGGAATAAAAATGTTGGAGATTTCGATCGCCATGTCCAGAAGTCCACCGGGATTATCGCGCAGGTCGAGCACTACACTTTTCATTCCTTTTCCTTTCAGCTCCTGAAATGCATTCCGCACTTCGCGTGAAGCCGAAGCAGTAAAGTCTTTCAGATCGATGTAGCCGACACTTTCGTTGAGCATTCCATAATAAGGTACATTGGTTACCTTCACAATGTCGCGGTTCAGGGTAACTTCCACAGGCTTGGTTACGCCATACCTTTTCAAGGTGAGCGTCACCCCGGTTTGTGTTTGTCCCTTAAGTAGTTTTCCGGTATCAAACTCTCCCCGGGTCGAGAGGTCTATACCATTTATCTTCTGGATTTCGTCTCCGAGCTGCAAGCCGGCTTTTTGAGCAGGTGTACCTTCATACACCATCATTACCACGTGTTTGCCGTCGGCAGAGCTGACCATGGCACCAATGCCATTGTACTTGCCGGTGGTCATGGTCATATAATCTTCAATATCATCCTCAGCATAATACACCGTGTACGGGTCCAGTGAGCGGAGCATGTTATCAATGCTGGTTTTAATCAGGATATTAGGATTTACCTCATCTACGTAGTTGGCATTCAGCTCCTTAAAAAGCGTGGCATAAATGTCGAGATTGCGGGCAATTTCAAACAGGCGGTCATCCTGTTTAAAAGAAAATATAGCCAGGCCAGCCAACACGGGCGCAGCCAGCCATAATGGGCGAAAAGATTTTCTCATGGGTTTTCAGTGGAATTTGATGGATCCTTCCGGAGATTGAAGGGCAACTTTTCCAGCTTTTTAATGCATTGTTTCATTGCCTTGTCAATAACGTCATAAGATGCTATTTCTTTTGCAAGATACAAAAAAGCAATGTAGGAAGGCTTTTCGCCGGGAGGCAGCAATTGGAGGGGCTGCTTGCTGAGGCGATACGACTCTTTGCAGCGGCGGCGTACCAGATTACGATCGACAGCCTTTTTAAATTTTTTCTTGGAAACAGAGAAGAGGACCTGCGGGAGAGGGGAGGTAAATTGCTGATCCTGAATGTAAAGTACCCTAAAAGGAAAAAGGTAGAACGTCTGAACTTCCGTACTACCTCTTTGAAATAGCCTGCCAATTTCGCGATGGCCGCACAAGCGCTCCTTTTTACCGAATGTCTGTTTCAAGTTCTTGTAGAAAAAAGTAGTCTGATAAGCTGGAGCAACCGAACCTATCAGACTGCGAAAGACGAGCGTCTCCTACTCAAACCTCAAACCTGATTATTGCTTATGACGCTTTTCGTCAGAAACAGTCAGTTTCCAGCGACCTTTTTTACGGCGGCCGGCTACTACCTTACGACCATTTGCCGTAGACATTCTTTCACGGAACCCATGCTTATTTCTTCTCTTGCGATTCGATGGTTGAAAGGTACGTTTCATCTCATTATCAAATTATTGCGCTTAAAATCTCTTCTACCCGTAATTTTGGCTTGCAAAGGTAGGGAAAAATTCAAATTATACGTTACTTGTGGAAAAAGTTTTTCCGGGGTACCCGGTTGCGGGTTATTTAAACTTTTAAAGTTACCCCGTCAATTTTCTTTCGTCTAATAGTATGTACATTGCATTAGGGAATTGAGAGTTTTAAAGTAGAAAAGTATGTATTCGTCAATTCTGATAGCCGGGCAATTTGTCAATCTGGGGGTTAAGGAAAATAATCCCGTCACACAGATGAAGTTGCAGAAAATGGTATTTTTTGCACACGGCCTGCATCTGGCCGTCAACAACGGAGATCCGCTTGTACGCGAGAAATTCCTTGCCTGGCGTTTTGGCCCCGTAGTCCCGACGATTTATCAGCTTTATAAAAAATGGGGAAACGCCCCGATCATTGAACGGACTTCCATAACCGTCAACTTCCTTCCTCTCGAAAATTTTTCAGAACTGACGCCGTCAGCAGTTGAGGCTATACAAAGTACCTGGGAGATCACCCGTGATGTGGATGCCGTCACACTTTCCAACTGGTCGCATGCCAAAAATTCTCCCTGGGATATTACCTACAAGCGTTTTGGTGAAAACGGGATTATTGACGACAATTTGATAAGGGAATATTTTGAGCAGCAAATCCAATCCAACGCAGTCTGAGCAGCCAAAGCCATTTAGTACCAGTTCATTGCGTAACTGGGTTGCATCGGCCTCATCCCAGTCCACAGAGCAGGATATCAGCGAAAAAAACTTTCTGAGATTATTGCAGGAGGCTAATCTGGAAGGATTGACGCAGAACATCCGCGAGCGGAAAAAATACGCGGAGTATATTTTCTGGATGGTTTGTGTTTGGCTGGTAACCGTTGTATTGCTGGTGTGGCTCAACGGAATCGGGGAAATCTACTGCTATAACTTCCTGGATGTATTCTTCCGTACCGGCGTCAAATACATCAGTTTCAGCTTTCACCTTTCGGATGCAGTATTAATAACATTGGTCACAACAGCTACCGTGAATATCACGGGATTCTTCCTTGTTGTGACCAAATATCTTTTTCCGGCGCCAGGCCGTGAAACTACGCCAGCCCCACCTCCGTTGGAGGAATAAGGCCGGCGAAGCATATATTATTTAACGAACGGAATAGCCCAGAACAAGCTCACCTGGATTACACTGTTCTTGAAATCAGGATCAATGTCCTGGCCCGAGAAATCACCAACCTTGGAAACTCCCGCAATGTAACGCGCACCTACACCCAGACCAATGCCTGAATGGTAACCGATACCCACAGCGCCAGCCAGGTCAAGGTTTTTAGCAAAATTGTTGATCGTCTGATCCGGAATGTCTGATCCCGCTCTGAATCCTGCCTGCGGTCCCAGCTCAACATAAAACCCGCTGTTTGTACGGAACTTCAGCATAACAGGCACTGTGATGTAGCTGATCTTGAAATCTTCTTTCTGGCCGCCATTTTCAACTTTTGCACCCTGTGTGGAGAATAACACCTCAGGTTGCAGCGAGAACACTTTTCCAAAGCCGTAATTAAGCACACCACCAATGTGATAGCCTACCAGCGCATCCGACTGGATATTACCACCGGTATAGTTGCTGATGTTGATACCTGCTTTGGGGCCCAGGCTGAACTTTGCCTGACTGAACGAGAGCGTGCTGATAGCCAGCAGCATTAAGGTAATTAATGGTTTTTTCATTGCGATATGTTTTAACTGGTACAAACTTCACCGCGTGTTGAAGAAGTGTTTGAAGTGCGGGAAGCTGTAATTTATCCAGTAAAAATCAGGCCATCGCCTGACGGTGCCATGTATACTCGCGCAAAGCCGCCGGGTACGCACCTATAACTCCATATCGAGCCACATACGGTGTGCCATTTTCTCCACGGTTTTAAGAATTCCCTGAAGGGCACCAAATACAATACACAAAGGCAAAATCACCGGCAGAAAAATGAGCCACTGCAATGCCATCGTAAAATTGAACCTTTTGATAACGGGCGCTTTCATAACTGGATCAGGTTATTTCTCCTAAGTGAGGAATCCAATTTACATAAACAAATGGAAATCATCAAAAAGCTGGATGGAAAATGGCCTGAAAAGACTTACAAATTTCATTTTCAACACAAATATTTCTACAAGTTCTTTGCTGGTATTCATGGCGCATTTGCCCGGGCATCACCGGTAATGTGCGTGCAGCTGTTAAAAATTTTGTTTATTTGTTTAGTAAAGCAAACTGCACCCTGGACATGTCTTCGTCTGATATCATACAATTATTACCGGATTCTATTGCAAACCAGATAGCTGCCGGCGAAGTTGTCCAAAGGCCTGCTTCCGCCATAAAGGAGCTGATGGAAAATGCAATTGATGCTAAGGCTACAAGCATTCAGGTCATTCTCCGCGAAGCTGGCCGAACACTGATACAGGTCATCGATAATGGTTCAGGAATGTCCGAAACCGATGCCCGCATGTCATTCGAGCGCCATGCTACTTCCAAAATACGCCAGTCCGAAGACCTTTTCCGCATCCGCAGCATGGGGTTCCGGGGAGAAGCACTTGCATCCATTTCGGCAGTTGCTCAGATAGAAATGCGCACCCGCCGCGAAACCGATGAGCTGGGTACACTGATCCGTATTGAAGGTTCCGATATCAAGTCCCAGGAACCGGTCGCCTGTATAAAAGGCACGAGTATTTCGGTCAAAAATCTATTTTTCAATGTACCTGCACGCCGCAATTTCCTGAAATCCAATTCGGTTGAAATGCGGCATGTGCTCGATGAATTTCAGCGTGTAGCACTGTCACACCCGGAGGTAGCGATGACGCTGCATCATAATGATACCGAGGTTTTCAACCTGCAAAGTGGCAAGCTGGTGCGCAGGATCGTGGATATTTACGGAAAAAGCTACCGGGAGCAGCTGGCATTCTGCCAGGAAGATACATCCTACATCAGCGTACGCGGCTATGTAGGTAAGCCCGAGTTTGCCAAGAAGACACGCGGAGAGCAATTTTTCTTTGTCAACGACAGGTACATCAAGCATAATTACCTGAATCACGCCGTAGTAAGTGCCTTTGACGGCACGATTGCGGAGGGAAGTCATCCTTTCTACGTGCTTTTTCTCGAAATTGATCCTTCACACATCGATATCAACATTCATCCGACCAAAACAGAAATCAAGTTTGATGATGAAAGATCCGTATATGCCATTGTGATGGCGGCTGTGAAAAAGGCAGTAGGCGTTTATAACCTGTCTCAGTCCATTGATTTTGATGATAATGTAAATTTTCTGAACACATCTCCCGGTGATCAGAACCATAATATGATTCCCCGGACGGTAATGCCCGACTGGGCAGCCCAGTCTAAAAAGGGCGAGGGTAGTGCTTCGCGCTCCAACCTGACCAACTGGAACAAACTCTTCGAGGGCTTGCAGAACTCGGAGGATCGCTCCCGGGAACTGGCCGCTTTTGAAATGAACACGACCACGGTATCAAGACCGGCTTACCAGGAGCAATCCAAGACAGTAGCGAGCAAGATCAACCGGATGGCTTCCGAGGTAATTTCGGCGCCGGAAAGTGATGCAATGCTTTTTCAGCTGCACAACCGGTACATTCTCTCGCAGGTCAAGGACGGAATTATGCTGATTGATCAGAAAGCGGCCTATGAGCGCATTCTTTACGAGCGGTACCGCAAAATGCTCACCAATCGCAATGGTGCCTGCCAGCAGCTTTTATTTCCCAAAACCATCCGGCTGACGCATTCCGATATGCAGCTGGTGCATGAAACCAAAAAGGAAATCCGAAGTCTGGGGTTTGAATTCGATGAGTTTGGGGCCAATGAGCTGATTATACGCGGTATTCCGGCAGACCTCCCGGAGGAAAGCGAGCAGGATTTGTTTGAAGAGTTGATAGAGCAGCTGAAACAAAGTTATTCCGACCTCAAACTGAACAAACCCGAAAGCCTTTCGCGGTCGCTGGCAAAACGTTTTTCTTACAGGTATGCGGTCAAATTGTCGATGGTTGAAATCCACACGCTGATTGACCAGCTTTTTGCTTCCACCGATCCGAACAGAACTCCGGGCGGGGAGCCGATCATTGTTTTACTTACGATGGACAAGCTTGCGGGAATTTTCAAAAGCTGAAAACAGGCAGGCATTTAACGATTTATATTTCTTTCTACTTACGAGCACATATGTTATCCATTACGCCTACGGTCAGGAATCTTTTGATATTGAATGTCCTGTTTTTTATTGTTGACTCGTATGTTATCGATCTTACCGGAGGGTTTGCGCTGAGGTCGTTTTTGTCACCGGCGTTTATGCCTTACCAGTTCGTTACCTATATGTTCCTGCATGGGAGCCTGGGGCACCTTTTTTCCAATATGTTCGGGTTGTTTATGTTCGGACCGCTGCTTGAACGGATGTGGGGACCCAAGCGCTTTCTCTTTTTTTATTTTTTTACCGGGATAGGTGCAGGACTGTTGTTTTCGGGGATTGATTATTTTGAAAACAGCCGTGTACGGGAGGCTGTTGAAATATATACACAAAGCCCTAGCCCCGACGCACTTGTTGATTTTACAAGCAAATACGGGCGTGCATTTCATGAGTCGGACTTCATGCGGGAATTTTCAAATCAGTTTGAAGAAAATCCTGCAAATTCTCAGTATATTCAACAGAGTATAAACATCGTAACCACCTACTACCAAAGCCTGATCAACACGCCTATGGTAGGTGCATCAGGAGCAATTTTCGGCATTCTGATGGCGTTTGGTTTATTATTTCCGAACACTGAGCTTTTCCTCCTGTTTGTGCCGTTTCCGGTGAAAGCCAAGTACTTCGTAGCATTTTACGGCCTCTACGAGCTTTACTCCGGTATCCAGAACGCACAGTCAGATAATGTTGCGCATTTCGCGCATATAGGAGGAATGCTATTTGCATATATATTGTTGCGTTACTGGAATATGCGGAAAACAAATTTCTATTGATATAAGATGAGCAATATTGTAGATGATGTAAAGAGGGAGTTTGCCAAGTCTGAAAATGCACTCGTTAAGATAATCCTGGTCAACACAGCAGTATTTCTGATATTGCTCCTTCTGAAGATAGTTCTTACACTTTCCCAGTCGCCCAATGTATATGAGGCTGTGATCGATACACTGCAGCTTCCTGCCGCCACTTCCGAGTTTATACGCAAGCCCTGGACACTCATCACCTACTTTTTCACGCATGACGATATTTTCCATATCCTCTTCAACATGCTTTTCCTGTATTGGTTTGGCAGGTTGATTGATGAATACCTGGGTGCCAAAAGGGTGATTGCATTATACCTGCTGGGCGGAATTGCCGGCGGCGTTATTTTCATTGTGCTTTACAATATGCTGCCTTACTTCCATGCATTCGTGGAAGGTTCCCAGATGCTGGGCGCATCGGCAGCCGCATTTTCAGTAGCAGTAGGGGCCTCCACCCTGCTGCCTAACTATACCTTTAACCTGATTTTTCTGGGTCCGGTGAGGATTAAGTTTATCGCTTTGTTCTACATCATTCTGTCTCTTGCTCAGACAGTCGGCCCCAATGCAGGCGGCAACCTGGCGCACCTGGGCGGAGCGCTGATCGGGTATGTATTCATCAAAATGTTGCAAAGCGGTACAGACCTGGGAAAACCGATCTATGCCGTCATGAATGGCTGGTCGAGGCTCTTCCGCAAACGTCCTTCCATGCAGGTAACCTACCGCGAACGCCAGGTGTACCGCAGTACCAGCGTATATTCCTCATCCACCGCAGGTGGCCCCATAGAAATGCCAGATCAGACAGAAATTGATACTATTCTGGACAAAATTTCAAAGTCCGGATATGAAAGCCTGACCCGGGAAGAGAAACAAAAATTATTTAAGGCCAGTCAGCAAAAATAGGGTACGCCATAGCAGGTTTACTTATTTTTGCCTTCCGGCACAGGACAGTTTTTACGTAACCGTGGTCAAATATGCTTATAACACCAGGTAAATTATTAGCTTCTATTGATTCTCCTGAGGATTTACGTAAGCTAGACAGTACTCAGCTACCACAAGTCTGTAATGAGTTACGTCAGTTTATAATAGATAATGTTTCAGTCTATGGAGGCCATTTTGGAGCTAGCCTGGGAGTCGTAGAGCTTTCTGTTGCGCTGCATTACGTTTTCAATACGCCTGACGATCAGCTTGTATGGGACGTAGGTCACCAGGCTTACGGCCACAAGATCCTGACCGGCCGCCGGGATAATTTTCATTCCAACCGTACTTACGGCGGTATTTCCGGTTTTCCCAAAAGAAAAGAAAGCATTTACGATGCATTCGGGGTAGGGCACTCGTCCACATCCATTTCGTCTGCGCTGGGAATGTCCGTAGCATCTGCGCTGGAAAAGAACTTTTCCCGCCAGCATATTGCCGTAATAGGTGACGGTGCGATGACCGCAGGGATGGCCTTTGAAGGACTTAACCATGCCGGTGCCACCGATTCCAATATTCTGATTATTCTCAATGACAACTGCATGGCGATTGATCCCAATGTAGGTGCATTGAAAGAGTACCTGACTGATATTACCACTTCCCGGACATACAACAAGTTCCGCGACGAAGTATGGAACATGCTCGGTAAAATGAGCAATTTTGGTAAAAGTGCACAGGAGATCGTATCCAAGGTAGAGACTGTTATGAAAACCGCCATTTTGCGGCAAAGTAACCTTTTCGAATCCCTGGGTTTGAGATATTTTGGTCCGATAGATGGGAATGATATCAGCCACCTGACCGAGGTACTGAAAGATCTTAAAAGCATTCCGGGCCCCAAGCTGCTTCATTGCCTGACTGTCAAAGGAAAAGGATACGGGCCTGCCGAGAAAGACCAGACCAAGTGGCACGCACCTGGCATTTTTGACAAAATCACCGGAGAAATACAGAAAAAGACCTACGCAGCCCCTCAACCTCCCAAATTTCAGGATGTATTCGGGCATACCATTGTGGAGCTTGCCAAAACGAACCCTAAAATCGTAGGTGTGACGCCTGCAATGCCCTCGGGATCGTCACTGAACATCATGATGGATGTGATGAGCGACCGGGCGTTTGACGTTGGGATAGCCGAGCAGCATGCAGTTACTTTCTCAGCTGGTATGGCCACGCGGGGTGAAGTTGTTTTTTGCAACATCTACTCCACCTTTATGCAGCGCGCGTATGATCAGGTGATTCATGATGTATGCATTCAGGAGCTGCCTGTCATATTCTGTCTGGACCGCGCCGGGCTTGTCGGGGCGGATGGGCCTACACATCACGGTGTGTACGATATCGCTTATATGCGCTGTATCCCCAACATGGTTGTAGCCTCGCCCATGAACGAGCAGGAGCTTCGCAATATGATGTATACTGCGCAGCTGGGTTCATTCCAGGAAGGTACCAAAGCACTTACGATACGCTACCCGCGCGGAGCAGGAGTAATGCCCGAGTGGCGTACGGCTTTTGAAGAAATCCAGATCGGTAAAGGAAGGCTGGTGCGTGAGGGAGAGGATGTAGCCGTGCTGTCTTTCGGGCCGATCGGGAACCTTGCAAATGCTGCCTGTGACCAAGCCGGGAAGTTCGGAGTATCTGCTGCATTATACGACATGCGTTTTGCCAAACCTCTGGACGAAACATTGCTGCACGAAATCTTTTCAAAATTTGACCGCGTCATCACACTGGAAGACGGCTGCCTGCAGGGCGGATTTGGAAGTGCTGTTATTGAGTTTATGGTAGACCATGGGTATACTGCGCAGCTCAAACGATTGGGTATTCCTGATTCGATCGTGGAACATGGTGAGCCGATCGAGCTTTTTCATGAATGCGGTATTGATACTTCCGGCATCCTGGCGGCCATTACGGACTTTACCAGCCCGGCAGTGAAGCCGCGCGCTACCACTGCATTCCTTAACTAACATCAGGCTACCGGCAATCACAGCCCCTGGTCTGACTTCTGTCAGCATTTTATTTACATGATATAATCCCTGCCGCTTTTACCGGCAGGGAATTTTTGCTTTTTAACAAACAAATGAAGAACTTATTGAATATGAACTACATTGAAGTTGACCTCCTGGTAGAACCCGATTTTTCCGAAATTCTTATGGCTGAGCTGGGTGAAATAGGGTTCGAGTCCTTTGTAGAGTCGGGCGATGGCCTGAAAGCATATATACAGGAGGATGATTTTGATGAACATGCAGTACAGGAGCTGGTGGCCAAATACCGGGATTTTACTTCCATAACCCTCTCCTGGAAGTCACTGGAAAGGAAAAACTGGAACGAAGAATGGGAGAAAAGCTACGAGCCGATTGAAGTAGGGGATCAGATTCGTATACGCGCTACTTTCCACCTGCCCGATCCCAAATTCAAATATGATCTGCTGGTGCAGCCCAAAATGTCATTCGGTACCGGTCACCATGAAACCACCTGGCTGGTGATGAATGCACAGCTTGATCTTGTTCATCAGGGCCTTTCTGTGATGGATGTTGGCTGCGGTACAGGTATCCTTTCCATACTCGCTGCCAAGCTGGGCGCTGCTTCCCTGCTCGGGTTTGATATTGATGAGTGGGCTGTTGAAAATACCGTGGAAAACTTTGAAATGAATGAACTGAGTTGCGGAACGGAGGTTTTTCAGGGGACGATTGATGATGTACCCGGAATCTGGACCTTTGGAGGAATACTTGCCAATATCAACCGGAACATACTCCTGGCCGAAATCCACAAATACAATGCACACCTGGAACCCGGCGGCTGGCTGGTGGTCAGTGGCTTTTATGAAACTGATCAGGCTGATATCGAGCACTGTGCATTGCAAAATGGACTGAAAATACGGAGATCTGATACGCGAAATCAATGGGCATGCGTTGTGTTTGAGAAATAAGTTTTCAGAAGCTGATCATCCATGAGAATCTATCGTTTTGCTTTACTTTTAACCATATCCATTTTTACCATAAGCCAGGTATCCGGCCAGGGCCTGAAATTTGCTGATGAGCCGGGGCAGTTCATGGTACAGTTGCGTAAGCTGCTGGATGGCAGTCGCAATCCGCAGTACATGCGTGCAGCTGCTCAGCTGGACAGCGTATGGATGTCGTCCGTAAGTGCGCCCCAGCAGGCGCGTTTTATCAGTATTGTAAAAACGCAGGCAGCGAAAGGTCAGAAGGCTGGTGCGATCCTGTTCCTACTGACCAGGAATGCGCAGCTTTTTGCAAAACAATCCCCCGAAAACCTGGACGGATTCCTGACCCTGGCAGCACAGTCGGGTGAAAAGTATGATGCCAAATCGTTCCAGAAAGTACTTGAAACAATTCGTACACTGGCAGAGACAAACAGGCTCCATCAATCCAATTATAACTCGCTCTACCTGATCGGCGGGACTTACCGCTATCGCTTTGACACGACAAGTACCCAGGCTGCTGCCGAGACTGCGAAAGAAGTGGCGGTAAATGACAGCTGGGATACGCCGGCCGACTCGGATTTTGTGATTGCGCCCAAATCGCAGCCGCTACCTGCAATCACCGGCGCATTGCTCGATCTTCAGAATGCGACATTCGCCATGGTAACTGCAGGAGATTCAATTGTGTTTGGGCCTGCTAATGGAAGTATTGCGCTGAAAGACGGGAATTTTGTAGGAAAAGGAGGGAAATTCAGCTGGCAGGCAGCCGGCGATTCTTCCATTTATGCCGATTTGGACAGCTACTCATTCAACATTGCCCGGCCGGGGATTATAGCCGAAAATGTTACCCTGCATAGTGACCAGCAACTGGCAGCGCCTATAAAAGGTACCATGGAGTACCGGGGCGTAAAAAAAGTCAAAGGAAAACCGTCGTCCTACCCGAGGTTTGTTTCCAATGGAATAGATGCGCGGTTGAAAAACACACGGAAGAACATTGATTATAAAGGTGGATTTGCACTTGTGGGACTCGAAATGTATAGTTCCTCACTCAGCGACAAGCCTTCTACAGTATCTGTCAAATACAAGGATAAGCCTGCATTCAGGGCACAGAGTAAGAAGTTTATGCTCAAAGACTCGGCTATTTCTTCTTCGCTGACCAGCTTCACCATGCCCCTTGGCAGCGACTCGCTGTATCATCCGGGTGTGACGCTCAATTATAATGATGATGAAGGTTTGCTGAAACTCGGACGTGCAGACAAAACGGACTTTGCGCCCCTGCCTTACCAGGATTCGTATCACAAAATGAACATCTGGGCGCAGGCTATGCGCTGGAAGTTCCCGAATGACAAGGTGGAGTTCCTGAGGATTGATGGCAAGCAGGTAGTACCCGTAAAACTTGAATCTTTCGATTATTTCAAAAAAGAAAAGTTCAGGGATATTGCAAAGGAATTTGGTTTCCAGCCGCTGGTGATGGCTGCTAACTACACGCAGACCACTAAGAAGTCATCTTTTCTGGTGGAGGAACTTGCTGCAAAGTCCAAGCAGAACCCCAAAATACTCCGGCGTTCCCTGGAAAGACTGCAGCTGGACGGATATTTCATTTATAATAAAAGTACCGACGAGTTTGCACTGAGCAAAAAAGGGGTGCTGTGGGTACTGGCAAACCTGGACAAGGCGGATTATGACAATTTTCAGGTTACTTCCCAGTTTGCAGCCAATGACGAAGTTGCAAATGCAACCATTTACCTGCCCGATACCCTGCTTACCGTACTCGGCGTATCCAGGTTTGTAGTGAGCGATTCGCTGAAAATATATGCGGTACCGGCCGATAAGAAACTGGTGATCGGCAAAAACCGGAACTTTACCCTGAACGGACAGATGGTGGCATCCAACTACCAGTTCCGTGGCCAGAATGTTAAGTTCGACTACAATCAGTTTTTTGTCAATGTAGCACCATCCGACTCCATCACATTTACACCCCGTGAAAAATTTGCAAAAGGCGAAAAGGGTGAGGTAGGCGGCCACGTGAAATATGAAAAAGGCGGTACCTTTTATCTGAGTGACCCCAAAAACAAGTCGGGCGTGCAGAAGGGCGTGAAAAAGTCGCCAAGGCTCGTGGTGGAAGATGGTATGATGGTATACTTTGACCAGCCCGAGCGGGGTACGGTGGTGTACCCGCGGGAGGTGTTTTTCAAAATACCAAAGATCGATATGGACGGACTGGATAACCGTGACGTGATCTTTGACGGTACATTTAATTCAAACGGGATCATTCCGCCTATCCAGACGATCCTGAAAAGCATGCCTGACAACTCGCTTGGGTTTGAGTACAAACCACCGGTTACGGATATGAAGCTGTACGAAGGAAAAGCCACGGCACGGTTTACCGATACCCTCACAATGGACAACAGCGGGCTGCATTCCAAAGCTGTGCTGAAGTACCTTTCTGCCTCCATGACCGCCAAAAATGTACTCCTTACCGCCGACTCGCTGATGGCTTCGGGAGAGGCTGCCAGCATTAAGGAAGCCACGATCGGCAAAGGATACTTTCCGGGTGTACAGCTCAAAGACTATGCACTGAAATGGTACCCGGCGGCTGACAGTATGATGATCAGCACCCAGGGCAAGTCTTTCTCCTTTTATCAGGGAACTACCAACCTGGAAGGAAACCTGCTGTTGCGCTCGTCGGGTTTGTATGGAAGCGGCAGGCTCAAACGTCCCGATTCAGAGCTGTCGTCGCCTGACATTAAGTTTAATAAAGACGGCTACCTGGCCAACAAATCTTCATTTTCAATTAATAGCAGCGGACAGAAATCGACCCAGAAACTGCTGACGGGAAACAATGTCAATATTGATTTCAACTTCAAAACAGGCATTGCCAACTTCCTTACGGACGAGTCTGGCTTTGGTTCCGACTCCTCTGGTATGGAGATTCCGACAGCTTCCTACAAAACGCTGATCGGGAGTGCGAAATGGGATATGAATAAAAAGACGATCCTGATGAAAGGGTTTGGCGAAACTTCATCCTATACTTCCATGGACTCCACGCAGGAAGGATTGTCTTTCAACGGGTCTGAGGCTATTTATGATATTGAAAAAGTAACCCTAAACATCAAAGGCGTATCTTTTATCCAGACTGCCGATGTGAAGATCATTCCGGGTGGCGGGCTTGTGAGTATTGATAACAAAGGACGGATCAACCCATTGAAGAAAGCACGCATTGAAATTGATACCATGAACGTATCGCACCGCATGCGTGACGCCGACATTCGCATTGACTCCCGCAACCACTTCGAGGGCTCCGCGACTTACCAGTACATCACCGCGCGGAAAGATACCTTCAACATCAAAATGCAGAACTTTGAGCTCATTGAAATGGGGGCACCTGCGGAGGGCAAACGTTCGAAAGCAACCCAGGCGAATGCGGGAATCAGGTACTATACCACTGCCAGGGCCGATATCAAGGAAGAACAAAATCTTTTTCTGTCACCCCGGATCCAGTATAAAGGCGGTATCAAGCTCGTTGCTTATGAGCCTTCACTCAAACTGGAAGGTTTTGTAAAACCGGTCATCAAGTTCCGGAAAGATTTTCAGAGTTCATGGATTGTTTACAATGACTCACCCGGTGAATCGGTATCCATCAAGATCAGTAAGGATCTCAGAAATGAACATGACATTCCGCTCTCTGTGGGGCTGCATTATAATGAAGCCCGCGGCTTGTACATGAGCTTCCTGTCGCCCAAGGATTCCGACGGTGATGAGGATATTTACCTGGCACAGGGTGCGCTTAATTACGACGAGGATAGCAAAGCATTTACAGTTACGCCGCCTCCCGGAGAGGACGGGCTTATTGACGAGGGCAATGCATTGAAATTTGATGATAAAACAGGCCTGGCAACATTCTCCGGCCCGCTCAAACTTACCGGCGCCCCCTGGCTGCAATCGGTAGGTACCGTGGAGGCCCAGGTGGATAGTTCACGGTTTTCCTTCAATACCATGCTCCTGATGAAAATGCCGCCCCTCGAACCGATAGCGCAGCAGATGGTAGCCAAGATTGTGGAAACGAACCTGGAAGAGCAGAACAGTACCGCAGCCGATGACGATGCCGAACAGCTGAACCGCAAACTTTCCGCATTGATCGGACCGAAAGCAACTGACGCATACGCTAAGCTGACGGCAGCAGGGTATAAGCCGATATTTGAGGCATCGCCGCTGCTTGACGTACCTATGGTACTGTCCAATGTGAACCTGCATTGGTCGGCCGCGCATGGTGCCTACTACTCACAGGGGCCGATCGGCGTAGCACATTTTGGACGCAACAATGTGAATGCGCAGATGGAAGGAGTGCTTGAACTGCGACGTGGTGTGGAAGGAGATGAGTTCAGCTTATTTTTGCAGGCATCGCCGGATGTGTGGTACTTCATGGATTATCGCCAGGGCGAGCTCGGGGTAGTATCGTCTGACATAGACTTCAATGATCAGATCAGTACTAAGGCAAAGGCAGTGAAGTCGAAAGATATGACACTCATTGCATTGGGGCCGGAGGAGAAGGATCTGTTTGTTAACCGGTTTGATGATTTTTACCAGCCCGCAGTTAAAAAAGCCAAAGTGGCCAAAACCGTCAAGAAAAAAGCCGCACCCGCAGCTGAAAAGAAGAAGAAAGAAGAACCTGCAGAAGGTTTTTGAGCTGGCATGAACATTTTACCATATTTTATTTCAGGTTTTGAAAATATGCTATCAGAACGATAGTTTTATTGTCTTTGCACTTGCTAAATCCTCCTATCGTTGTACATTTGAATAAAACCAGTAACAATAGCAAATTATCTGCGAATAGTACAAAATGAGTCTTACCATATTATTATTTACAGTTGTTGCAGCGTATCTGCTGGGGTCAATCCCAAGTTCGGTCTGGTACGGGATAGGATATTTCGGGATTGATGTTCGTAAACACGGCAGCGGCAATGCAGGCGCTACCAATACATTCAGGGTACTTGGCAAGCGGGCCGGAACCGTAGTAATGCTTATTGACGTACTGAAAGGCTGGACAGCGACTTCACTGGCCTCCATGCTTTTTTACCTGAACGAAATTGGTGAAACCGAGTTGCTGATGTACAAGATCATCTTCGGCATCATTGCGATCATCGGACATATATTTCCGGTTTTCGTGAAGTTCAAAGGTGGAAAAGGCATCGCTACCCTGCTGGGTATGGTACTCGCGATCCATCCGGAACTTGCTTCACTTTGCATTACGATCTTTATACTTACACTGCTGACGTCACAATATGTGTCACTCAGCTCCATACTGGCGACACTGGCATTTCCGGTACTGTCGTGGCTGGGCGTTTTCGGCCATCCGGAGCCGCTGCTGGTTGTTTTTGGATTTACGATGTTTGTGCTGGTCGTTTTTACGCATCAGAAAAACATCATCCGGCTTGTTAATGGAAATGAAAACCGGGTTAACCTTTTTGCCCGCTCCAAACAGGCTTCGAATCAACGCTGAGTATCTTTCCTGAAAAAAATACAAACCCCTTTGGATATCCCTGAGGGGTTATTTTTTATCTTGACGCATTCAAAAACGACATTTAACATGAAGCAATACATAGAAGAAAACCAGGAACGATTTCTGAACGAGCTGCTCGATCTGCTGCGCATTCCCTCTGTCAGCGCTGATTCAAGGTTCAGGGATGATATGCAGAAAGCCGCGGCCTATGTCAGGGAAAGCATTGAAAATGCCGGAGCAGACAGAGCTGAGATATACGAGACAGCGGGTCATCCGGTCGTTTATGGTGAAAAAATCATTGATCCTGCTTTGCCTACCGTGCTGATTTACGGGCATTACGACGTACAGCCTGCCGATCCTTACGAGCTGTGGGAGTCGCCTCCATTTGAGCCGGTGATCAAAAATGAGCGTATTTATGCGCGCGGTGCTTGCGATGATAAAGGTCAGTTTTACATGCATATCAAAGCATTGGAAACGATGCTCGCTACCGGTAACCTGACGTGTAATGTGAAAGTGATGATCGAGGGTGAAGAGGAGATCGGTTCATCCAATCTGGGTAGCTTTGTGCGGCAGCACCGTAATATACTGGCCTGTGACACGATCCTGATTTCCGATACCAGCATTATTGCTAATGATGTACCCTCCATTGAAACTGGTTTGCGCGGGCTTACCTACGTGGAGGTAGAAGTAACAGGCGCCAACCGTGACCTGCATTCAGGCGTTTACGGAGGAGCCGTGGCCAATCCGATCAATGTACTGTGTGAAATGATCGCATCCCTGAAAGATGCCGACGGGCACATTACCATTCCTGGTTTTTATGACAAAGTACAGGAGCTTTCCGGCCAGGAGCGGGATGCGCTCAATGCTGCACCTTTCAGCCTGGAAGCCTATAAAGATGAGTTGCAGGTGGCCGACGTGCGTGGAGAAGCTGGATATACAACCATCGAGCGCACGTCCATCCGCCCTACATTGGATGTCAATGGAATCTGGGGAGGGTATACGGGCGAGGGTGCCAAAACGGTGCTTCCTTCAAAAGCCCATGCAAAAATCTCCATGCGCCTCGTGCCCGATCAGCATGATGATGAAATCTGTGAATTGTTTACCAGGCATTTTGAATCCATTGCACCACCATCTGTAAAAGTGAAGGTAGTGCCGCATCACGGCGGGTTGCCTTATGTGACGCCCACCAGTTCGGTGGAGTACCAGGCTGCTGAGAAAGCGATGGAGGAATCCTTCGGGAAAAAACCGTTGCCAACCAGGGGTGGGGGAAGCATACCGATCGTGGCGCTTTTTGAGCAGGAACTTGGCTGCAAAAGCATCCTGATGGGCTTTGGACTGGATATTGATAACCTGCATTCGCCCAATGAAAGCTACGGATTGTTTAACTACTACAAAGGCATTGAGACCATTCCTTTGTTCTTCAAACATTATGCAGCACTAAAAAAATAGCCCGGCATCACCTTTTTCGGCGCTGCTCCCTTTTTAGTTTTTTAAGATTGGCAATGGCTGTTTTGGCTTCCTTCGCCTGGCTCGACTTCTTGTCGGCCTTGTCGTCGGCAAGCTTGTAGTAGCGAATTGCCTCATCGTAGTCTTTCTTCATTTCCGCTATTTTCCCCAGCCCGATCAGCGATGAAAGGTAGTAGCCGGCATTCAGGGAGTTGGTTTCCGTTGAAAAACTGATCGCTTTTTGATAATACTGGCTGGCCAGGTCATAATTACGGTGGTAATTCATATGATAGTACGCCAGTACATAAGCTGCATTACGTCCGCTCACCGCCTCGTAGCCCGGCATAGCCTGACTTATTTTGTCCAGAATATTCTGAGCAGCCTTTTCAGCCTCTGCCATTTTTCCCGTCACAAATGCCGTGCGACAAAAATAGCGTTCGAAATAAGGATTGTTTGGGAACGTCTGCCACATGTACTTGGCCATTTCATACGCTTTGGAATGCTCGCTCTCCATGCTATAAATCTGCAAAAGAAAGTACCGCGCTTCCACCCGCGTGTAGAAAGCATTGTTGCCCACTTTTTCAAGTTGCTGCTCGCCCAGGCGCTTGTTCCCCTTTGGAAAAAGCGCCATCACAGGTTTGAGGATCGGGTATTCTTTCGGTACCCACTCAGCATAATAGTTGTACAGTCCGTCACCAAAAAGCAGTTCGGGGCTCAGGTCACCGTTCCCTTTGCATTGTTCAAAATATTTGAGTGACTTTTTGCCTGCAAATGCTGCCTTGGCCCAGCTTTCCCGCTCAGCATACAGCCTGCCCTTGAATGCATAGGCAGCGGCCAGGAAAAATGCAGGCTCTATTTTGTTCTTTTCGTTATCATAAAGCTCCTCTGCCAGCTCTATCGTAGAGTCCATCTGGGCCAGAAATGCTTTATCATGTGATTCATTGTCGGTATTCGGGACGATTTTCCACCACTCTGCCAAACCCATCAGAAAGTGCGGCATCGGGTGCGTGGGATAGCGGTATTTCAGCCAGCGGAATTCGGCATCTGCTTCCGTAAAACGGTAATTATACATCATATTAATCGCCTCGGTAGCCTCAATCTGAATGCCCGGATTTTTCAGGATCATATCATAATTCTTGTCCAGCTCGGCAGAAGAATATAGCTGTGCATCCGCCGGTCGGGCAGAAGCCAGGTAAAGGCCAATGGATAAGGTGAGGACGAAAATGATATTTTTCATAGCAGGGGTAAAATCTGTCCTAATTAACGCCCGAATTTAATTTAACGTTTGCCTGTCCGGCAGCGTTTTTGAAAAAAGAGTTAATATTGATGTTCAGACTACTTTATACCTACTTTTCATGACCATTGACATACTGGACAGAACGTTTGAGCCATTTATCTCGCGGGAAGATCTGGAAGCCCGCGTCGGGGAGCTGGCAATGTCCATCACAAGTGACTATGAAGGGCGATGTCCTCTTTTTCTGGTGGTTTTAAATGGGGCATTCCTGTTTGCCAGTGAGCTTGTCAAGCGTATTCCGCTATCCTGCCAGATGTCTTTCATCCGGCTTGCATCGTACTCCGGCACTTCGTCTACCGGGCAGGTACGACAAATACTCGGCCTTGACGGTGACCTGGCGGGACGGGATATCATTATCATTGAAGACATTGTGGATACCGGGCTCACCATGCAGTCACTGCTGGACCAGTTGCAGCAACTCGGCCCCAGTTCCATAGAGCTTGCAGTGCTACTTCACAAGCCCGAAGCTCTGAAGACACCCATCAGCATGCGGTACCTCGGCTTTGAAATCGAGAACAAATTTGTTGTCGGCTACGGACTCGATTATGAGGGTATCGGGCGTAATCTGGATGCCTTGTATGTCAGCAAATAGGTTTTTATAAATTTTCTGACCTCATGGAGCAAAGTCTTGGAAAGAAAAAAACTTTACTATATTTGCACACCGATTTCGAGCCGAAGTGGTGAAACTGGTAGACACGCACGTTTCAGGGGCGTGAGGGAGCAATCCTGTGCGGGTTCGAGTCCCGCCTTCGGCACAGTGCCGTTCCTTTTCAGGAGCGGCATTTTTTTGTTTTTTTGTGTTACAAAAAATGATAGTCTGCACAGGCGTGATTTCCCGTGAATCTGCACTTTTCACAATTCTTTGTTCAACGACAGGGGCCTTCTTTTAAAAAAGACGTAACTTTGCGGGCAATTTGTTGATATAGATAGCAGTATCTTCTTTAAAACTTAATTTTCTGTACAATGTCCGCAGTAGCATTGGAAAACCGGTTGGCCGACCGAATCAACGCGCTTGAAGAATCTTCGACGCTGGCGATGACCAAAATGGCACGTGAACTGGCCGCACAGGGCCACAGAGTAATTAGTCTGAGTGTAGGTGAGCCTGATTTTAAGACACCTGAGCACATTTGTGAAGCTGCTAAGAAGGCAATCGATGATGGTTTTCACGGCTATTCACCAGTGGCAGGATATCCTGATCTGCGCAAGGCTATCGCTGATAAACTGAAACGTGACAATAATATAGATTGGAAACCCGAGAACATCGTGGTTTCTACCGGAGCAAAGCATTCACTGGCCAATGTGATCCAGGTATTGGTTAATCCCGGCGATGAAGTAGTGATTTTTGCTCCATACTGGGTAAGCTATTCCGAAATGGTGAAGCTGGCGGAAGGCAAGTCGGTGATCATCGACGGTGCTTTCGACAATGGTTTCAAAGTAACCGCCGCACAGTTGGAAGCTGCCATTACACCCCGTACAAAGGTGGTAATGTACGCATCTCCCAACAATCCGACCGGCGCGGTGTACTCCGAAAAGGAACTGCGTGAAATCGGGGCTGTTCTGGAAAAGCACGAAGGTGTTTACATACTGGCGGATGAGATTTATGAATATATCAACTTCACCGAGGAAGGCCATTTCAGTATGGGTTCTATCCCGGCGCTGAAAGAGCGGGTGATCACCGTAAATGGTGTCGCAAAAGGATTTGCGATGACGGGCTGGCGCATCGGTTTCATTGCTGCTGCGAAATGGATTTCCGAAGGAGTGGAAAAATTGCAGGGACAGGTTACATCCGGTACGAATTCCATAGCCCAGAAAGCGGCCACTGCTGCATTTAACGGACCTTTGGACGCTACCAAAGAAATGACCGCAGCCTACGCGCGCCGCCGTGACCTTGTAGTGGGTTTGTTAAAAGAAATTCCTGGTTTCAAGGTGAATGTGCCGGATGGCGCTTTTTATGCATTCCCTGATGTCAGCTACTACTTTGGGAAATCTGATGGAACAAATACCATCAACAATTCCGACGATTTTGCCAACTGGCTGCTGACCAATTCATACGTGTCGACCGTAGCCGGCTCGGGTTTCGGGGCACCTAATTGTATCCGGATTTCCACGGCAGCTGCTGATCAGGCATTGACCGAGGCGGTTCAGCGCATTAAAGATGCCGTAGCAACATTGAAATAATTGTTTTTGAAATCAAAAAAGCCTCATAGGTGTTACCTGTGAGGCTTTTGCATTTATGCATAACAGCGTATTACCATGAGTAAGCATTATTTTTTGAAAGTAAAAGAAGTGGAAAAAGAGACGGATGAGGCTGTAACCATCCACTTTTGGCACCCGATCAATGAGGTTGTAGCCTATCGTCCGGGTCAGTTCCTGACTTTACTTTTACCTGACGGAGATAAAAAAGTGAGACGCTCATACTCCATGTCGAGTTCGCCTTACACGGATGTGTCGCCGGCAATTACGATCAAGCGGGTACCGGGGGGATATGCTTCCAACTGGCTTGCTGACTATGTAAAGCCAGGCGATGTGCTCGAAACGCTGGAACCGGCGGGCAACTTTTTTCCAAAGCAGGCTGACGATCAAACCCGGCAGGTCGTCTTTATCGGTGCAGGCAGCGGTATCACACCTCTTTTTTCCATCCTGAAGTCTGTCCTGATTGTAGAACCGGAAAGTGAAGTTTTTCTCCTTTATGGCAGCCGCAATGAGGAGCTGATTATTTTCCGGGAAAAATTGCAGGCTCTTCAGATGAAGTATGCAAATCGCCTGCACATAGTGCATACGCTCAGCCAGCCAGTGGAGAGCTGGGAAGGACAAAGGGGCCGCCTCAACAAAACACACATTCTTAAAATTATGGAATCTCTTCCTGCTTTAAACCCGCAGAATGCCGAGTACTACCTCTGCGGACCCGAAGATCTGACGCATGAAGCGAAAAGTGCCCTTGAAATCTTGTCGGTTCCCGAGGCTCATATCCGGAAGGAAAGCTTTGCAACTGCAAGCTCCGCCGAGCCGGGCGCGGTGACAACTGAAGATGATGCTGTGAAAACAAGAGAAATTACCCTTTTTTACGAAGGTACTGAGTACAAGTTACCGGTAAAGCCACACGAAACCGTACTGGAAGCCGCCCTGAATATGGATATTGATCTTCCATATTCCTGTCAGGCTGGTATGTGCACGGCCTGTCTGGGGCGGTGCGTGTCGGGTAAGGTGCATCTGGATGAAGAAGATGCCTTATCAAAAGCTGAGCGGGAAGAGGGTTTTATACTCACCTGCGTATCACATCCCATGACGGACGATGTAATCATAGAAGTAGAATAAAAGAAAACGGACAACCTGGCTGAGCCTGGTTGTCCGTTTTCATATAATATTATTTTCTGGCCGGTGCCAATGGTGGGGTAGGAGGGCTTTTGGGCCTTACGACCTTTGCAGGCGGCGGAGGAGGTGCGGGGGCACCATGGATCCTGGCAGCACGCGGCGGCTTCGGAGGACGAGGTGCAGGAACCCCAACCCTGGCAAGCCCCAGAGATTCCAGACCTGCATTACGACCCAGTTCGTCCAGCTTTGCCGAAATTTCCTGTAGTTCAGCTTCCGACTTCTGGATCGGCTCCTCAGCTGTGGAGACTGCTTTCTGTGCAGCGGCGATCTGGGTGTTCAGGTCGGTCACAGCTTGTTCCTGAGCTTTAATCTTCTGTTCCAACTCCGCCACCTGTTTTTCAACCTCGGTTTCTTTGTCTTTGGATACTTCCTGCTCCTGAGCGTGGTCCAGTATTTCAGAGCGCTGTTCCATTAAACCCGACCGCACATCCATAATCCGCTCTTTTTTCCATTCGATTTGTTCGAGCTGGCGTTGCGCGCGCTCCATCTCAAACCTTTGTTTTTCCATTTCAAGATTCAGTTCATCCATTCTGCTCTGGTATGGCCGCATTTCGGCTTCCATAGTCTGCATTTTCTGGTTGATTTCAGCTATTTTCTTGTTGATAGAATCATTTTCCATACCAGGATCAATCATCAGCTCCATATTCTCAGTCTCCTCAATCTGGATATTCATCTCTGGCTCTTCTATTTCTATGGCTGGATCAACATTCTGATGAGCCGCTTTTGATTTGCGTGCAGCAGTATGATGCTTAGCTGTTTTCTTGGGTACAGGTTTATCAGTTTGCTGTGCAAATGCATAGGCTGACACCATCGTCGCAATGGCAACCGTAAGAATCGTAGCGGAGAGGCTTGGAGCAAATCTTTGTGACTTGGCAGAAAGTCCCAGCAGCCGGTGAATGCGGTTTAGCAGCAAAGGCTTCCGGGAAGCAAAAGCCATCGCCATACCTGTGGTTGTTTGCCAGTCAGCTACTTTCAGCAAGGCATAAGCAAGCGACATTTTATCACCGCATACCCGGAGTGCAATGTCATCGCAGCAATGTTCACGTTCAGCACGGATGCGCTCGGATAGCCACCAGATGCCCGGGTGGAAGAAGAAAATGACCTCTACCAATGATTGAAGCACATTGACCAAATAATCATTGCGCTGAATATGCGCAAGCTCGTGAGCTAGTATCGCTTCCAGTTGAGCGGGAGGAAAACCTGTTAAAAATCCAAATGGTACAAGCACAACCGGGCTGAACGTACCAATGACCACCGGCGCTGTAACCCTGTTACTTTCTTTGAAGTCAACCGATTGTTTTATATTCATCCTGGCGGCAATAACACCAAACCGCGTGCGCCATTCCCGATCCGCTACAACGTGAGCACGCGTGCGCAGACGTTCAGTGAAGATCCAGCCGCCCATAAAACGCAGCAGCAGCAAGCCGGCACCAATGATCCAGCAGATTACCAGTTCATGTAAGTGTAAGGTTAGCCAAAGCTGCATTTTAAATGCCATGGACAATTCGAGCTGAGATAGTGCAACTGCTGGCTGCTGTAACACTGCTGGTTTTAAACCTGAAATGGTTACAGTTTTGGACTGGTAATAAAGGAATGTAATTACCGAAGCAGTAAGCTGAGCTGCGAGCAGCAATACGCCGGTCAGGTAGCGGGTCTGGGCTGTGCGGTGTTTGAAAAAATAAAAAGCTGCACAAGCGATTAATGCCAGGATAGCACCCTGCCAAAGGGAATGAACCAATGTCCATCCAAATGCAGCCAGTGTCGCATCGTTGAAAAGGTTAAGTGTTGCTTTCATGATTGATGGTTGTTTTCCAGGTTGTTCAGGAGCTCACGAATTTCATCCAGTTCTTTTTTGGAAGTAGTGTGGTTGCCAAGTGCCTGCATGACCATTTGAGCTGCTGAGCCCCGAAAAACGGTATTAACCAGGCGGGTTAACAGATTTTGCTGCGTTTCTTCCTGACCAAGCAGGGCAACATAAATGTGTGACCGGCCCTGCTCAGTACGATACAAAAGACCCTTGTCATGCATTATCTGCATTAACTTTAAAGTTGTGGTATAACCCGTGTCTTTGTTCGCTGATACGGTTTCATGTACTGCACGCACCGTACTAGGACCGGCTTCCCATAAGTAATTCAAAATTTCAAGTTCTGCATCTGTTGGTTTGATGTACATGATTTTAGCTGCTACGATAATGTTCGTAGCAAATGTGTACGAAAAAGATCGTAGATGCAAGAGTTATCTACGATTTTTTTCGTAATAAATGTAAGTTATTGATTATAAACAAAAAAGGCCGTCGATCAGACGGCCTTTGAACAGGTAGGTAAGTACTATCTATACGTATGTGTTAAGCATTACCGGCATGACCAGCATGAGTATATCTTCATTTTCTTCCTGATCAATAGGAATAATCAGGCCTGCCCGGTTTGGAGCGGATAATTCAAAACTAATTGTTTTGCTTGACAAGTTTCCAAGGACCTCAATAAGGAATTTAGCATTAAAGCCTATTTCCATATCATCCCCATTGTACTCGCACATCAATCGTTCATTGGCTTCATTTGAGTAATCAAGATCTTCCGCAGAAATAACAAGATCATTGAGGGACAACTTCAATCTGACCTGGTGGGTCGTACGATTGGAGTAAATGGAAATACGCCGCAGTGAGCTAAGTATTTCGAGCCTGCTGATGGTTAATGTATTCTGATTATTCGTAGGAATTGCATTTTCATAATCAGGAAAACGCTCATCGATCAGGCGGCAGATCATACGAATGGTTCCAAAGCTGAAAAATGCATTGGATGTAGTAAACTCTGCTTTTACGGGTACATCCTCAGAAGGCAAGCAGGATTTCAGCAGGTTTAATGCCTTGCGCTGAATGATCATAGAAGTATCCAGATCCGACTTGATATCTGTACGACGGTAGCGAACCAGGCGGTGACCGTCAGTGGCTACAAACGTAGCATTCTCTGTACCCATCTGAACGAAAACACCTGTCATAGCAGGCCGAAGATCGTCAGTACTCGTTGCAAAAAGTGTGTTTGAGATGGCAGCTCCCAATGCTGTGGATGAGAAATTCACAGCCTGGCCACGGTTTACAGCCGGTGTTTTTGGAAAGTCAATCGGGTTTTCACCAGAAAGTTTATACCGGCCATTGTCAGAAATAATCTCGGTTCCAAAGGTCTCGCTGTTCACCTGCAATGTAATAGGCTGCTCAGGCAGGCCACGCAGGGTATCCAGCAGCAACTTGGCAGGAATCGCAATTGCGCCCTTTTCAGAAGATTCCACTTCTATTTCCGTGATCATCACTGTTTGCAGATCCGACGCAGTGACAGTTAATGTATTTCCCTCAAGAGAGAGCAGGAAGTTCTCAAGAATAGGTACAATCGGGTTCGTTGAAACGACACCATTTATCGCAGACAGCTGTTTCAGGAGGATTGATGACGAAACGACAAACTTCATAATTCGTGACGTAAGTGTTGGATGGATTTATTGCAATACAGAATATAAAATCTGGCAGCAGGGAACAAAAGTATGGAAAAAATACGTAGCCACCGCTCCGGTTCAGGCGAATTTTCGGATGCGTATGTAATGTCTCGCGGCACCAAAAATTCCTATAAATACCAGGGGAAGCAACAGGTTAAGTGCCTGCCAGAACCTCCGGCTTTCACGTACTTCAATCTTGTCCAGCGGTCTGATCGTAATTTCCTTGCTCCTGGAATTGATGAGTCCGTTTGCATCGGTCATATAATCAATTGCATTCATGATGAAGTCCTTATTACCATAAGTCTGCTTTGACACGCGGTCATAACCCAAGGGCAGCGGGGCATTGCGGCGATAGTCAAAATCATTGATTGCAATATCACCATCGGAACATATAATAACCTTTCCCTGAGCTCCTGTTTCCCTGAATTTTGCCGCTCTCGGATCATTCGGAAGTATGCGGTTGGCAAACAGGGAGTTAAATGTACCTTCTAGCAGTATACCGGCCAGCTTCACTCCACTACGATATTCCTGAGGATCGGGATCTTTCCGGGCCTCATTGTAGCCGACCAGTGCAGGCGCATTTACCAGCTGCGTGTAGGGAGATGAGGAAAGCAGGGGAGTTTTGCGGATGCCCTGAGTACCGCCTACTGTATCAATAGAGCTTAAAAAGCGCGTATATACCGCATTGATATTGCGTGTTACCGGGTGTGGACCAAAGTTATTGAGCAATGGAAAAAACCGCCAGGGAATAGCCTGTATTTCGGGCTTGTCGCCGCTGTTCCCTACGTTCAGCAGGATTTCGGCACAGGTAAGATCTTTTACAAGATTGGTATTGATACGAACACCCCATCTGAAAAGCAAATCGGAAAGACCGATATCGAGTGGCTGAGCATAGCTTCCTTCCTGGCTTACACTGTCCACTTTGGCACCGTCGAGCAGGAAAATTGCATTTCCTCCATGGACTACATATTGATCCAGCTTAAACTTGTCGTTTTCGGAAAATGCGCTATCCGGTTTAAGAATCAGCAAAGCATCCAGACCCTGGTACGATTCGGGATTATTCATGTCCAGGAATACGTCGTATCGCTGCTGAATTGTCGCAATCAGATCACTGAGGCGGGCTGGCGGTACTTTGGTATGACTTACAACAAGGCCTACTTTTTTGCGCTGCTGATTGGATAAAAGACGTATTGCAGATGCAATTTCAAATTCAACGCCTTCATACGACTGGTTTAGCTGCTCTTCCGGCGTTGAACTTCTGTTTCCTTTTAAAAGCTGGACCGGTACGGAAAGGGTATCCGCCTGTACGATAACACCCGGAAAAATGATTTTTTCGGTACGTTTTCCGTCTTCGTTTGCAAATACATTGGTGGGAGTAAGTCCGCGATCAATGAGGTTCATGTACTGCTTTTGCCGCTGCTCCTCACTGGCAGCATCAGAAGGGTCGGAGTAATTGACGGTCAGGTGACCACTGGCATAGGTCCTGAATTCTTCCAGTGTTTCCTGGGTCGCGTTTTCCAGTCTTTCAAATCCGGGCGGAAATTCACCTGAGAGATATACGTTAACGACTATATCCTTGTCAAGGTTGCTGAGAAGGCTGATGGTAGCGTCAGAAATGCTATACCGTTTATCAGCAGTCAGGTCCAGGCGCAGAAAAAACTGTGAAGCAAGCCAGTTTAAGCCTGCAAAGATGATGATGAGTACTAAAATCCGGAGAACAGGGTGCTTCATTTTTTATACAAACAGGAGCTTTTATCCGGCTCAATGTAGTACGATTTGTAATTGGATGCTTTTTTGTCCATGCATCCTTTCAGATTCAGAAGCTGGATGTCTTTAAAATCGATCGGGTGACTTTCAGCTTGTAATGCAATGTACCCGCTTCCCAGGGGTGTATTATCCTTTTTGATCCATTCTGCTTCGTTGCCTACCTTGCCATCTTTAAAAGTATGATTGGCACCTACGTAGCCGCCGCCAATGCGGGGATTGGTATAAACCAGGACCGTGTCACCTTCAATCAGGTGATACACGATGGAATCGCCCAGCACAATAGCCTCTGCATGCACCCACTGGTCGCCATTGTAAGTTTTGGAAGCAGAATTACTGCAATGTTCCTCGGCCAGTTTTCCATTAATATCGACGATGGTTCCCGGCGTACAAAGATTACCCGTATTACGCTCTCCGGCATTCAGCCCACCCAGGTACTGCATTTCCAGCGAAATCGGGAAATCCTGGTCAAGGCCGAGACTGGCAGCTGATTGCGAATGGAGCATGATGCCGCTATTTCGGACATTCCACGAGGCTCCACCAGGAACCTGATTGCCTGTAAAACGATACTGCAGCCGGATCTTATAATGTGAATATGGCTTATGATAGTACATATGGCCGTATTCATCAGTGAACTTGTCGTACTCTTTGTAATTCACCCGGATCATCCCGTCTTCGGCGATAAAGGTGTTTTTGTGGTTATCATTCACCTTATGCCCGGCAATTTTGATATCCCAGCCCGTAAGGTCTTTTCCATTAAAAAGCGAAATCCAGTCTTCCTTATCAACTGCTTTCTGGGCGAAAGCTGGAAGGGTAAATAATAGAAGGAGTGCCAGTATTTTGTAATTCATATTGGGATATATTATCGTATTCTGCTTTTTTTTGCCACGGATACACGGATTTGCACGGATCATCCACATCCGTGTAAATTCGTGTATCCGTGGCAGTCAAAGTACCAGGCGTTTATATTCTAACTTTCCCCTCCCGAAATTAACCAGTAAACCCAGTTTGCTTCCCGAAACTTTGAGATAGTTGATAGTCTGGGCGATGTGCTCCTCTGTGAGACACTTCACACATTTTAGTTCGAGAATGATCTTGTCATAAACCACAAAATCAGCCCAGAACTTGTGCTTCAGCAACCGACCTTGGAAATAAACCGGATACTCTTTCTCACGCTCAAAATAAATGAACTTTTGCAAAAACAGGTATTCGAGCGCGTCTTTGTAGACTATTTCCAAAAAGCCGTGACCAAGCTCATTGTGTACCTCCATGCAACTTCCGATAATCTCGTAAGATTCCTGCTGATAGATCAGGTTCATTGCGTATCTGTTGTATTCTCTGCCTATTGATACGCAACAATCCGGAAAAGTAACGGTTGCTACCTCTTCCGCCGTGACTTAGGCTTGCTGCCGGCATCTTTGTGGCGGCTTGAACTGCCTGATGGTTTCCGCTCTTCCCTCCGGCTACTTCCCGGACGACGTTCACGGCTATCGTAGTTTCCCCCTGATTTTTTCGAAGACATATTGTCTGCCAGGTACAAGTCCATGCTCCGGCGTGCAATGTTGGTGTCTTTCACTTTTACCTTTACAGCATCACCAAAAGCGTAAATCCGCTTTGTACGCTGACCGATGATCCGGTAATTTTCCTTGTCCAGCTCGTAATAGTCGTCACCAAGGTCTGTCATTCTTACCAGACCTTCGGAAGCCGTGGACGTTATTTCAACAAATATCCCGAAGTCCGTAGCGCCGGTAATGATGCCGTCAAACTCCTCGTCTTTATCCATTGTACTCATATACTCCACCTGCTTGTACTTGATGGAAGCCCGCTCTGCTTCGGCAGCAAGCCGCTCGCGCTCAGAAGAGTGTCGGCAGGATTCTTCGTAAAGTTCAGGATCAACTGAGTTGCCACCATCAAGGTAATGCTGCAAAAGCCTGTGTGCCATTACGTCGGGGTAGCGGCGGATCGGAGAAGTAAAGTGCGAGTACCTTTCAAATGCCAGCCCGAAATGCCCGATGTCGGAGGTACTATACCTGGCTTTCGCCATAGTCCGGACCGCCAGCGACTCGATAAGATTTTGTTCGGGCCTGCCCTCCACCTTGGAGAGCATGGCATTCATTGATTTCGCAATCTGGTTTTCTTCGTCCACGTTGAGCTTGTAGCCCATTTTGCTGACGAAGGTTGCAAAAGTTTGCAGCCGGTCAATGTCCGGAGCCTCGTGAACACGGTACACCATGGTATTCTTGGGCTCGCCTTTGGACAGTGCGTACACAAACTCAGCCACGCGCTTGTTGGCCAGAAGCATAAACTCCTCGATCAGCTTATTGGAGTCGTGCCTCTCTTTCTGGTAAATACCCAGCGGCTTGCCATTTTCATCCAGGCGAAACCGGATTTCAGGTGTGTCAAAGTTGATTGCACCTTTTTTAAACCTTTCATTCCGGAAAATTTTTGCGAGCTCATTCAATGCATTGAGCTCGTTATAGAGTTCTCCTTCACCGGCATCGAGTACCCCCTGCGCCTCTTCGTAGCTGAACCGCTTTTTCGAGTGAATTACAGTTCGTCCAAACCATTCTTTCAAAATCTTACCCTTCGGACTCAGCTCGAAAATTGCCGAAAATGCCAGTTTATCCTCATTCGGACGCAGTGAGCATAAATTGTTAGATAGTTTCTCAGGCAGCATCGGTACCGTCCGGTCTACCAGATACACCGACGTAGCCCGCCTGAATGCCTCTTTTTCCAATTCGGTACCCGGCAATACATAATGCGACACATCCGCAATATGAACGCCTACTTCCATATTGCCTTCATCCAGATAGCGCACGGAAAGCGCGTCGTCAAAGTCTTTCGCATCCACCGGGTCAATCGTGAAGGTAAGCGTATCCCGGAGGTCCCGTCTTTTCGAGATTTCCTTTTTAAGAATTTTGTCCGGAATCTTATTGGCTTCACGCTCCACTTCTTCGGGAAAGCGCACCGGCAGGCCAAACTCCGCCATAATCGCGTGCATTTCCACATCGTTGTTTCCTGCCTTGCCAAGTACCTCTGTAATTGTACCTTCCGCCTGACTTCTGCGGGTAGGTCTTTGTGTTACTTTTACAATGACCTTATCTCCATTTTCAGCACCTTTTGTATCTTCAGTATCTATGAAAATAGGGTCAAAGAGCTTTTTGTTATCCGGCTGGACAACTGCGTAGCGCGGTGTTATTTCTATCACACCCACAATTTCCGCGCTGGCTTCCTTTACAATACCCGTAACACGGCCCTCAGTACGACCTTTACCGGCATCGCGGCCTGACCGTGAGCCGCGGGCGCTTTTGGTAAGAGGCTGGATGGTAACAATATCGCCATCCCAGGCACCACCCAGCAGGTCGGCATCAATGTAAATATCATCTTCCCTGCCTTCAACAATTACGAATGCAAAGGACTTGTTAACCCGGTCGACCCTGCCTGATAATTCCTGGTTTGCCGGCTTATTAGGCCCGGCAGAGTACGAGCCATCATTATTATACACCAGCCTGCCGGATTCTTCCAGCTCATGGATGATCTCATTAAAGAGCTGTCTTACTTTTTTGTCCTCCACCCCAAAATGGTCGTGCACATCAAACGGTCGGAAAGAATGTGTACTGTTAAGATCAAAAAACACCGCAATCTCGGCTTTCAGGTTGTCGATGTATGATATGATATGATGAGGCGTCCGAGTGCCCTGGGCTTTTTCGGAGTTCTTCTTGGTTTCTGATTTTTTATTTCTCATCTAAATTTTGATAAAAGCTGCCCGGATTATAAGCCGGCTGCTTTGTAGCGTTATGCTGTTCTTAAAATATGTGTTTCCGGCACAGGGCTCTGGCAATGCAGCCTGAGGTAAAGCTGGCTGAGCACAACCACGTCTTCCCTGCAATACCTGCTGATCTTTTCAAGATCGCCTTCTTCATAATACACCCTCGTCACCTGATCGCCGCTCATCTCGGACTTGCTGCCGGGTATATCGAAAACGGCTGCGAGCAGATCAAGCGATGTATAGTTTTTATAATCACCAAACTTCCACAGGTCCATGGTGTCCTGGTGCAATATTTCCCACGGCTTTTTGCCGGAAATCTGTAAAGCTTTGGGAATTTCAATGCAGTGGATCAGCATACGACGGCAGATAAACGGAAAGTCAAATTCCTTACCATTATGTGCACAGAGCATCAGCTGATCAGGCCGGTACTTTTCGACGAGTTCCTTGAATTGCAACAATAGTGCCACTTCGTCATCTCCGGAAATGCTTCGTACTTTGAAAGAGGCTTCTCCTTGTTCATTCCAGTAAAAACCACCGAAGGCAATGCAAATGATTTTACCAAATTCTGCATAAATAGCACCCCGCTCATAAAAAAGTGCTTCGTCTGAAAGCGTGTCGTCACCTTTTTTCAGCCCGGTTGCCTTTTTGTTCCAGAGCTTTTGCATCCGGTCCGGTAGCTGATCGTAGGAGGGGTAGGCCGCTACCGTTTCAATATCCAGGAAAAGGAGGTTCTTCAGTTTTTTACTAAATTCTTCTGACATAGGATGTGTATAGATTTTGTTAAACTATTCATGCAGAACACCTTCCAGTCCTGGCGGATCAATGAGGATCAGGTTGTTTTCTACAATGCTGTCTGGCACGAAGATAAACTTTTTATCATAAATCTGCCGGCCGATGTAATAGCTGATCCAGAATTCATTATTGAGGTGAAAAACCTCCGGCATAATCGGTTCAATGACCACATGGGTACGCGGATCAATTTCAGGAAAAAAATGGCGGAGTACTGATGTTCGCTGGTCCGAAGCGGGTCCTGATTCCCCATTGCTGTAACCCTTGGATGTTACAAATACATTGGAAATCGGCTGATCATTTCCATTGATCAGGATCACACTCCAGTCTGCTTCTTCAATGGCATTTACAGTACGTACAATCGCCACCTTGACGCCGCGTACCGGATGAAATTCAATGTCCTTTTTCAAAATATGCTTAATTAAGTTCCATTCGGAACAATGCTGCTAAATGTTGTTTAAGTTTCCTGGAAACATCCTGCATGTCAGGCGCATAGCCCAGCTCAGCTGCCATGGATGTCACCGCTTTGTCGTCGATCCCGCACGGAACAATGTTTCCGAAATACGAGAGGTCCGTGCTGACATTCAATGCAAAACCATGCATGGTAACCCAGCGGCTGGCTTTTACACCCAGGGCACATATTTTCCGGGGATTTTTCTGTGCTACAAAATCAAGCCAAACGCCCGTAAGTCCGGGAATGCGGCCTGCATTGAGGCCATACTCAGCCAGGGTGAGAATGATCGCCTCTTCAAGCGTCCGCATGTACAGGTGAATGTCTGTAAAAAAGTTGTCAAGGTCCAGGATCGGATAACCCACCAGCTGTCCGGGACCGTGGTAAGTAATGTCGCCCCCGCGATTGATCTTGTAGAACTTTGCCTGCTTTTCAACCAGCTCATCCGCTGTAAGCAGCAAATGATTTTCTTTCCCGCTTTTACCTAACGTATATACATGCGGGTGCTGGCAGAACAAAAGGTAATTAGGGGTGACTTGCTGGTCGGCAACTTCAAGGCTTCTGTTTCGCGTTTTCACGGCCAGCGTGTCCGCAAAAAGCTGCTCCTGGTAAGTCCACGCATCCTGGTAATCTATCAAACCAAGATCGCGGAAACTTACATTCTTATTTATTAGGGTATTCATTAATAGGGTATACGCTGGCTTTTAACAAAAAACAGTGACCTTACGCGGTACGCGGCGTCTGAATGTACAGAGACAGTCATATCTGATAACGCGTATTAACACTTAAAATGTTCGATGGGCATCAACAATGAGCGGGGAAGCTGGGGTGAGCGGAAAGCAGAGGAGTACCTGATCCGCAAGGGATTTGCTGTTCTGGAAAAAAATTACCGGTACAAGCACAGTGAAATTGATCTCATTGTCACGGTTAGTGATATGCTGATTTTTGTGGAAGTAAAAACAAGAAGCGGTACGGCGTTTGGAATGCCTGAAGAATTTGTAAATGCCGGTAAAGCAGGGCTTGTGAAAAAAGCTGCCGAATACTACATCTATGACAAGGACTGGCAGCAGGATGTGCGGTTTGATATTGTGTCCGTGCTGGTGCTGCCCGACGGTCAGACGGAGATATACCATATTGAGGATGCTTTTTGTTGAATAGAAGTCCTTACCAGCTTCAAAAAACAAAATCGTCCGGAAGCAAAGCCCTCGGACGATAACGCACCCCGAAGATACCGGTATTGCCGGCACCTTGTATCTTGAATATTTTTGACCAATATGCACGCAGGCCTGATCTCCTGATCTGTTTTACTTACTTTCAGGATTTTTGATCTGACCCATAAAAAGGATTGTTTTTGAGGTCTCTTCACTGATAACCAATCCAAACGGACGGTCGCAAATGTATTCGAGCCCATCCGGCCCCATGGACGTAGTACTTATTCCGATAGTGGTTACGGCAGCAGCTTCTGTACCCTGCTCATCAATGCCGAGGTAAGTATCTTGTTTTATAAAATCAACAAAAAGCGATGCGGTGGTGGTAATTTTGCCAAACTGTGCTTGTGGTGTGAAAATGCGTTTCATACCCATATTTTCCAGGGTACTATTCAGTTTTACATTGTAGTTCAGGGCAAATCTTGGTAAGCCTACACGGGCTTTGTGCTTGTACATTCCGGTGGATTGCAGTGTTTTCCAATCATTGGCCGTAATTTCAGAAAGTACATCGCCGATCGTCACGGAGCCTCTAGGAATGATCAGTGTCATGCTGAACTGCCCGTTTCCATAGGGTAGCTTTACCGCACTGTAGCGGCTGCCCGGCATGGCTGCGAAATCGTTACTGATGTACATCATTTTGACGTTCTTCGTCGTGCCATTTTCCAGCCTGAAAGGAGTGTCAATGGTTTTGTCACGATCAAACTTGTACCTCCAGTCGCCTTTGAAATACAATGCATTCAAAAGAAACATGACCTGGCCCGGATCAATGGCGTTAATTACTTTCTTGATTTTTCCGCGGGTTTTGTCATCTGCCCACTGATTGATTTTATCTGCTGCATTGCCGTCAAATGGGATTCCGGATATCTGGGCATCAAACCGGTCTTTCAGGAGCTGCTGATAGGGTTGGGCAACGGAAATCTGGTTCTTGTCGTACCAGGCGGAGTTAGCCAGGCCAAGTATTACGCGTGAGTCGGCAGCAGGAAGCTTGCTGATTAATGTTTTATATGCATCATTGAGTTTCTCCACGGATACACTATCAGCCTTAAGGGTACTTGCCAGCTGGGCAGCTGTCTCATTTTCAGCTCCGTTGAGCAACATACCCAATGCCATGTGCAGGCTGAGCGGCGACACAAAGATGTTGGGGTTCCCGGCCTCAGCCTGTCTTACTTGTCCGAAAAAGTCGAACGCGAAATCTGTTGTTGCATTGGAGATTTCAGCAGGGATCTCCACAGGATTTACCTGGTCAGAAGGCGCAGGACCATCGTTTGTACAGCCTGCAAGCATACAGGCTAATGCCGGGAAGCTGAGTAAAATGTAGAAAAATTTCATGGCTAATAGATGTCAGAGTACGTTCAGGAACAAGCGGGGTGCCTGTCAGCTTTGCCGATCTGCCTATAAAAGATTCCACAAGTGCTTCAATGGTTGGAAGTACCTGGCTTATTTTTTAAAAAGTATAACGTACTCCCCACGAAACCCCGTAAAGGTAGGGATGGGCATCCAGGCTTTGGTTGGAGCGGAAACCTGAGGAAACGGCCTTCTGATAGGAACCGGTCAGATTAGCATTCCATTGGGAAGACAACCTGTAGCTGAACCGGAGGCCTGTACTGGCAGCCCAGTTTGTGGTACGATACACTTCGTCGCTGGCTTTGGTCGTGATCATTTCACCGGAAGCTGATTCAAGTTCATTGCTCAAAAAGAAATTGGCTGTCATACCTGCCAGTACGGCATAGCTTAACTTTTTATCCGGTCGTAGTGTAAAGCCGGCCTGAACAGGTAACTGAAGGTACTGATAATTGTTGCTCACCGTCTTAGCCACATCAATATACAATGCACCATTGTTGACAAAGCTGTCATTTTTCCCGATCATGTTCGGGCTCGGACCAAGGTCGGCCAATGCATTTTCCAGCACATTGGCCGATCGGCTGTTATTTGCACTCAGTACATAGCCGCCACCCTCGTATCTGGAATTACCCTTAAGATAACTTAATCCGAGCTCGACGCTCCAGTGTTTGGACAACCTTACCCCACCCTGCGTCTGCAGCGCATAAGATGCGCCTGCCTGGCTGGTACCCGAGGTCGACTTTTTAGAAGATAAAGACTGCGTAGTAAATGCAGTCGGAGCTTCTTTTACTTTAAGGTCAGGGTTGAAAGTTGCCGGCATAACACCCACAGCCGCCCAGTATTCCTTGTTTTTAGCAGGCTGTACTGGTGCTGCTTCCTGTACCTGGGGTTTGAAAAAAACGTAACGCTGCTGAATGAGTACATCCAGCTCACTGTAGCCGACCGGGTGCAGCATGGCAATGCTTGCATTGGCAGAAGCATTTTCCGGCAATCCGGAGGCATTTACGGGAATGTTATCCTCATCCGCAGTAATACCTGCCTGATCCGTAATAGTAGCATCGGTACGATTAGCACCTGCTTCCGGCAAAGCTGCTACGCTGCTTTCCAGGCCAGTACCTGATCTGTTTGTATTGTTTTCACGCTTAACTTTTGCAGATGCCAGTTGTTTGCCGGAAACACGCAGCGCAGCCATTTGTTCTTTTTTACTCACGTCCATGGCTGCTTTTCTTTCAGCAATCAGCGCTTCACCTGGCACTGGGGTGCCAACAGGAGATACAGAGTCGCTGGTCGCTGTGGAGCGATGATCCGAAGAAGCGGCAGGAATTTTAGCAGTGGCAATTTTTACATCATTATCTTTTTGTCCTGCATTAAAATAAAAAAGGCTTCCTGCTACCAACAAAGCGGCAACTGAGGCCGCAGCATACCATACTTTGGCCGATTTCCACCAAAGTGGCACAACAGAGCCTTTTTCATCTTCATCCAGGTGTGCTTCTATCTTGTCCCACAATGCGGGAGGTGGTGTTTCAGAAGCCTCCTGGAATGCCTTTCGCCACTGCTCCTCAAAATTGTTTATTCCGGACGGGTCCATCGTCAAATTTATTTTCTTTGTTCAACTTTTGCTGAAGTAATGTCCTGGCGCGCGCATACTGCGACTTGGATGTTCCCTCAGAGATACCCAGTTTTTGGGCAATTTCATTGTGCTGATAACCTTCAATGGCATACAGGTTGAAGATCGTCTGACAACCGGGCGGCAACTCGTGAATGAGTTCAAGCAGCTGCTGCATCTGAAATCCGGCCAGTGTTACTTCCTTATCTGCAATGCCATTGTGGTGCATCTCCACATCATCGAGATCTTTCAGATGCTTCTGCTGCCGGAGGTGGTTGAGCGCAGTATTCACAACTACTGAGCGCAGCCAGTATTCCAGAGGGCTATCGGCACGGAAAGAGTCGATGTTCTCGTATATCTTAATAAATGCATCCTGCAGCACGTCCTCTGCATCAGCCCGGTTCTTGGTGTATCGGAGGCATATCGCAAACAATTTACCCGCAAACAGCTTGTACAGCTGTTTTTGGGCAAGCCGGTTGCGCTGCTTGCAGCCTTTTACCAATTCCTGTTCATCAAAGGTCATCCGAAGTGTAGGGGTGCTTCGTTCGGTTTAAAATGGTTCAGCACCGCTATCTTCAAAGATAGTTGAATACTGCTTTGCTGTTGCCGGCAGTAACTTATCCTTACTATCCGTAGGAAAGTGGACACGGGTTTGTTTAAAATGGTTGTAACGCGTAAATCCATTTCTTTGAAAGATTTCGTACATTCAGTATAAGGAACTAATCCGCAGGAGATAACCTTATATTCTGTGAACCCTTGAGAAAAAGAAGGTATTTCTGTACACCTAACTTCTATCGAACATGAGTCAATATATGGTTGAAATACAGCTTCCTGCCGTAATGTCGGAGGATTTTACGGCTAAAATACCTGCGCAGAGAAAGAAAATAAACGAGATGATGGAGCAGGGCAGAATGATGTCCTATGCACTGTCCGATGATTATTCAAGACTTTGGTGTGTGGTACGTGCGGAGAGTGAATTTGAAGTGATGACTTTAGTTTCCGAGTTTCCGCTAATTGAATATATGGAGCCGAAAATATCCAAGCTGATGTTTAACAATGTGGTCGCGCTGCGGCTCCCGATGTTTTCACTGAATTAACCGGAGGGCAATCGACAGATTGCCCTTTTTTTATAGCTTTCTTTCAAGCAGCCTGAGTATGGCCGAAAGTCCTTCCTGATCTTCTTCGTCAAAATCATTCAGATTGTCACTATCCACATCCAGTACCATAGCTACCATCCCGTTCCTGTGAAATACGGGAAGCACGATCTCGGACCTGGAAGCGGAGCTGCATGCAATATGTCCCGGAAATTCGTCTACATCGGGTACAATAATGGTTTGAGCCCGGGAGTAGCAGGCACCGCAAACCCCTTTATGAAACGGAATGCGTGTACAGGCAACAGGTCCCTGAAACGGGCCAAGTACCAGTTGACCTTCTTTGACAAGGTAAAATCCGACCCAAAAAAAACCAAAGGCTTCTTTCAGTACGGCTGTAATATTGGACAAGTTGGCAACCAGGTCGCTTTCATCCTGGATCAGGGATGCTACCTGCGGGAGTAATGCTTCGTACAGGGTCTTCCTGTCTGCACCTGTGGGAATTAATAGTTCTTCTGCCATAATGGTTTGCTTTGTCCTGATTGAAACAGAAAACCTTTCTTATTTGTTGCGGCTGGCCTTAATTTAGCCATCCCAAACAACAAGTATCCCATGCTGCAACGCCATATTCTGCTGATGGACGGACCCGATCACAAGGGCCTGATTTACCAGGTAACCAAGATCCTCTTCGCGCACAATCAAAATATCATCCGCAATGACGAATACGTCAGTCCGTCACACTATTTCTTTATGCGTACGGAATTTGAAGGTGATGCGGATGTACATGCATTGATGCACGTATTGCAGACGGAGCTTCCCGCAGACCTGAATCTGCGGATCAATCCGAAGAAGAAAAAGGATATTGTGCTGTTTGTCACCAAGGAGCACCATTGTCTGGGCGAGTTGCTGATCTGGTATGCATTTGATGAGCTTGATGCTACCATACTGGCCGTGATCAGCAACTACAATACATTACAGCCCCTGGTAGGAAAGTTCGGAATTCCTTTTCATTTTATCTCTCACGAAAACAAAACCCGTGAAGAACACGAAGAGGCGGTATTGCGCACGCTGGACATTTACCGGCCCGAATACCTGGTACTGGCCAAATATATGCGCATTATCACGCCAGAGTTTGTCCGTCACTTTCCGGATAAGATTATCAACATTCACCATTCATTTTTACCGGCATTTGTTGGTGCTAATCCGTACCGGCAAGCATATGAACGGGGTGTAAAGATTATAGGGGCGACAGCACATTTCGTGAACGACAATCTGGACGAAGGACCGATAATTGCGCAGGATGTAAAATCGGTAGATCACCGGCAAACCGCCACGGATATGGCTACACTGGGAAGAGATACTGAAAAGGCGGTGTTATCAAAAGCCTTGAAGCTGGTATTTAACGACCGGGTTTTTGTACATAATAACCGGACGATTATCCTGTAAAAAGAAAAAAGCCCTTAGTCAGAATCACCGAGGGCTTTTTGCAATCTGATGGATGTTATTGAATGTGTAATCTTACAAAAATTTCTTTAAAACATCAAATTCGTATTCAGCCAGTTAGCTATTTCTAAGGATATTCTAATCAAACCGGAATAGCTGTACGGGCAAGGTCAACCAGATCGGCATCGTTTACTTCTTTCTTCAAATCGGCTACTTCAAGGAACCTGGTATAGAGTTCGTCCAGCGCAGTTTTGTCAAAGGAAAAGCCCAGAAGTTCAAGCCGGTGCTTCAATGCATGGCGGCCGCTGCGGGCTGTCAGTACGATATCCGACTTGTCAACACCCACATCCTGCGGGTTCATGATTTCGTAGTTCAGGTTGTTTTTCAAATGGCCGTCCTGGTGAATACCCGACGAATGTGCAAATGCATTGCGGCCCACGATTGCCTTGTTGGCCTGTACCTGCATCCGCATCATTTTGGAAACAAGCTGACTTGTCGGAAAAATATAAGGCGTATTAATTCCTGTTTCCAGGCCTAATTCCGAATGTACCTTTAATGCCATCACCACTTCTTCCAGCGAGGTGTTACCGGCGCGTTCACCGATCCCGTTAATCGTCACTTCTACCTGACGTGCACCTGCATTGATTCCTGCGAGTGAATTGGCAGTAGCAAGACCGAGGTCATTGTGGCAGTGAATGGAGATAGTCGCTTTATGAATGTTTGATACGTTTTCGAAAATATACTTGATTTTTCCACCGTACTCCTCAGGCAGGCAGTACCCGGTAGTATCGGGAATGTTCACAACCGTAGCACCGGCGCCGATGACAGCTTCAACCAGCTGTGCAAGAAACACGAGGTCAGCGCGACCGGCGTCTTCGCAGTAAAACTCAACATCCTCTACCTTGCTTTTGGCATAGCGCGTTGCAGCGATCGCCCTTTCAAGGATCTTCTCACGGGTTGTGGCAAATTTGTGCTCAATATGAATGTCGGAAGATCCGATGCCTGTATGAATCCTTTTTCTGCGGGCATACTGGAGTGCATCCGCCGCCGCATCAATATCCCCCTGAACAGCCCTTGACAGTGCGCAGATAACCGGCTCCCGCACCGCTTTCGATATCTCCACCACCGACCGGAAGTCGCCCGGGCTCGACACAGGGAATCCGGCTTCAATGATATCGACTCCAAGTTTTTCGAGCTGACTTGCTACAACGATCTTTTCCTCCGTAGTTAGTTGGCTGCCTGGAACCTGCTCACCGTCTCGTAAAGTTGTGTCGAAGATTTGGACTCGGTTACTCATCTGTGGATTTAAATTAAGGGATACGAATTTAACAAATTTTAAACAATATAAAACCCTCTCCCGAAGCAGGAAAGGGTTCAACGAATTGAAATACCGACCTTTCCCGCATTAAGAAAGCGTGCAAATAAGAAGAGTGGTATTTTTTTCCAGTATGATCATAATTAAACTGCGAAATTTCGCTAACAGTTGATTGTTCTGCAAAGAAAAGATATCTTTTGCTTTATGCAAATATTATTTGGCAAAAAACCTGATAAATCAAATACGGCTCAATAATGCTTCTCCTGCTGCACTTGTATTCAGGATTTTGTCAGCGGGGGTGTTCGCATCCGCAATATCCCTTGTACGGAAACCATCTTTCAAAAGCTTTTCAACTGCAGCAATTACTGTATCCGCTTCTTCTTTCAGTCCAAAAGAAATATCCAGGAGCAATGCAGCCGAAAGTACCGATGCGAGCGGATTGGCAATGCCTTTTCCTGTAATATCATGTGCAGATCCATGGATAGGCTCATACACACCCGTACTGTCGCCTACCGACGCGGACGCAAGCATACCCATCGAGCCGGCGATCTGGCTGGCTTCGTCTGTGAGGATGTCACCGAACAAATTGGCAGTCACAACCACATCAAAACGCCGGGGATCCTTGATGAGCATCATCGCTGCTGAATCAACAAATTGATGCTCAACAGTTACATCAGGATACTCGGGAGCCAGAGCCTGGATTACTTCCCGCCACAGGCGGCTGGTTTCCAGTACATTTGCCTTATCAACAGAACAAAGTTTTTTGCCACGTGTACGTGCTGCCTCAAAAGCTTTGCGGCCAATGCGCTCTACTTCGTAGCGGCTGTACTCGGCAATGTCGTAAGCGGTATTGTTATCATTTTTACGCCCTTTTTCACCAAAATAAATGTCTCCTGTGAGCTCACGGAAAAACAGGATATCAGATCCTTTGAGAATTTCAGGACGAATGGACGAGGCGCCAAGCAGCTCGTCGAAAAGCTTGATCGGACGCAGGTTGGCATACAGGCCAAGTTCCTTGCGCATTTTCAGCAATCCCTGCTCCGGACGTACTTTTGCGGTGGGATCATTATCGTATTTAGGATGTCCGACAGCCCCGAAAAGTATAGCATCCGATGCACGCATTTTTGCAAGCGTTTCGTTGGGGAGCGGGTTACCGGTAGCTTCGATGGCCACGTGGCCCATCAAAGCTTCATCATAAGTAAAATCGTGGCCGAATTTTGCTGCTATTTTCTCAAGAACAGCTTTACCAACCGCAGTAACTTCTTGTCCGATACCATCGCCCGGAACGATCAGGATATTTTTTTTCATTAAAAGGTTTATGATTTTGTAAGCAATAAATGTTGGTGTAAATGCCCTCTTATGTGACAGAGGCCTTACAAAAGGATCTCAGGGGCAAGTTTTGGCTGATCAGGCACGCCGATCAGGTTCAGCATCTTCTGTGTGGCCATAATGGCGGAAAAAGTCTGGTCAGAATCAAGCCCGCGCGTTTTTACTTCTTTTCCATTGATTTCCCAGGTAATGATCGTTTCGCAAAGTGCGTCCGTCTTTCCGCCGGGTGGAATCCGTACCGTATAGTCGGTCAGCATAGGCAGACTAATGCCTTTTTTTATGTAGATCTTTTTCAATGCATTCATAAATGCATCATACTGACCGTCTCCCTGCGCATTTTCCTCAAAAACCTCTTCCCCAAACTGAATTTGCAGCGTGGCAGACGGTTTCAGATTTTTGGAGTGAGTCAGCACATAATTCACAATCACTACCTTCTCCTCAATCGTATCACTGTCGAGAATGTCGGAGATAATGTATGGGAGATCATCCGGGGTAACCACCTCTTTCCGGTCGCCCAGCTCGATGATCCGCTGTGTAACCTTTTTCAGGTCGGCATCGGACAGGGTAATTCCCAGGTCGCGCAGGTTGTTTTCAATATTCGCTTTGCCCGATGTTTTTCCCAGTGCATACAACCGCTGCCTGCCAAAGCGCTCCGGCATCAGCTTACTGAAATACAGATTGTTCTTTTTGTCGCCGTCGGCATGGATCCCGGCCGTTTGGGTAAATACACTTTCGCCAACAATGGGTTTATTGGCAGGAATGCGGATTCCGGAAAATGTCTCAACCAGCTTACTCACCGTATACAGCGAACGTTCATTGACGGAAGTCCGGAACTCAGGCATCAGATCATTCAAAACAGCAATCGTACTTGCCAGAGGCGCATTGCCCGTACGTTCGCCCATCCCGTTAACGGTCAGGTGCAGCCCGTGCGCTCCGGCCCGTAATGCTTCCATCACATTGGCAACGCTCAGGTCATAATCATTGTGCGCATGAAACTCAAAGTGATGCTGAGGGTACCTCTCTACCACTGATTTTACAAATGCATAGGATTCCGACGGTGTGAGAATGCCAAGGGTATCCGGTAAAAGAATCCTCTTTACAGGCAATGTTGTCAGGAAATCAAGCGATTGGTACACGTACTCGGGAGAGTTGCGCATGCCGTTACTCCAGTCTTCCAGGTATACATTACAGGCAATGCCCGAAGCGTCGGCCTGTTCAATTACGCTGCGGATATCTTCAAAGTGTTCGCCGGGCGTTTTTTTCAGCTGGTGTTTTAGATGGTTGAGCGAGCCCTTGGTCAGCAGGTTCATTACCCTGGCCCCGGCGTCGAGCATCCATTGAATGGAGGCAGTACCATCAACAAAAGTGAGTACTTCAATTTTGTCCAGAAATCCGTTTTCGCTGGCCCAGGAAGTGATTTTTTTGACTGCCTGAAATTCTCCCTCCGATACTCTGGCAGAAGCGACCTCGATGCGGTCTACTTTCACTTCCTGTAAAAGAACCTGTGCGATGGTGAGCTTTTCAGACGCAGAAAACGATACCCCGCTGGTTTGTTCACCATCGCGGAGGGTCGTATCCATAATTTCAATGTAGCGGCTGGTCATATTTGGCTGTCGGCTGTTGACAGTCGGCAGCCAGCTACTTGAAAGCCGATCGCCAACTGCCGGAGTTGCCTAGTAAATTCTTTCTTTTTCAAACGTGGCGATTTCGCTTTTCATCGATTGCAGGTAATCGATATCATCAAAACCGTTTGTCATGTTATGTTTTTTATAACCGTTGATATCGAAAGATTCCTGTTCTCCCGTCGCTAGTATCGTAATGGTTTGTTCGGGCAGGTTTACTTCCACCTCTGCTTTCGGGTCTGCTTCAATGGCCTGGAAAATTTTGTCCAAGAAAACAGGGCTTACCTGTACAGGCAGGATTCCTATGTTCAGAGAGTTGCCTTTGAAGATATCCGCAAAAAAGCTGGATACTACGCAGCGGAAGCCATAATCATAAATCGCCCAGGCAGCATGCTCGCGGCTCGAACCGCTTCCGAAGTTGTGGCCGCCCACGAGGATTTTCCCGGAATATATGGGATTGTTCAAAACAAAATCCTGCTTGGGTGTATCATCGCCATTATACCGCCAGTCGCGGAAAAGGTTATCGCCGAAGCCCTCTCTCTTTGTTGCTTTCAAAAAGCGGGCTGGTATAATCTGGTCGGTATCGACGTTCTCAATGGGCAGGGGTACTGCGGTGCTTTTTAGTATGGTGAATTTATCGTAAGCCATCTTTATATTGGCTGTCGGCTTTTGGCTTTCAGCATTTAAGGTTTTGAATCAATTAAGTTTTTACACAGAGTGAAAAGGAGAAAAATTGAGAGCCACGGAGGTTTACTTTATCAATCGTTTCAGACCGTATTTTAGAACTAAAACATTGAAATTGATCAAGAGTCCGATTTTCTTTTCAGCAAACTTCATGTAGGTGAGAATCTGTGCTTCGTGTACCAGGTTCAATGCTTCAACGCCCTTTAATTCAACGAAAACTGCATTCTCAACTACGAAATCCATCCGATACCCATACTCGAGTCTAACTTCTTTGTAATTAACTGGTACAGGTTTCTGCCTTCAAAGAATAGTCCCGATTGAGAAAGCTCATAAGCCAAACATTCCTCGTAAGCTGATTCGAGCAGGCCTGGCCCCAGTTTCCGATGAATTTCAATGCAACATCCGATTATCCTTCCCGTCACATCAGAATACTCCATTCTCCGTGGTCCTCCTTTTAAATCTCAGTGTGTCTCTGTGTAAAATAAAGTAAGTCCGACTGCCGGAAGCCGACAGCCGAAGTAACTTACAGCAACTCCCTCGGATCTGTCACTACCCCAGTTACGGCTGCTGCTGCTGCTACCAGCGGGCTGGCGAGCAAGGTGCGTGCACCCGGGCCCTGGCGGCCTTCAAAGTTGCGGTTGGAAGTACTTACTGCGTACTTGCCGGCCGGGATCTTATCATCGTTCATGGCAAGACAAGCAGAGCAGCCAGGCTGACGAAGCTCAAAACCTGCCTCAGTCAGAATATCCAGAATACCTTCTTCTTTGATTTGTCTTTCAACAATATGGGAGCCCGGAACAACCCATGCTGTCACATTATCCGCCTTCTTGCGTCCTTTGATAATTGAAGCAAAAGCCCGGAAATCTTCAATGCGGCCGTTTGTACAGCTGCCGATAAAAACATAATCAATTTTCTTTCCGAGCATTGATTCATTTTCATGGAAACCCATATAGTTCAGGGACTTGTCGTAAGTGGCTTTGCCACCTTCCACCTGGTCTGCAGTCGGGATTGCCTTGGAAATACCCTGACCCATTCCCGGGTTGGTACCATAGGTAATCATAGGTTCAATGTCAGCAGCATTGAAGGTGTATTCTTTGTCAAACACAGCACCTTCGTCTGTTTTCAATGTTTTCCAGTAAGCAAGCGCCTTATCCCAAGCTTCACCTTTTGGGGCCTGGTCACGGCCATTGATGTATGCGAAGGTAGTTTCATCCGGTGCAATCATTCCACCACGTGCACCCATTTCAATGCTCATGTTGCAAACGGTCATACGACCTTCCATGCTCATGTTTTCAAAAACATCACCTGCATATTCCACGAAATAGCCCGTAGCACCGGCAGTGGTCAGCCTTGAAATAATATAGAGCGTTACATCTTTCGGCGTCACGCCTTTGCCCAATTTTCCATTCACGTTCACACGCATTTTCTTAGGCTTGGGTTGCATAATACATTGGGACGAAAGCACCATTTCCACTTCGGAAGTACCGATACCAAATGCAATCGCGCCAAATGCGCCATGGGTAGATGTATGCGAATCGCCGCAAACGATGGTCATGCCAGGCAGGGTAATGCCGTTTTCGGGCCCTACCACGTGGACAATACCATTGCGTGCATGGCCCAGTCCCCAGTGCGAAATACCGTATTTGGCTGAATTGGTTTCCAATGCTTTCAGCTGATTGGCCGAAAGCGGATCTTCTACCGGAAGATGCTGGTTGATGGTCGGTGTATTGTGGTCTGCAGTGGCAAATGTGCGCTCAGGGTACATTACACCAATATTTCTGCTTTCGAGCCCGAGGAATGCCACAGGGCTGGTTACTTCGTGGATAAAGTGGCGGTCGATAAAAAATACATCCGGACCATCCTCAATCTTGCGTACAACGTGTGCATCCCACACTTTGTCGAAAAGGGTACTCGCTTGATTACTCATCTTTTGATTTTTAAAAATTTCGCCATTGTGCTACCTGCCCGGCTGAATCTTAATGGAAACCAGACAGGAAGCGGATATACAAATTACCACAAATCAGCAGTAATCAGCATAACGGTAAAGGTTCAAAAAGTAGCGTTTTTGGTTTGAAGTAGTTGTTTGAGCGGAATTCTTTATAAGGATTGTTCATCCTGCTGATTAAGGATCTGGCTCAGAGCTGCTTGTAGCGGGCGCAGGTGAACCTCGACGATACGCCAGACAATTTCATAATCAATGCCTGCATAGTCATGTACCAGTATGTGCCGCGACCGGATTATTCTCATCCATTCAATTGTTGGGTATTTTTCCCGGTCACTTTTGGGTACCCTGTTGGCAGCTTCACCTAATACCTGAAGATTCCTGATGACAGCATCGCGGGTTTTCCGGTCCTTCAAAAATCCTTCGTAGTCGAGGTCACTGGTAAATTCAAAAATAGTATTGACTGAATCAAGCATATCGGCAAGCAAGATGGACGGGCTTCTTTCAGACATAAATAATATCCTTTTCGATAAAAGGCAGCAAAACGGGCTTGATACCGCGCTTACTTACAAGATCTACGTGTTGTTCAAGAATATTTTCCAGGTCAATTGCAAGGTCAACAAACTCAAAGCCAACAGGTTGGATAAATTCCACTATAATGTCAATGTCACTGTCAGCCTCTGCTTCGTTTCGAGCATATGAGCCAAATAATCCCAGCGATTTTACCGGATACTTGGTAAACAGGTAGTTTTTAGATTGCGTAAGCCTGCTTATAATCGTTTGTTTTTCCATACTTCGCCAGACAAATACTCTCTTAAATTACGGAATTCAGAAGCAAATCAAAATTATACCTGGCGCTTCGGCGTGGTGCCGTATTTCTCTTTGTACGTCTTTATAAAATGAGAAACGCTCTCGTATCCAATGTCGGTACTGATTTCCGATACGTTTTTGGTGCTGTTGCGTAAAAGAAAATCGGCATAGTCAAGGCGCTTGTTTTTAAGCCAGAGCGCGGGTGAAGTGCTGAACTCATCCTGAAAATCACGCTTGAAGGCCGACAGGCTCCGGCCGGATAATCTTGCAAGCTCATTCAGGGTAAGTGGTTTCAGATAATAGCTGTTCATCAAAAAAGACAAATCCACCTTTTCACCCTTGTACAAGCTGTACAGAATATGCCTGAGCTGTTTGGAATTATCCAGTTCCAGCAGATGCAATAATAATTCCTGAAATTTCAACCTTAGGAAATGGTTTTTCAGGCTTGTTCTTGAACGAAAATACGGAAATACAGACTGAATAAATTTCTCAAAGTTTTCATCAGATTGTAAAAGCAAAATCGGATTCTCGTAAACGGTCTTTGTTCCTTCCAGATTAAAAAGCTCAGGATGAAGACCCACGAATTCTTTCAACAGTTTTTCATCAAAAAAGAAAACAAGACTTTTATAGGATTCATTAATAGACTCCGACATCAAATAAAACCCGCGCTGAATAAAAAGGATATCACCCTTTTCAACATGCACCTCCTGTGTAGGACTTGTAAATTTCTTTTCTCCTTCCAATACCACAATTACCGCATGCTCCTCAAAAAAAACATCATATTTTGAAGGATAAACCTCGTTGCGGTAAGCCACAAAGGTCATATCCTGAATTTTCAGGGATTCAAATTCTGAGGAGCTGATATCGGAAGGGACGCGGAGCAAGGTTACTAGCTTAACTTTCTTTTTCGATGATAAGGCTTATCCAGGCACGATGGAAAGGTACTTCTGTTTGAATCGCATCCCATAACAGATCATAGTCAATCCCCCAGTAATGGTGAATGATTCTGTCGCGCAAACCAGCAAATCCGCGCCAGTCAAATAATGGATATTTAGTCCTGACCTCATCGGGAATCTTCTTACAAGCTTCTCCAATAATTTCAAAACTTCTTACAATAGCTTTATTAAGTAAATCATTGTCTACGAATGACTCAAAACTAACAGATAAGGTATGCTGCTCTATAAATGTAAGCTCCGCCTCAATATGTTGCAGAAACTCAATCAGTGATGGAGACATACTCGATTTCTTCTTTGACATTTCGTTGAATAAATAAGGCCAAAGATTGCCACGTTACCAATTCAACTTTCCTGTTAAACAAAGCCTCTAAATAGTCAGCCAGATTCATAAAATTTCGAAAGGTTTTTTTGCCTTCACTAAATTCCACGACAAGATCCACGTCACTTTCATCTTTTTGCTCTTCGCGAACGAAAGAGCCGAAAAGACCTAACCGCTGGGCGCCCAGGCGCTTTATTGCTGGTTTGTGCTTTTCAATAAGTTGCAGAACTTCATCTTTGTTTTGAACAGTCATAGTTTGTGTATGCTTAGGTCATTGATCAAGATTCAAGGTATGAATTACAAACTTTAAACCATAAACTGAAATAAATCCGGCTGGTTGTTCAGGTATTCGTAAACAATCCGGTTTTCATTCATTCTTTCAATCAGCGGAGCAAAATCGTCCCGGCTTTTAAGTTCTATTCCTACCAATGCGGGGCCTTGTTCCCGGTTGGTTTTCTTAACATATTCGAAACGGGCAATGTCATCATTTGGGCCAAGTACATTCAAAAACTCCCGGAACGCGCCCGAACGCTGCGGAAAACGAATGATAAAATAATGTTTCAGCCCCTCGTACAAAAGTGAACGCTCCTTGATTTCCTCTGTGCGGGTAATGTCATTGTTACCGCCGCTGATAAGTGCCACCACATTCTTGCCTTTGATTTCATCTTTGATAAAATCGAGCGCGGCCACAGTCAATGCGCCTGCGGGTTCTGCCACAATCGCTTCTTCATTGTACAGCTGTAAAATGGAAGAGCACACTTTACCTTCGGGTACGAGCAATATCTTGTTGAGGCTCCGGCTGCATATTTCGTAAGTAATTTCCCCTGCGCGACCCACCGCAGCGCCATCTACAAATTTGTCAATGTTTTTTAACGTAACAACCTGCCCTTCCTCTATCGACTTCTGCATGGTAGGAGAGCCTTCCGGTTCCACACCGATCAGTTTTGTTCTGGGAGAAAGCTGTTGAAACACAGTGGATAATCCAGAGGCCAGTCCACCACCACCGATAGCCATCAGCAAATAATCGATCTGGAAATCAGCGTCCTTGAATATTTCCAACCCAACCGTTCCCTGACCTTCAATCACCTGCAAATCATCGAAAGGATGAACAAAAACGGCATTTGTGATGGTCTGGTACTCCTTGGAGGCATAGTAGGCATCATCGTAGGTATCACCTACCAGGTGTATTTCGATCCACTCTTTCCCAAACATCCGCACCTGCTTTACTTTTTGCGCAGGCGTGGTGGTAGGCATGAAAATAGCGCCTTTTACCTCCATTTTCCGGCAGGCATAAGCTACTCCCTGGGCATGGTTGCCCGCACTGGCACAAACCACACCATTAGCCAGTTCTCCGGCAGTCAGGCTGGCCATTTTGTTATAGGCTCCCCGGATTTTGTAGGAACGTACTGTTTGCAGGTCTTCCCTTTTCAGGTAAATATTGGCTTCATACTGCTCCGACAAATGCGCATTGTACAGGATAGGAGTGTGGTTGATGACGCCTCTCAACCGCTGGGCTGCCAGGAAAATGTTGTCCAGTGTCGGGACGGAATGCGGATCGTTCATATGGGAAGGAAAGAAAAAGAGCCTTACGATAATCGTAAAGCCCGGTATTTTCTGCAAAAAAAGCGGTATTTAGTTGCGCTCAGGACGAAGGCTCCGAACTGTCGCGCCTGCCTGCCACATTTCTGATTCGCGCAGCTCTGCCAGTTCTTCTTCCAGCTTTACGCGGTAGTCAGACTGTGAGTTGCGGCTGATAGAAATCTGAGCCTGCTCGCCTGATTTTACTGAGTTGTAAAGTTGTTCGAAAACAGGTTTTGTAGCATCACGGAAAGGTTTCCACCAGTCCAATGCACCACGTTGAGCGGTAGTGGAGCAGTTGGCATACATCCAGTCCATCCCATTTTCAGCTACCAGCGGCATCAGTGATTGGGTCAGTTCTTCAACCGTTTCATTGAATGCTTCGGAAGGTGTGTGTCCATTGGAACGCAGCACTTCGTACTGAGCTGCAAAGATTCCCTGGATAGCACCCATCAAAGTACCACGCTCACCGGTAAGGTCGGAGGTAACTTCACGGTAAAAATCCGTTTCAAACAAATATCCTGAACCAACACCTATTCCCATGGCGATGCATTTTTCACGGCCTTTGCCGGTAGCATCCTGGAATACAGCAAATGATGAGTTCAGACCTTTTCCTTCTACAAACATACGGCGCAGTGAAGTTCCTGATCCTTTGGGAGCTACCAGGTACACGTCTACATCCGCAGGAGGCACAATGCCGGTCTGGTCTTTATAAGTTACGCCGAAACCATGGGAGAAGTACAGTGATTTTCCGGCAGTAAGGTGCTTTTTCACAGTCGGCCATAGCTCAATCTGTGCAGCATCCGAAAGCAGGTAGCAAATGATCGTTCCTTTTGAAAGAGCTTCTTCGATGTCAAAAAGAGTCTCGCCTGGTACCCAGCCGTCAGCCACAGCTTTGTCCCATGACTTGCCACCCTGGCGCTGACCAACGATTACGTTAAAACCATTGTCGCGCATGTTCAGGCTTTGGCCCGGGCCCTGGACACCGTAACCAATTACAGCGATGGTCTCATTGGAGAGTACTTCACGTGCTTTTTCAAGAGGAAATTCTTCACGGGTTACTACTTCTTCTTCGACCCCGCCGAAATTTAATTTTGCCATTGATTATAGATTGGATTATTGATTTACTACGGATTAAAAAACAATATTAAGGAAAGTCACACCATTACTGGTAATATTCCCACTCAGCTTCCGGAAGGTAATCCACCAGCGTTTGAGGCGATTTGCTCACCGCAACCCGGCCGGACCTTACAAATTCGAGGATTTCGTGCGGTTTGATGTAATCAAAAAATTCAAAGATCTCCTCTTCGGTACCTGTTTTCTGAATGATTACATAGGTCAGGTGCCAGTACACGACCCAGGCTTTGTAAACCTTGTTAATGGTTTCAATATCAATGGGCTTAGCACCGATCGGTGTTGATATTTTGAACAATGCAATTTCATTATATGCAATGTCATCGTTCAGATACCCGAACACCGCGAGTACTTCAACCACTTTCCTGATCTGCCGCACCAGCTTTTCCACCGCCTCGCGGGACTCGTGATGGATGACGATCGTGAACCTGGAAATGCCTTTGCGCTCGGTTTCGGATACGGTTAGACTTTCGATATTAATGCGCCGGCGTGTCAGGACCGTGGTTATTTTGTTCAGTATCCCGATCGTATTTTCCGTAAATACGCAAATGGTGTATGTTGTCATAATGTTCTGAGATCTGGGTCTTAGGCTAACCTGATGTCGGCCACGCAAGCGCCGGTAGGTACCATCGGAAACACGTTTTCTTCTTTTTCAACCAAAACTTCCAGCAGGTAAGGCTTATCAGAAGCCAGCAGCTTATCAAGTGACTCATTCAGATTATCGCGGCTGGCGCAAGTATGTCCGTCAATGCCGAAACCTTTCGCGATGGTAATGAAATCCGGATTTTGCAGCTCCACGAAAGAGTACCTTTTTTGATGAAAAAGTTGCTGCCACTGCCGTACCATGCCCAGGAAGTTGTTGTTCAGGATAATGATCTTCACCGGTAAACCTTTCTGCGCAATGGTACCCAGCTCCTGGATGGTCATCTGAAAACATCCGTCGCCTATGAATGCCACTACTTCGCGGTCAGGTGCGCCTACTTTCGCTCCAAATGCAGCGGGTAGCGCATAGCCCATCGTTCCCAAACCTCCGGACGTAATGAAAGAACCCGGTTTCTTAAACTGGTAATAACGGGCGGTCATCATCTGGTGCTGACCTACATCGGCCAGTACTACTGCTTCCCCTTTCGTTTTGTCCGAAAGCTGACGGATTACTTCCGCCATCTTGATCTTTTCGGTCGTAGGGGCAAGTTCGGGCTGGGTAATCTTTTCATCTTCAATAACATCGTACTTCTTGAACTCTGCCCGCCAGGCTTCGTGATTGTTTTCCTTCACGAGCGGCAGAAGCATCTCCAGTGCCCTTTTGGCATCACCTACCACGGGCGCATCCGCCTTGATGATCTTGTCGATCTCGGCCGGATCAATTTCGATATGAATAATTTTAGCCTGCTTGGCATACCTGCTTACATCCCCGGTTACCCGGTCATCAAAGCGCATTCCTATTGCAATTACAACATCGCATTGGTTGGTAAGCACATTGGTGCCATAGTTGCCGTGCATTCCCAGCCAGCCTACGTAATTAGGATGGTCTACCGATACACATGAAAGGCCGAGCAGCGTAGAGGCAGCAGGAACATCCGTTTTTTCGATAAACTGAAGCAATTCTTTTTCTGCACCTGCGATCTGCACGCCATGCCCGAAGAACACAAACGGGCGTTTGGCCTCATTGATCAGCTTTGCAGCGGCCTCAACCTGATCTTGTTTGGGGGCAATCCGGGGACGGTAGCTGATCAGCGTTTCACATTTTTTATATGAAAAAGCTTTGCTCATCAGTTCCTGCTGCGCATTTTTTGTAATATCAATGAGCACAGGACCTGGTCGGCCGGAGCCGGCTATATAAAATGCCTTGGCAATAATTTCAGGAATTTCGTCTGCACGGGTGACCTGGTAGTTCCATTTTGTAATCGGCACGGTAATACCAATCACATCAGTTTCCTGGAATGCATCTGTACCCAGCAGGTGAGACGCTACCTGGCCTACGATGCACACCATGGGCGTAGAATCGATAATCGCATCAGCAATACCTGTGACGAGATTGGTAGCGCCCGGGCCGGATGTTACCAGGCACACGCCTGTCTTGCCCGATACCCTTGCATATCCTTCTGCAGCATGCGCGGCACCTTGTTCATGGCGTACCAGGATGTGCTCAATTTCGGTCTGGTAATCATAAATGGCGTCGTATACCGGCATAATGGCACCGCCCGGATAACCGAAGATGGTTTCAATGCCTTCCGCAATCAGCGAACGGATCAAAGCATGTGACCCGTTGATCAACTCCGGTTTTTCGACAGACACCGCAGGTTTTGGCGCTGCAATGGCTGCTGTTTGATTTTCATTAAATTCCATGACCTCTGTGTTTTATAGTCTAATGAAAGCAGTGTATTTACACTTCATCTGTTACACAGCCTTCGCTGGCTGATTTTACAGTGCGGATGTACCTTCCGAGCATTCCTTTTGTAAACTTCGGAGCAGGTTGTACCCATGCAGCCTTGCGGGCTGTAAGCTCCTCATCAGAAATGTGGAGCGTGAGTGCGCGCGTATTGGCATCAATGCTGATGCGGTCGCCATCTTTTACCAAGGCAATAGGTCCGCCCTCAAATGCTTCCGGGGTAATGTGGCCTACTACAAATCCATGCGTACCTCCCGAAAAGCGACCGTCCGTGATCAATGCAATCTTGTCGCCAAGTCCTGCTCCCATAACGGCCGAGGTAGGTTTCAGCATTTCCGACATGCCTGGTCCGCCTTTCGGACCTGCATTGCGGATCACTACCACGTGGCCCGGCTTGATCTCACCATTTGCCAGCATGTCGATGATCTCCGATTCATGTTCACAAACTTTGGCTTCGCCACTGAAAGTGAGTCCCTCTTTGCCTGTAATTTTTGCGACCCCACCTTCTGGTGCAAGGTTTCCATACATGATCTGGATATGTCCCGAAGACTTGATAGGTGTCTCGATCGGGAACACCATTTTTTGCATTTCAAAGTTCAGATCAGGTGCTTCCGCGAGGTTTTCAGCAACTGTTTTTCCTGTTACTGTAATGCAGTCCCCGTGAATAAGTCCTTTTGAATACAGGTACTTGGTAACTGCCGGCACACCGCCAATTTCCAGGATATCTTCCATATAATACTTACCACTGGGTTTCAGGTCCGCGATAAATGGCGTACGGTCTGAAATCACCTGAATGTCATCCAGTGTCAGCGGAATATCAGCTGCACGGGCGATAGCAAGGTAATGCAGGGCTGCATTGGTAGAGCCTCCCAGCGCCATAACTACCGTAAGCGCATTTTCCAGTGACTTCTTGGTAATGATATCGCGGGGTGTAATGTTGAGTTCAAGCAGCTTTTTCATAGCCGCGCCTATTTTTTTACACTCCTCCTGCTTGCCTTCGTGGGTAGCAGGGTATGAGCTGCTGAACGGAAGGCTCAGTCCCATCGCCTCAATGGAAGAGGCCATGGTATTGGCAGTGTACATACCGCCACAAGCACCTTGTCCCGGAATGGAATTCTGGATGACACCTTTAAAGTCTTCGTCAGAAATGTTGTTTGCAAACTTTTTACCCAGAGCTTCAAAAGCCGACACGATATCCAGCTTCTGTCCTTTATAATGTCCGGACCGGATCGTACCGCCATAAACCATAATTGCAGGCCTGTCAAGACGAGCCATGGCCATGATGGCGCCGGGCATATTTTTATCACAACCTACTACTGCAATCACGCCGTCGTACCATTGGGCTGCCACCACGGTTTCAATCGAGTCCGCAATAATGTCACGGCTGGGAAGCGAATAGCGCATTCCATCATTTCCATTGGTCATCCCATCCGAAACACCGATGGTGTTAAAGATCAGTCCGATCATATCATTGGCCGTAACTCCCTGCTTTACGTATACAGATAGACCGTTCAGGTGCATGTTGCACGGGTTGCCTTCATAGCCTGTACTTGCAATCCCGATCTGAGGCTTTACAAAATCTTCCTCTTTTAGCCCGATGCCATACAGCATGGCCTGCGCTGCGGGGTTAGTTACTTCCTGGGTCAGGATTTTAGAAAACTTATTTAATTCTGTCGCCATTGGTGATCATTGTATTTAAATAAAAACACCCCACTCTGGTGAGTGAGGTGCTGGTTATATCAGGCTATCCCACTCACGCAATCAGCGCGACCACTAGCAGGCTCGGGACGAAAATTCGGCAGTTCATAAGCGTAATCATTAACATTAGCGAAAATTCGCTGGATTAGACTTGGTACTACAAATTAGAAGTCAATCTTTTTATTTTCCAAACAAAGAGGCTATTTTTTGGCATAAATCTGTCTTAAATACCAAATATTGATCTTGAAACTCCGGTCTTCCTGAAAACATCTATTTTTGAAGACAACAATTAAATCTTATGCTGACAACTGAATCTGCATCTAATTACAACCATCTCGAGCAAATGAGCATTCGGGATATCCTGGTTGCCATCAACCAGGAAGATCATACAGTACCTGCTGCTGTTCAAAAATCATTGCCGCAGATAGAGGCCCTGGTCGCCGGCATTGTGCCGCGCATGAAGGCTGGCGGGAGGCTGTTTTACATTGGAGCGGGTACCAGCGGCAGGCTTGGTGTAGTGGATGCGTCCGAATGTCCGCCTACTTTCGGGGTACCGTTTGACCTGGTTGTGGGCATTATTGCAGGAGGTGATACCGCCATCAGGAAGGCCGTCGAAAATGCGGAAGACGATTGGGAGCAGGCCTGGAAGGATCTGGCATCATTTGCACCTCAGGAAAACGACACATTGATCGGTATAGCTGCCTCGGGCCGTACACCTTATGTAATAGGCGGCTTGAATGAAGCACGCAAGGCCGGATTGCTTACAGGGTGCGTCGTCTGCAATGCGGGATCGCCCGTAGCTGCCGCTGCCGAGTACCCGGTAGAGGTGGTAGCAGGGCCGGAGTTCCTAACGGGAAGTACCAGAATGAAGGCAGGAACTGCGCAAAAGCTTGTTTTGAATATGATCTCGACCTCGGTCATGATCCAGCTGGGAAAAGTAAAAGGTAACAAAATGGTCGATATGCAGCTTACTAACGAAAAGCTGGTAGACCGAGCCCTGCGGATGATCGTCGAAGAGCTGGAAGTTTCGCCCGATGAGGCTGAGTCGCTTTTGAAAAAATATGGAAGTGTACGTGGCGCAATCAACGCAGTCAAAAAGGCATAAAAAAAGGTCAGGCAGCCGCAGCTCCTGACCTTTCCGCTTTTCAGCATGTATTTTCAATAATCTGAGTAATCAGTAGGGAAGAGGAACAGCGTTACGTTTTTGGAAACGTTGTTCTGATATTCCGGCATTGATTTTACTTTTCCCCATTCAGCATCGTCGCCAAATGATTTCCAGTGTGCGTCACGGGAAGCTTTGTCGGAGAACGTGGTCAGGTACATCAGGTTGGGCTGTGTAGCGCCTGACACTACCTCTCCGTAAAATACTGCATTGAATCCCAGACGATCAAAAATCCCGATCTCATTACCCGCATTGAACTGCTTTACCTTATTCCAGTAAATCTTTTCAGTATGGCCTTCGTAGCTTCTGAGTTCATAAATGCGGTCGCTTTTAGGTGAGCTCAGGTTTGGCTTTTTCATTACCGGGCTCTTTTCAAATGCGCGCAATACCGTAGACTGAATGCGGGAATATGGCGGATTCTTGTATTCGGCATCAATGTAGTCTTTGCCCGCCGCCTGGTATGCAGCATCTTTTTGCAGTTTTTCAGGAAGAGAAACCAGTTGGTCCAGTGATTTTAGCGGCACGAGCACGTAGATTCTTTTTCCGGAAGCAGTATCCGAAGTTACCGGCTTAAAAACCCCGATATCCTTGATACCGGCACGATGCATGGCAGGAATGTAGGCATCTTTCAGGTAATTGTCTACGCGGCTTTCCTGGTCTTTGCTTTTCAGGTGGTAGATTTTCAATTCATAAAATTCCCTTTTGGCGGCAACAGCCTGTGTACTTATGGTCAGCACACAAAGGAACAGCGATAGGAGCAGATGAAGTCTGTACTGTTTTGACATAAAATAAAATGGAAAGGATAAAAAAGCATTGCAGTACAAAGACCTGCCATAGCTTTGTTTACCCTAATCCAATACTAATAAAATAGATTAAACAATCAGAATTTCGGGCAGCTAAGCTGGCGCTTGCGGCTTTTGCTGCGTTTGGGTTTGGGATCCAGGGGAGCAAATACGTAAGAAAGCGATATTTCGTGTGCACCGCCGCTGCTTGCACCCAGGGTAGAAATGGTGAGATCGTAGCTATAACCGATGGAAAACTTATCCTGCCGGAAACCCGCCAGGAAAATCAGCGACTCGTGGTTATTGATGTTCTGTGCATATTTTTTGAACGGGATACCCCGGTACCAGGCACCCAGCACGAGCGGTTCAATGGTTACGTACATTCCTGCATCAAACTGGTCGTATTTGCCCTGCTTTTTATAAAGTATGGCAGGAGAAATGCTCTTTTCCTTATCAATTTCATCGCCCAGGAAAGTATATCCTGCAAAAGGAATACGCAAACCCGCCTGTAAGCTGGCTTTTACCGGAAGCCGGGCCTCTGTAAGGGAAGAAAAAGCCTGGTTGGGCCGGTTGAGGTGATGAGCGGAGGCGCCTACCCAGTACCAATCCGAGTAAAGCATTAATCCCGACGCAAAGTCGGCATAAAACACATTGGGCCCTCCTGTCGCAAAGGGATCCTTGGAAGGCTGGCCTGTCAGTCCGCCGTTATCATACTGGTCGCCAAAGGTAAGTCCGAAATAATCCAGCGTCCGTGAAGCAAAACCACCCTGGATACCCAGCCGCAGCGAAGTAAGGTCATTCAGCTGGATCTGGTAAGAATACTGAAGTCCTACATCGGTTGATTTAAGATTGCCGAGTCCCTGACTGTCCATGGTCACCAGCACACCCAGCCCCGAGTTGTAATTGGGCAGAAAAACATCGGCACCGAATGAAGTAGTCACAAAGTTGGCCGAAAGCGACGGCCACTGGTTACGGTAATTGACTGTGGCGCGGGGCGCAAGTGCACCGCCTGCAAGAGCCGGGTTAAGGTATAAGGGATTTGCGTAAAACTGCGAAAACTGTGGATCCTGGCTCCAACCATCCAGGCTTACGAGTGTCAGTAGCAATAGAGGAAGTAAACGCTTGATCATAAAAGTCTGTCGATGCCCTTCCGTGGTTGACGGATTTGTTCAGGAGAAAAAAAATACTAAATATAATTCACAAAATGTCCGCTGTTTACGTATTAATACTCAAATTTAGAGTGGTTTCAGGTACCCGGGCATACAAAATTTTACGATTTTATTTTCGTTACTATTATCGGGTAAATCCGGGGAAAACGGTGGCGGATAGGGGTGTTTGAACAAGTAACGAAACATGGGGCGATTTTATAACAATTACCGGCAAATATTTTATTCCGTCTTTTTCCTCCTGCTGCTCTCTGCATACGGTCAGGTCCGTGCCCAGTTTGTGGTTGAAGGGCAGTGCATGCAGAATCCGGATTGTGATGCAGACTCTACTTCATTCAGGGATACGCTGAGTACGGCCACAGCGTGGCAGTGGAGCTTCGGGGATGGCGGCACTGATTCCCGCCGTAATCCTCAGCACTCCTATGCAGCTCCCGGCTCCTACAATGTAACCTTGGTGCGTACGCTTACCGGCGGCACCAGCCAGACGGTTTCAAGGGTCGTGCAGATTGGTGAGTTACCACCCTCTTTTCAGCAATGGAAAACGGATACTACGATTTGTCCGGGCGATACCCTGATCCTCAATCCATACCCCACCGGAGCGCCCGATGGTGCCCGTTATGTGTGGTACCCGAAAGGAGACACTACCCAAACATTGAAAGTTGACAGTTCAGGTTGTTACTCTGTAGAGGTGATCCTGCCCAATGGATGTAAGATCCAGGACAGGGTGAATGTAAAAATATGTATGGAGCCTGCAAACCAGGAAGGAGCCAAGTGGTACTTCGGGGGCAATGCTGGTCTTGATTTTTCCAATAATCCGCCTACGCCCATTACCGACGGTAAGCTGAACACACCCGAGGGTACCTCATCGATTGCCAATTCCAAAGGCCAGCTGCTCTTTTATTCTGATGGTATAACAATCTGGAATAAAAACGGAGATGTCATGCCCTGTTTTGAGCTGACCAACTGTGCGCCATTAAAAGGAAGTCCCAACTCCACCCAGTCCGTGCTCATTGTGCCGCAGCCTACCTGTAAAGGCTGTGAGTATTTGTACAATGTATTTACAACCTCCGACATCAATGGAGAAAAACTGCTTACGGTCAGCGTCGTGGATATGCGCCGTAATAATGGTTTGGGAGCTATTATCGAGCAGAATACGACTCTACAGCAGCCTACCACGGAAAGGCTGGCTTCTGTCCGCAATGACCGCGACAGTACTTACTGGGTAATTACCCACGATTACGGAACCAATAAATTCCGCATATTTCATGCAACGGACGGCGGACTGGTAGAGACCAGCACTCCTGAACTGGGGATGGCACATGATACTCCTGCCGAGGCACAGGGCTACATGAAGTTTTCTTCTCCTGACAGTACCACCGGGGAGCGCAGGCTGGCTGTTGTAGTGCCCGGCCCGCCTCAAAATTATGTGGAGCTTTACAAATTCAACGACTCTACCGGAGTTTTGACCTATGACAAAACGATGGATCTTGGTCCCGCGCCGCCTACTGCATACGGGATTGAATTTTCACCGACCGGGGAGAAAATGTACATTTCCTTTCAGGGGGGCAATGGTACCAGTTCTTACCTGAAACAGTACGATCTGACCCTGCCGGACAGCCTTTTGACCGAAACTGCCATCACGATCGACAGTTCTGCAACACAAACTTATGGAGCACTACAGTTCGCATCCGACGGACGCATTTACATGGCGGTTAAAGGAAGCGAGTACCTGGCTGTTATCGGCGAGCCGGAGGGTAATTCCCTTACAGCGATCGAGTATGAGCGTGATGGAGTAAGTCTGGGCGGAAAAAACAGCCAGCTGGGTTTGCCGAACATGGTTCAGGATTTTACGCAGGAATCTTCCGGGCCCGGCTTTGAGGCGGATGGTTTTTGTACCAATGAACCTACTACATTCCAGGCCAGCCCGATCTGCGATCCCATTGAAGATACCTACTCCTGGGATTTCCTGGGAAATGGAGCGTTTACAGCCCCCTCCAAGCAGCAGCAGGCTACCTACACGTACACCCAGCCCGGAACATACATGGTAGCAATGCGCGCTACCAACCGGTGCAAGGATACGACCATTGTGCAGGAAATAACCATTTACGAAACTCCGCCGCAAATCGACCTCGGAGCTGATAAGGATACCTGTGGTGCCTATGTTCCGCTGGATATGAAAGTGCAGGCCGATGTGTATGCATGGATCAACCGGGGCAGGGTTGTAAGTCGGCAGCGTACATACCGGGCTACGGCTACCGGCCGGTACATTGCAGTAGCGTTCAACGGACCGAAAGGGGAATGTTACTCTGCGGATACCATCGAAATTACCTTGCGTAAGCCGCCTGCCTTCACCCTGGGCGCTGATACTACCCTGTGCCGCGACAGCTCCATTGTACTTACCGTATCCAGTGACCGCTGGATCGAATTCAACTGGAGTACAGGCGAGACGACGCGGGATATCACAGTGGGTCAGGCGGGTACTTACTCGGTAACTGTCAAGGACCGTAACGATTGTTTTAATGCAGATACACTTACCGTGGGCGAGCGTCCCTCACCGGTTCTGAACCTGATTCCCGAATATGTGATCTGTATTCCCGACGGACAGTCGGTGATCCTCGATGCCAATGGTCAGGGGCTGCTAAAATATGAGTGGGAGCCGTCCGGCGATACCACACGTACCATTACCGTCAACACAGAAGGTACTTATACGGTAGTGGCGACCAATGCAGAAGGCTGCGTGTCCGAGAAGTCGACGCAGGTGGTTGACCGCTGTGAGCCCCGGTTTTTTATTCCGGATGCATTTACGCCGGATGGTGAGGGTAACAATGAGGTATTGGAAATATTCGGGGCTTACTACACCAATTTCTCCATGCGCATTTACAATCGCTGGGGCGAAGTCATTTACGCTACCAACAACATTGAAGACCGCTGGGACGGAACTTACAAGGGCCTTAAAGTACAGCCGGGCAGCTATCCGTACGTACTGTCCTATGAAGGCCTGTACTATCCGGAGCGTGCTCCTATTGTAAAAAGAGGATCAGTAATGGTGATCCGCTGATCTTCTTTTTGCAGATTAAAACCGCTATTTTTGATTAGGTAACATTTATATTGAAGATGCGGCAGGATTATTTGTCCGGGGAGAAGGAAAACCTTTCCAATGCAGAGAAGGAGATAGAGCGGGCACTCCGGCCGCTGACTTTCAGTGATTTTACAGGGCAGCACAAGATTCTTGAAAACCTTAAAATTTTCGTCCAGGCTGCCCGTATGCGCGGCGATGCGCTGGATCATGTACTGCTGCATGGTCCTCCGGGTTTAGGAAAAACAACCCTGTCGCATATTGTGGCCAATGAACTTGGCTCGGGGATCAAGATTACGTCGGGCCCGGTTCTGGACAAGCCCAGCGACCTGGCTGGTTTGCTGACCAATCTTCAGGAACATGACGTTTTGTTTATAGATGAAATTCATCGTCTGAACCCCATTGTAGAAGAGTACCTCTATTCTGCTATGGAGGACTACAAAATTGATATTATGCTGGACAGCGGGCCCAATGCGCGCAGTATCCAGATTGGACTGAATCCATTTACGCTGATCGGTGCCACTACCCGTGCCGGAATGCTCACTTCGCCTTTGCGGGCCAGGTTCGGGATCAATGCGAGGCTGGAATACTATGATGCACAGCTTTTATCAACGATCCTCAAACGTTCCGCCGCTATCCTGGGTACGCCGCTCGATGAGGATGCTGCTTTTGAAATAGCCCGCAGGAGCCGCGGAACTCCCAGGATCTCCAATAATCTGCTCAGAAGAACCCGTGATTTTGCGCAGGTAAAAGGTAATGGAAAAATTACGGTTGCTATCGCCGAAATGGCTTTGCAGGCGCTGGATGTGGACCAGAATGGACTCGATGAAATGGATAACCGCATTCTCAGTACCATTGTTGAAAAATTCAAGGGAGGACCCGTGGGCTTGTCTACCATTGCGACCGCATGTGGAGAAGAAGCGGAAACCATTGAGGAAGTGTATGAGCCCTTTCTGATCCAGGAAGGTTACCTGAAAAGAACGTCCCGTGGCAGGGAAGTTACCGAGAAAGCATTCAGGCATTTGGGTATTTTGCCAAGACACCGCTCAGGCGAATTGTTCTGATTTGCAGCCTTTCAGGTTTTAAATAAATGTATCTGCGTTAACTTATTATGTCGTACTTTTGCGGTAAAATTAAGAAGCCGCCTCTATGACTGAAGTACTGGTATCTGAAAAGTTAGTAGTGAGAGTGCCGTGTGCTGTGATTGAATGTGAAGGAAAGGTACTTGCAGGCCAGCGCAGTGCGGAGATGTCGTTTCCCTTACAATGGGAATTCCCGGGTGGAAAGCAGGAAAACGGCGAGACAGACGAAGAAACCCTGATCCGGGAAATCCGGGAGGAGCTTGATGTTGAGATTGAGATTTTCGACCGGCTTCCGGTTACAATAAAGGACCAGGGATGGCGCGAAATAATCCTGGTACCTTTTATTTGCAGCCTTAAAACACGGCAGATACAGCTTACCGAGCATGAACAAATCCAATGGCTTACCCCGGAGGACTTGCCATCTCTGGACTGGACTGAGGCGGATCTGGAAATCATCCGGAACTACTTCACCTACCTAGCGGCTAAAATTTAGCCGTTTTCCTTTTATACTTTCATCAAATTTCCCGTTTTCAAACGCCAGGTGGCCCGATACAAACGTATGTGTTACCTGCGAATGAAATGTCGTTCCTTCAAACGGTGACCAGCCGCATTTGGATTCAATATTGTCTGGTGAAACCGTAGTAGTCGCCTCGGTATCAACAAGGATGAGGTCGGCCCAGTAGCCTTCTCGTATATAGCCCCGTTCACGGATCTGGAAACAGTCGGCCACGGCGTGGCTCATTTTTTCTACAACCCGCTCGATAGAAATTTTGCCCTGCCTGCTGAGTTCCAGCATGACATTGAGCGTATGCTGCACAAGCGGAAGTCCCGAAGGAGCCTGCCAGTAATGCTGTTTTTTTTCTTCCATCGTATGGGGAGCATGATCCGTTGCAATCACGTCAATGCGGTTATCAAGTACTGCCTGGAGAATCGCCTCTTTGTGGTGCGGTGCCTTGATTGCAGGATTGCATTTAATCTTATTTCCCAGATTGTGATAATCCTCTGCATCAAACCAGAGATGATGTACGCAAGCCTCCGCAGTAACCAGCTTCGGCAAGCCGTTACTCAGCAGGATCTGCCCATTTGAACGATTGCCTGGCTCAAAAAGAAAGACTTCGTCACCCGTCGAAATATGCAGAATGTGCAGGCGGGTGTTGTTTTTGTGCGCCAGTGAGGTTGCAAAGGAAGAAGATTTAAGGCATGCCTCTTCATTACGGATCAAAGCATGGATATTATAAGGCACATTTTCACCATACATTTCACGGTATAATTCCATTCGCTGCCGCACGGTGGGCTCATCTTCACAATGGGTGGCGATCAGGCATGGTGCATTGGCAAAAAGCTTTTCAAGTACCTCCGGAGCATCCACCAGCATATTCCCGGTAGATGAGCCCATAAAGATTTTAATGCCGCAAACCTCCGTGACGTCTGTCTTCATTACCTCGTCATAGTTGCTGTTGGAAGCACCCATAAAAAAGGAGTAGTTGGCCAGGGAGGTAGCTGCTGCAATGTCATATTTGTCTTGTAAAAGCGGCTGTGTGAGTGTATTCGGCACCGTGTTCGGCATTTCCATGAACGAAGTTACTCCGCCGGCTACTGCGGCGCGTGCCTCCATGTAAATGTTTGCCTTGTGCGTTAATCCGGGTTCTCTGAAATGCACCTGATCGTCAATCACCCCGGGCATAAGGTACTTGCCGCGGGCATCAATCACACGATCCGCAGCATTGGACTGCAGGTCGCTGCCAATCTTCGTGATGTGACCATTTTCAATCAGCACGTCTAATTCCTGAACTGAATTCTCATTTACTACGCGTGCATTGACAATCAACGTGGACATAACAGGTGCATTAGGTTTTTGATGTGCAAAGGTATCCAGTCTTTTAAATAATCGGTAGCAATGCTAAAAATGAACCTTCGCACTTACCTGAATGATTTTGTTGACCTTGTTTTTCCGAGATCCTGTGCGGCCTGTAATATAGGTTTGCTCGGGAATGAGGAAGTAATCTGCACTTTTTGCCGCATTTCACTGCCACGTGCCCATAGTGACGGTATGCATGCAGATACGATCCGCTATAAGTTTGTAAATCTGCCGGAGGTACTAGCCACCTATACTTTTTTACTTTTTACAAAAAAAGGCAAGGTTCAGCAGCTACTGCACGCGCTGAAATACCGCGGGAACAAGGAGGTAGGAGTAACACTGGGACAAATGTTCGGGCAGGAGCTGGTGGCTGCACGGGCATTACCAGACGGCGCCCTAATCCTGAGTGTTCCGCTGCATGCAAAGAAGAAACAAAAACGCGGGTATAATCAGAGTGATCTGCTTGCAGAGGGCATTTCGCTGGCATGCAGCCTTCCCTGGTCGGGCACTATCCTCGCCCGGACCAAGTACACGCAAACACAAACAGGAAAAAGCAAGTCGGAGCGGCGAAGTAATGTGAATGGTGTTTTCAAAGTTACACAGCCAATTGATACCGGAACGATCATTCTCGTAGACGATGTACTTACTACCGGCGCCACCCTGGAAGAATGCATTAACACCCTAAAACAAGCGGGCTGCAAGCAGTTTTATATACTCACTATCGCATTGGCGCAGCATTAAAAAGGAAGAGGTGCCAGGCTAGCCTGGCACCTCTTCCTTTTTAATGCTCTTATGCTTTTACTCCTTATGAGTTCCTGTTGCAATCATTGCGCAGCGGAAACCTACCATGGCAGTAGCAGAGTCCTGGTCCATATAGCGGCGGGTGCCTGGTGAAAGCCAGTAAGCTACATCAGCCCAGGAGCCACCTTTATACACACGCAGATTGTCATTTACCAGCGAGTTGCTGTTTTTGTTATCGTAGTTCTTGGCATCATCCTGGTAACCATCACGGCGGAATGAGTTCAGGTCGTTTACGTCATTGTTGGACAATGGACGATATACGTCATACACCCACTCGCTTACATTTCCGGCCATATCATACAACCCATTGTCATTGGCAGGGTACGAGCGAATTTCCTGAGTGATAATCGCGCCGTCATTAGACTTTCCGGCAATACCGGCGTAGTCACCAGGACCGCGCTTGAAGTTGGCAAGCATGGTACCTTGTTTACGGCCACGCGGCTGACGCATCGTAGACCCATCCCAAGGATAAATCCGCTGATTTGACTGATTTTCGTCAGAATACTGGGTACCGATCATGGCGATGGCAGCATACTCAAACTCAGCTTCTGTAGGAAGGCGGTACGGAGGCATCACATATCCACTTTCAATGCGAAGTGGCGCAGGTGCCGATTCAGCAGATGCAACTGCTTCTGCCTCTCCTTTTTTCTTCTTGCCAAAAGAGAAACCTTTTTTCTTCTTGCCTGCTGCATTACCTGCAATCGTATTTGCCTGACTCACCGCAGCAGTACGCCATGCACAGTAATCGTTGGCCTGCACCCATGATACACCTACAACCGGATATAACCGGAAGCCCGGGTGGCGCAAATACATGGTTACATAAGAATCATTGAAAGAAAGCTCATTGAACCAAACATTGGTATCAGGCAGGGCCTTACTGTAAAACTCCTCCGAAGAGTCACGCTGTACCGCATTGAGGTATTCCAGGTAGTGGACGTTGGCCACTTCCGTCTGGTCCATATAAAAGGACTGTATACTTACGGTTCTTTTCGGATTGTCCCGGCGGCTCATTACTTCTTCTTCCAGCGAGCCCATGGTAAACCGGCCGCCTTCGATATAAACCAGGTCAGGGCCTGCGGGCAATGCTTTGTATTGCTTCACCTCGAATCCGTCCTTCCCATTATAAGCCAGGCCCGTTTTAGAGCTTGTTTTACCCGGCTTAAGGCTCGTAGGCTTCTTGTTCTTACTACACGAAGTAGCCGCCAATAACACAATCATAATCAGCGCGATCGACCGGGTACCTATCTTTTGCATGCAAATCATTGCTTTAAAGTGACTTAAGTATTTCGTAGTTACTAGTATGCGAAACCGCAAATGTATTGAAATGAATCGAAACTAATTTAATCAAAAAACGGCTACCGGGTTATTTCCATCAAAATATTACGGGCCTGCTCAATGCTTTTTACATCTTCACAAATCAAAATGAGCTTGCCTTTCTGATCTTTCAATGAAATTTCCCGCGGGTGCTTTTTAATGTAATCGATTACCTGCCCGAACTTAGCCGACTGGAAGAAATCGTCGTTCTGCGAAACAACGAAGTAGCCTTTCATGGTATTGCTCTTCAAAGTCAGTTTTTCAAAGTGCAAAGTCTCTGCTTCCCAGCGTAAACGGACCGTTTTCAGCAAGTCCTGTACCTCTACCGGCACAGGCCCGAAACGGTCCAGGATCTCCTGCTCAAATTTACCCAGATCCTCTTCTGTCTCAATATTGTCAAGGCGGGTATATAACGACAGCCTTTCTGAAATATTTTTAACATAATTATCGGGGATCAATGTTGCAAAATCGGTCTCGATCTGGCACTCCGATACCAGGTTTTTAGGTAAGCCCAGGGCAGTTGCAAACAGGTCCTTGAACTCATTATTTTTCAGTTCCTGTACAGCTTCGTCCAGCATTTTATGGTAAAGCTCATAGCCCAGGTCATTTACAAATCCGCTCTGCTCGGCACCAAGCAGATTGCCTGCTCCCCGGATATCAAGGTCACGCATGGCCACCTTAAAACCATCGCCCAGCTCCGAAAACTCTTCCAGCGTCTGAAGGCGCTTGCGGGAATCACTCGCCAGGGTCGATGCCGTGGGAGTCAGCAGGTAGCAGAATGCCTTCCGGTTGGAACGTCCCACACGGCCACGCATCTGGTGAAGGTCAGAGAGGCCGAACATATGCGCAGAGTTGATGATGATCGTATTGGCATTTGCAATATCAATCCCGGACTCGATGATGTTGGTCGAAACCAGAATGTCAAATTCACCCTCAATGAATTTAACCATTACTTTTTCGAGCTTGTCCCCATCCATCTGCCCATGAGCAACTCCGATCCGCACGTCTGGTACGAGGCGCATGATGATATTGGCAATGGATTCAATGTCATTGACTCTGTTATGCACAAAGAAAACCTGACCGCCGCGCTGAACTTCGTAGCTGATTGCATCACGGATAAATTCTTCACTGAATGTATGTACCTCGGTGGTAACAGGCTGGCGGTTGGGCGGAGGTGTGGCAATTACCGAAAGGTCGCGGGCGCCCATCAGTGAAAAATGCAGCGTACGCGGGATCGGGGTGGCTGTCAACGTCAGTACGTCTACGTTGATCCGCATTTCTTTAAGCCGGTCCTTGGCTTTTACACCAAACTTCTGCTCCTCGTCAATTACCAGTAAGCCCAGGTCCTTGAAAATTACATCCTTATTGAGAATGCGGTGGGTACCGATCAAAATATCAATTTTACCCTCCGCAGCTTCTTTGAGTGTATCCTTGATTTCTTTGGTTGTCTTGAAACGGTTGATATAGCCTACCCGCGCCGGAAAGTCAGCAAGCCGCTCGCTGAATGTTTTGTAATGCTGCATTGCGAGGATTGTAGTAGGTACAAGTATTGCCACCTGCTTGCTGTCGCACACGGCCTTGAATGCGGCACGGATCGCAATTTCTGTTTTACCAAAACCAACATCCCCGCACACCAGCCTGTCCATAGGGTTAGGCTTTTCCATATCATCCTTCACGCTGGTCGTAGCCGTAGCCTGGTCGGGTGTGTCTTCGTACAAAAACGACGATTCCAGCTCAGCCTGCATGTAATTGTCGGGTGAAAACTGAAAGCCCGGGGTCTGCCGGCGTTTTGCGTATAATGCAATCAGCTCGTGCGCAATGTCTTTAAGCTGCTTTTTAACCTTCGATTTCTTAGCTTCCCACTCGCCGGACCCAAGCTTGCTCATAGCCGGGGGAACACCCTCGCGACCGGTATATTTAGCAATTTTATGCAGGTTATGCACACTCACATACAGCAGGTCATTATCCCGGTAAATCAGCCTGACCGCCTCCTGCTCCTTGCCGTTTACATCTTTCCGCTCCATACCCGCAAACCGGCCTATGCCATAGTCTACGTGTGTTACAAAGTCGCCTGGCTGCAGAGAGCGCAGTTCCTTCATGGTAATCGCCTTGGATTTGCTGAATTTTTCTTTGAGGCGGTATTTGTAAAAACGCGCAAAAATCTGGTGATCTGTGTAGCAGGCAAGTTTCAGGTTATCGTCAACAAAACCTTCCCGCAATGAAATGTGGATCGGCCGAAATTTCACAAACGGATCAAGGTCTTCAAAAATCCGTTCAAGCCGATCGAGCTGCTTGGGCTGCTCCGCCACAATCACATTGGTATATCCTTTGGACTGGTTTTCTGAAAGATCATCAATCAGGCGTTTAAAATCCTTGTTGAAGGATGGCTGCGGCTTGGAGGAGTACGGCAGCTTGGCTTCTGACTTAAAGTAAGACTTTTTACCAAACTCAACCGTCTTGAATTTTTTGATATGATTTAAAAACCCGCGCCGTGTTTCGAAAAGGTCCTGCGGATTAGACACGATCTGCACGCCGCCTCCGGTCACTTCTTCCAGGGCCTTTTCAGCTCTTTCCATGCATTTCTCAATGATTTCCAGGGTAAGCTCTGCGTCTTTGAACCAGAGCACCGTTTCCGACGGGAAGAAGTTCAGGAACGATTCGCGTGTTTCGTGGGAAAGCTTCTGCTGAATATCGGGTACAATATTGATCTGTTTGACGACCTCAATGGAAAGCTGCGTATCCGGATCAAACGAGCGGATACTATCTACTTCGTCCCCGAACAGCTCGATCCGGAAAGGATGCTCGCTGGCATAGGAAAATACGTCAATAATACCGCCCCGGACCGAAAACTGACCTGCTTCAAAAACAAAGTCGGTCATCTCAAATCCGTAATTGTTCAGGAACTCGGTCAAAAACGCACTATCCAGCTTTTCTCCCACCTTCACGGCAAATGTATTGGCTTTCAGCGAGCGTTTGTTGATCACCTTCTCAAACAATGCTTCCGGGTAGGTCACAACCTGAAGAGGGATTGACCGGCTGACATTCAGCTTGTTGAGGATTTCTCCCCGCATGAGTACATTGGCATTGTCCACCTCCTCATAATGGTACGGCCGCTTGTAGGATGTGGGATAAAAGAGTACTTCAGCATCTTTCAGCAGGTTCTGAAGATCATTCTGAAAATAAGCAGCTTCCTCCCGGTCGCTCAGAATGTACAGGGCAGGGCCTTTTTTCTTCTGCTGGATAGCAGCTGTAAGAACGGCATCGAGGCTGCCCACCAAACCCTTGATCTGAACATGTGCTGACTCCGGCTCCTTCGAGGATATCTGGGAAAGGATCAGGTCAAGGTAGCTGTCCCCTCCGTATAAGGTCAATAGGTCTTTAACTTCCAAGTAAGTGAAATGGTATAGCAGTTATTTTTAAACGCAAAAAGCCGTTTACGGAAAAATCCGGCCGGCAACAAGGAACAACAACAATCGTCCTCATTTTGTTAGACGCATGATATACAAAAATACGTCCAAATGCAGCAGACGGCAAATTACCCTTTTGTTAATAGCTTTACGTGTGTAAATCTTACGCATTCGTGATGACAGACTGGCTGAACCAAAGTATTTCCCTGGGTAGTATCGTATCCACCCCGCTCGAAATCCTGGGCTTTCTTACGGGTGCTGTTTGCGTGTACCTGAATACAAGGCAGAATGTACTGGGCTGGTTTTTCGGGATCGTCAATGCGGTTTTATATGCCGTGGTTTTCTGGCAGGTGCGGTTATATGCGGATATGGGTTTGCAGGCCTACTACTTTATCACCAGCATTTACGGTTGGTGGCTGTGGCTTTTCGGGGGTAAAAATCATGATGGGGTAGCCGTATCCCGGATGCCCGCCAGGCTTTATACCCTCTTCGCGGTCATTTTTGTAGTGGCCACCTGGCTGTGGGGATATATGCTCAGCCGCTTTACCGACGCCAGCCTTACTTACGCAGACTCAGCCCTGACCGTCGCCAGCCTGATCGGACAATGGATGATGGCCCGGAAGTACATCGAAAACTGGATACTCTGGATAGCAGCCGACGCTTGTTATGTGGGATTGTACTATTACAAAGGCCTGCACCTCACAGCCATTCTGTACATTGTATTTCTTGTACTGGCAGGCTGGGGATATGTACAATGGAAGCGTGATCTCCGGCTGGCTTAGTCGAATGTTCCGAAAGGAATTTCCTGTTCTTCCAGCAGCCGGCGGATGCGTGCCGAGTCCTGAAAAACAATCCGGAGCTCCTTCTTTTTGAAACCATCCTGCTCGTCCTCGTCCAGCCAGCGCCAGTCTTCCGCCGTCGCATCAAACATGTCTATGACGGTCAGGATTTTGTCTTCGGACTTTTCTTTTGAAAGCCACTCGGCCGTATCGCTGATGTAAATAATTATCTTTTTTTCTTCAATCCACTGCAGGTCGTTCAGCATTTCGTCCAGGTCTTCCAGGCTGCGCCCTTCATACTCGGGAAAGTTCAGGGCACTGGCCAGCTGCTCGTGAAAATCCCTGATCGTCAGGGACTTTTTTCCATCAATATCTGCTACAAATGCGCCGATAAAAGACGTACTGATTTCGGACTCGTTTCCTGCGATCAGGAAGTGTGTGTTTTTCATTGCATTCGTGGTTTGGTGATGAGCGCAATTTATGTAAATCTCTTTTTAAAGAGAACCTGTTAGCAATTACTTCACATATCTCTTTCTGAACAGCTGCATCATATACACGTTAATAGCCCACTGGTCGGCCAGTGGCTGGCGGGTGTAAGGCAGGGTCGGCAGATAGTCGGGCGGGCCAAATTCGGTGAGTACTGTCAGTGTTTCGCCGCTTTTAACCTTTTGTTCCACTACCGCATCCCACCAGGCCAGGTGCGCCTTCACGGCAGCTTCCCATTCCGGTGCCCGCGGATCATTCACCTGCGGACCTTCCTCATGCCCGATCCTGGAATGAATATGACCCACCCTCGAAAGTGCCAGGCTCACGGTTTCCTGCTGGTCATGCAGCAGGCTTTCATGCACATTGCACCAGTGCGAAATGTCCAGCGTCAGCCGCAGTTCAGGATTTTTTTCGATAAAGTTGCGCGTAATGTGAGCCGCGAAGAGCATCCGGCCGCGGTGTGTTTCGTGATAAATGGGGATGCCCGTTTTACGGGTAGCAGCCGTCGTATGATCGATGAATGCTTTATTTTGTTCGTAGGAAAAATGGTCGCGGCCGCTGTGGCAGTTGATGTATAGCGGCTTCATTTCAAACCGGGTTGTAGCCTCGTCAATCTGTTTTTTAAACTGATCCAGGTGCCGCGCATAGTCCTGTTCGCCAGAGCCGCACAGAAATCCTACTTCAAGCCCGTACTTTTTCAATGCAGCCAGCAGCTCTGCCTGCTTTTCTTTTGTGCCCGGCCACCACATTTCGGTACCGTCGTAGCCTTCTTTTTTAATGGCTGCGCAAAACTGATCCGTGCTGCCTGCGAATCCCCAGTTGGTTCCGAGGATTTTGAGCGAGAGCCTGTTTTCAAACCGGGCAGGCGCGCTGTTTTCGCCGGCCAGGGTTTCCATGCCGCTGATAACCCCGGCGGTAGCAATGGCTGTACTCATAAAATGTCTGCGTTTCATGGAAAAAAGAATATCAGGGAGCTTTCGTACGGGTCGTGTCCCCCGCTTTCAGAAATTGCGCTACGGCAGCCTCGCTGAGCCCGTTTACAATAAGCAGGCCCGGCCGGGTAGCGGCAAGCTGCTGCACTGCTGTATCCGTTACCGCCGACTGCCACACGTAAATCGACCGCAATGCTTTTATTGAGGCTGCACTTTTCAGTCCTTCGTCCCCGACTTTGGTATCTACCACATTCATGTATTCGAGATAGGGCAGGTCTCGGAGGCTCGCCATGCCTGCATCCGTGACACCGGTATGTTCGAGGTGGAGCTTACTCAGGTTCTTCAGTTTTGCGATTTCTTTAAGCCCCTGGTCGGTTATTTTGGTATCACCCAATTTCAGCCAGGTGATCTGCTCGGCCAGCGCGGTTAGCAGTGCTGCCTGCGCATCGCTGAAGCCGGGCGCATTTACGGCACTTACTTCCAGCAGGTTTTGGTCCTGTGATAGCGTGTTCACAATCAAACCTGCTTTCCGCAGCGCTTCAATCGCTTTTTCGTTGCCGGGTGCGACTTTAAGGCCAAGTACTGCGGATGTATTGTCAGGGGCATGGCCGGCAGCTGGCTCCGCTCCTTCGCCCAGACTTGCCAGGGCCGGCTTTACAGCTTCTGTTTGTGTCAGCTGGGCTACTTTCTTGTCAGCGGGAGCACCCTGGTCAATCCACCACGTCAGGATGCTGATCTGGTCAGGAGTGAGCTGGGGCTTGCCTTTGGGGGGCATGTGGTCGTCGTCACTTTCAGGCAACAGGCAGCGCTTGATCAGGTCACTTTCCGCTCCCTTGCCTACAATCAGTGCGGGTCCGCTTTCGCCGCCTTTCAGGAGTTGGGCCAAATTGTCCATTTGCAGGTCACCCTTACTTTTGCTTTTATTATGGCATTGTACGCAGCGTGTTTCCAGGATAGGGTGCACAATGTCGGCGTACACAAGTGCCTCATTAATATTGGCAATCGGCTTTATTTCAACGGTTTTTTCCTCTGCGGGAGGCATGCCGACCAGTGATCGGAAGGGCTCCGGCGTGTATTGTGTGAGGTAGCCGGTACCATGCGTCAGGAAGCCTCCGTAATGCCCGGTTGTAAACACGAGGATGGTTGCAATGCCCAGCATCCAGGTAGCAGTCTGGCTGTTGGCCGGACGAATTTTTTTCAGCTTGCCGGACTGCATGCCCCATGCAATCCATGAAAAAACAGCCACCCCAATGCCCTGGTACATATGGCTTGTCAGAATATCTTCTTCATACCCGCCTTCAAGCGATAGCAGGTAACCAAACACGCACGAAATAGTAGCTGTTCCAGCCGACCAGAGCAGGATAAAACTTACAGCCGACTCACTGACGGCGATTTTGCCAAGCTGTTTTCCTAATACAAGAAGTGCAGCGATCAGCAGGAATCCAATGGGAAGGTGTACAATGGCAGGGTGAAATCTTCCAAAAAAAAGTGCCCAGTCCGAAGCTTGAAGTAGTATAGAATGCATGAACAAATTCAATTAAAGCAGGCGAAAAACTTCCGGGCATGCTACGGAGCGTGGCGAGTTGTCAGGATTGACTTCCATCAGGTCAGCCATGTAGTCCCACCACCTTTTCATAATCGGGAGAGTCGCCAGGTCACCGGTTTGATGGTCAGTGCTTAATCTTTGAAATGCAAACAATGCGAGGGTACCGGGATCGAGGAAAATATAGTACTCCCGGATGCCGGCCTGTACAAGCAAATCCGAGAGTTCCGGCCAGATCTCGTCGTGCCGCTTTTTGTACTCTTCTTCAAAACCAGTTTTAAGCTGCATCCTGAATGCCTGTACGATGCCGTTTTCCATGAATTATTCGCGTTTTTACAAAAACAAAAATGATAGCGCCTATGCAATAACCTGCTTCACGACCTTACCCTCGGTGTCCGTCAGCCTGAAATTGCGGCCTTGGAACGGATAGGTAAACTTCTCATGGTCAAAGCCCATCAGGTGCAGGATCGTTGCCTGTAGATCATGCACATGTACCCGGTCTTTTACGCCATAATATCCAAGCTCGTCCGTCTCACCGAAAGTGAATCCTTTTTTGGTGCCGCCGCCTGCCATCCACATGGTGAATGCATCGAGATGGTGGTCCCTGCCCATATAAGGCATGACGAGCCCGTTTCTATTTTCCTGCATGGGGGTTCTGCCAAATTCGGCCCCGAAGATCACCAGTGTTTCTTCCAGCAAGCCGCGCATTTTGAGGTCTTGTATCAAAGCCGCAATCGGCCGGTCCGACAGCTGACATTTGTTCCTCAGCCCTCCTTCCACATTGTCGGACTGCGAAGTGCCGTGCCCGTCCCAGCCCCAGTCAAAAAGCTGCACAAAGCGCACATCGTTTTCGACGAGCTTGCGGGCCAGGAGGCAGTTCATGGCAAAAGTGCCTTCTCCCGGCTTTACACCGTACATATCAAGGATAAACTGCGGCTCTTTGGAAATATCCATGACTTCCGGAACCGACATCTGCATGCGGAAAGCCATTTCATACTGGCTGATGCGCGTGAGAATTTCCGGGTCCTGCACTTCCTCATACGTTTGCCGGTTGATTTCATTAATGGCTTCAATGGTCTGCTTGCGCATGTTGCGGTTCATGCCCGTAGGATCGCTTACGTAAAGTACCGGATCGCCGCCTGTGCGGCATTGCACGCCCTGGTACACCGATGGCAAAAAGCCGCTGCCATACACGCTTTTGCCTGCATCGGGCTGCCTGCCGCCGGAAGCCAGTACGATGAAGCCCGGCAGGTTGCGGTTTTCAGAGCCGAGCCCGTACACGGCCCAGGCACCCAGGCTCGGGCGACCCAGCCTGGCGCTCCCCGTATGCATCAGCAGCTGCGCAGGAGCGTGGTTAAACTGGTCGGTATGCATGGCTTTGAGGAAGGTAACTTCGTCAGCCACGGTTTGCAGGTAAGGCAGGTAGTCCGAGAGCCACGCGCCCGATTGGCCGTATTGGGCAAACTTTCCCTGCGGCCCCAGCATTTTGGGTACACCTTGTATGAATGCGAATTTTTTTCCTTCCAGAAATGCTGCTGGACAGTCGTGGCCGTGGTATTTTTCCAGTTCCGGCTTGTAGTCGAACAATTCAAGCTGCGACGGTGCGCCGGCCATGTGAATGTAAATCACGCGCTTGGCTTTCGGGGCGAACTGGGGAATTTTAGTCAGTGCTTCCTCCATTGCCGGGGCTGGTACCGCCGGGTTGCCTCCGCAGGAGCCCAGCAGCGAGCCCAGGCCCAGTGCACCCAGCCCAAACCCGGCCGACTGCAGGAAGTGCCGGCGGGTTTGTGTTTGCAGATGCGTGTACTGCAGCTCTTTCAGCAATTTATCCATGAGCAGTCAGGTTATTCTTTGGTAACAACATTGTCCAGGTTCAGCAGTACGTTCGCGGATATGGTCAGTGCGGCCAGCTCGGGGGTTTTGTTTTTTCCGTAAACCAGAATACTGTCCACCTCGGCGGGCTTGTTCTTATAATTGGTTAATGCCTCCCTGTAAATCTTCATGAGTACGTCCAGACTTTTATTTCCGATGGGCTGGAATGTGAGCATGCGATAACCTTCGCGCAGCTGCTCCTGAGGCGTTTTCCCGCGCTTCTTCATGGTTTCGGCCAGCTTCTCGGCAGCTTCCAGGTACACAGGATCATTGAGGGTGACGAGTGCCTGTAAAGGCGTGTTCGTCAGAATCCGCCTCGATTGGCAAAATTCCCTGCTCGGGGCATCGAAGGTAGTCATGGAAGGATAAGGTGCCGTGCGTTTCCAATAGGTATATACGCCGCGCCGGTACTTGTCCTCGCCCGCACTTACTACCCAGCTTTCACCGCTGTACGGCGACTGCCAGATTTTGTCAGGCTGGGGCGGCATGACGCTCGGCCCGTACATTTTTTTGGAAATAAGTCCGCTGCACGCCAGCGCCTGATCCCTTACCTGCTCCGCACTTAGCCTTACCCGCGGCCCGCGCGACAGCCAGCGGTTATAAGGGTCTTCCTCCTGCCGCTGCCGGTCGGTACGGGAGCTCTGGCGGTAGGTAGCCGACATCACAATCCTTTTCAGCAGCTTTTTGACATGCCACTGGTCTTTTTCCATAAACTCCACTGCGAGCCAGTCCAGCAGCTCTCGATGGGTAGGTTCAGCACCTTGAGACCCGAAGTCCTCTACGGTTTCCACAATGCCATGGCCAAACAGCTGCTCCCAGTACCGGTTTACAATCACGCGGGCAGTCAATGCATTCTCCCGGCTCACGATCCATCTGGCCAATCCGAGGCGGTCGCGGGAAAATTCTTTGGGCATGGGTGCGAGAAGCCTGGGAACATCCGGCTGTACTTCCGCTCCTTTGACCATCCAGTTGCCTCTTACAAAAACATTTGTTTTGCGGGCAAAATCGTCTTTTCCTTCCCAGATCACCGGCATACTCTCCGCGGGCCGGGTGAGTATGGTGGCATAATCCTGCATGATTTCACTGTATCCCGGCTTATTGGCACCTGGCAGGGTTTTCTGGAAAGCTGCCCAGGTAATGCGTACCCACTCTTCGGGCGACTTCGTACTGTTCAGTGAAAGAAAAACGTCATGTTTTCCGGTCACCGGACTGAGGGGTGAAATGATTACAGTATCCCTCTTGGGGACTTTGATAGTGGATAGTACCGGGCCGTCCAGTTTATCAAGGTGCAGGGTCAGTACTGCATCCTCAGCTTTGGTTGACACATTCATGACAATACTGCCCGCACCGGTAAGGTTTACATTTGGAATGCGTGCATTACCCCGCCCTTTCACTCCATAGTAGGAAATCAGCAGCACCGTCGACTGGTCACCTTTGACAAAATTGTGGGCGTTGATCTTCGGCTCCATCACCCGCATAAAGCGGCTTACTTCCTCCGCCTGGCCGGGCTCGTATTGTTTGATCCAGGATTTTACCTTTTCAACCCTGGCGGAGTCTTCCCCTTTGTAAAAACGTAATTTGGGCCACTCGTCCCATACATCCTCATCCCGCGCATTGTTGAAAAATGCCATGTACTTGTAATAATCTTCATGGTTGATCGGATCATACGGGTGACTATGGCACTGAATGCATGCAAATGTGGTACCCTGCCAAACTTCCCAGGTTGTATTCACACGGTCAATCAAAGCGGCAGTACGAAATTCCTCGTCGTCGGTACCGCCTTCATTGTTGGTCATGGTATTGCGGTGAAAACCGGTTGCAATGATGTTGTCGTCGGAAGGAAGCCCGTCTTTCTGCTCCGGCAGTAAATCACCGGCAAGCTGTTCAATGGTAAACTGGTCGAAGGGTTTGTCAGCATTGAAAGATTTAAGAACATAATCCCGGTAGCGCCACATGGTACGTCCGCCGTCACTTTCATAGCCCTTGGTATCGGCATACCTCGCCAGGTCCATCCACATAGAGGTCCAGCGCTCGCCGTAAGCCGGATTTTTCAGCAGCCGGTCTACCACTTTTTCGTAAGCGTCAGGAGCGGGATCATTTACAAAGTTCCGTACCTCCTGCTCGGTAGGCGGCAGGCCAGTCAGGTCGAGGCTGACGCGCCGGATCAGGGTTGCACGATCGGCTTCGGGAGAGAAGGTGAGGTTGTTTTCTTTTAGTTTTTCAAGAACAAAATGATCGATGTCGCCAGTAGGCCAATGCGATTCGTCCCAGTTGAGCAGGCCATAAAGGTTCCGGATGCTGCGGGTAGCGGGCACTTCCGGTCGTTCGATACGCTTGTATGACCAGTGCGTATCCCACTGAGCGCCCTCATTGATCCATTGCTTTAAAATCTCGATTTCATTTTCTTTGAGCGGCGTGCCGTTTTTGGGCATTTTCTCATCCGGGTCCTCGGATACGATGCGGCGGATCATTTCACTGGCGTCTGCATTGCCGCGTACTACGGGGATTTTTCCGGATTTGCCGGGTTCAAGCATTTCGTGCTCAAAAAGAAAGCTTACATCACCCGCCTTTTTGACACCTCCATGGCAGCCCATGCAATGCTTGTTCAGGATCGGCTTTACCTCGGCATTATAATCCACCCGGTGTCCGAACCAGTCCGGCCATGTAAAGGAAGATATCAGAATGGCAACGATGCCCAACCCTATGAAAATCCTTTTATTCATTGATGATCAGATTGATTGTGCCCTACTAAAAATACGTCGGCAGGCGCTTTGAACCAAACGCCTGCCCAAAACTTCCCGGATGTTAAAAGAATAGCATTTCGCGTGCATACTGATCAGTCACCCGCCTTCGCACCATTGTACCTTGCGGATTCTACAAGATCACCGGATTCAGAGCCGAACTAACAGGTTCGCCTGCGGGCATGCCGCATATCCACCGCTGGCGGTCGGCTTCCTGGTGCTGGTTTTTGGGTTCTGTAATGCGTGCACCGTCGGCTACGTAAATAATTGTCATGACCTCGCGCATCGTGGCTTCCGAAAGGTTGCCGGGTGCCGAGTGGAGCGTCCAGCCATAATGCCAGGTTGCGTCACCGGCCTGCATGGTCTTGGCGCGATGTACGGGATATCCTTTTTCTGCAATAAACTTTTCCAGTGCAGCTTCCGACTCGTCCGAAATGGGCATATTTTCAATAAAACCTTGCCGGTGCGAGCCGGACGCGAAGGTCAGCATGCCCAGATCCTCGGTGATATCGATCAGCGGCATCCACATGGTTACCGTGTTGCTGGTATTTACGGGCCAGTAATACTGGTCCTGGTGCCAGGGCGTAAGTCCGCCGCCAGGTTCCTTGTACAAGGCCTGATCATGGTAAATGCGTACGTTTTCCACTCCCAGGAGGCTTGCGGCAATGCCGGCAAAACGTTTGGCAAGTGTAAATGCCCTGACATTTTCGTCCACCTCCCAGAGGTTCATAATCTGCAGAAATGCCTTGCCGTAGGTATCACGCTCTTCCAGCTTTCTCTTTTCCGTATTGAAGCGGCCGGCTGCATGGTTGATGATGTCGCGGTAGTAACTTACCTCGGCTTTGTCGAGTACGTTCGGGATCAGCACATGGCCGTTTTCCCTGAATTTCGCAATCTGTTCAAGAGTAACCTGGCGGGCCGTACCGAGGTCGGGTGTGGTGAGCGACATCATAGGGTAAAAAATATTTAAGGGTCAGGAATAATCAGTATTCAAATTTCGCCCATTCAATAAAATTTAATAAGGAGGATTATGGCTGGTTTATGGTGTATTTTACCAATTTTAGAAGTGACGCCTGTTAATTGAATAATATAGTCGATGAATAAGCCGCAACTCGAAAGCCTGAATCACAGCTCGGGCGCATCCTTCCTGGTCAATAATTTTGTCCTGGAAAAGTTTACCGTACCCTATCACTTTCATCCTGAGTTTGAACTGACGCTGATTATAGCAGGGAAAGGCAAGAGATATGTGGGCAAAAACATGCAGGACTTCGGACCTGGCGACCTGGTACTGCTGGGTGCCGACCTGCCGCATTGCTGGAAATCGGAAGGTGAGGAGGAGCCCGACGCACATGCAGAATCCATCGTGGTACAGTTCGAAAAGGATTTTCTGGGAAGAGCGTTTTTTGATAAACCCGAGCTGACACAGGTTAATAACCTCTTAAAGACCAGCAGCTGTGGGATTTGTTTTCAAAAAAATACGGCTGATACAGCAGCTGAAAAAATGGCACAACTTGCCAGGGAAGAAGGCGCATTCAGAAAAATGATGCTGCTGCTCGATATCCTCGACTTTCTCGCAAGGTCTGACGAATATGTACTGCTCGACCATAGTGAAACGGTAGCGCGCCAGCTCAGCAGCGACAAGGAACGCATCAACAAGGCTATGGGCTACATTGTGGAAAACTTCAGGAGCAATATTGTGCTGAAAGAGGTGGCTGCAGTAGTAAGTATGTCCCCGAATGCTTTCTGCAGGTATTTCAAAAAGGCGAGCGGAAAAACCTTTTTTGAAACGGTTATCGACTACCGGATCAACTTTGCAGTGCAGCAGCTGCTGTCAACAGAAAAAGCCGTTTCCGACATTGCGTTGGAAAGCGGCTTTAATGATGTGTCACATTTTTATAAACTCTTCAGAAAACGAATGAAAGTCAGTCCGCTGAGTTACCGGAAAAACTTTCATCGCGGTCTGTAATTCTGCCTAGTACGTGTCTTCCACGATTCCCAGGTAGTTGTATGGCGTCAGCGCACGCAGTTCTTCCCTGATTTTTTCAGATACGTCCAGGGTTTCAATAAAGCGCGAAATAGAATCATGCGTGATTTTTTCGTTGGTGCGCGTGAGTTCTTTCAGCGCCTCATAAGGCTTGGGATAGCTTTCGCGACGCAGGATCGTCTGGATCGCTTCGGCCACCACGGCCCAGTTATCTTCCAGGTCAGCTTTCAGTATTTCGCCATTCAGCTCCACTTTACCAAGCCCTTTCAGGAGCGAGTTGAGGGCGATGGCCAGGTGGGCCAGTGGTACGCCGATGTTCCTCAGTACCGTAGAGTCTGTGAGGTCACGTTGCAACCGCGATATGGGCAGCTTGGCTGCAAAGTGCTCGAAAAGTGCAGTGGCCAGCCCGAGATTACCCTCCGAATTTTCAAAGTCGATGGGGTTGACCTTGTGCGGCATGGCCGAGGAGCCAACTTCACCCGCCTTGATCTTCTGTTTGAAATACCCCATTGAAATATAGGTCCACATATCCCGGTTCAGGTCGGTCAGGATCGTGTTGAGCCTTTTGAGACAGTCGAAAATTGCTGCAAGGTTGTCGTAATGTTCGATCTGCGTGGTATGGCGGCTGCGTTTGAGTCCCAGGCCCTCCACAAAATGATTTGCAAATCCCATCCAGTCCTGCTTGGGATAAGCCACATGATGCGCATTGAAATTACCCGTAGCCCCGCCGAACTTAGCCGAATGCGGGATCTTATCCAGCATTTCCAGCTGGCGTTCCAGCCTTTCCACAAACACCCTGAACTCCTTGCCCACGCGGGTAGGGGAAGCCGGCTGACCGTGTGTGAATGCCAGCATCGGTACGTTTTTCCATTCAATGGTCATCCTTTTGAGTACAAAAAGCACCTGCCGGAAAAGCGGCTTGATCTGCCGCTCCATGGCATCTTTGAGCATCAGCGGAATCGCCGTGTTATTGATATCCTGGGAAGTAAGTCCAAAGTGGATAAATTCCTGGCAGGACTCAATACCCAGTTTCTCAAACTCTTCTTTGATAAAATACTCTACTGCCTTAACATCGTGGTTAGTTACCTTTTCTATATCCTTGATGTGCAATGCATTTTCTTCATTGAAGTCCTCATAAATCTTGCGCAGCGAAGCGTACTTCTTTTTATCAAACTCGGCAAGCTGAGGCAGAGGAATTTCGCAGAGGGCTATGAAGTACTCTATTTCTACATAAACCCGGTAATATATTAGGGCATATTCCGAAAAATAAGCTGAGAGTTCTGATACTTGTTTGTAATACCGGCCATCCACAGGCGAGATCGCCGTAAGTTGATTTAAAGACATGATTTTCAATACGAAACTTGATTACCAGGCAAAGTTACTACAAAACACCATCGAAAAAATGGTAAAAAATGCCGGAAGAATTCTTTTTGGCATTTGAGACAGATGAAGTAAAACTTTTCATATACAGTACACTTAAACCGTTTTCCAATGCAACCTTCTCCTTTTCTTGGTGAGCTCGTAGGTACCATGGTGCTCATTTTGCTGGGCAATGGCGTGGTGGCCAATGTTATTTTAAATAAAACAAAAGGAGAAAGCTCCGGCTGGATTGTCATTACGGCCGGCTGGGGTTTTGCGGTGATGATCGGGATTTTCACTGCCAATGCATTCGGGAGCGCCGCTGCTCATCTCAACCCTGCCGTGACCATCGGGTTTGCCGTCCTGAAAAGGGATTACAGCCTTGTATCGACATTCCTGCCCGCTCAGCTGATCGGGGCTATTCTCGGGGCGGTGCTGGTGTGGCTGCAATACCTGCCGCACTGGGCAGTTACAGAAAACCAGGGCACAAAGCTGGCCTGCTTTGCCACAAGTCCTGCTATCCGGCAATCGGGATCTAACTTCATCAGCGAGTTTATCGCCACATTTCTGCTGATTGTGGGCGTGGTGGCAATTGGTTACGCCGGTACTTCAGATCCCGAAAAAGGCGGGATCCCTTCCGGGATCACGCCTTATCTGGTAGGAATGCTGGTTTGGAGCCTGGGACTTTCGCTGGGCGGCACTACGGGCTATGCCATTAATCCCGTGCGCGACCTGGGTCCAAGGATCGCACATGCCATGCTGCCTGTTTCGGGTAAAGGCAGCTCTGAATGGGCCTATGGCTGGATTCCGGTCATTGCGCCTTTGGCTGGTGCCGCCATTGCCGGACTGATCCTGCGCGCATTTAATTTCTGATCTTACTCTACCCTGATCCTGCCGCCGCCCGAGTAGCTGTGGTACTCGCCCTGGTACATGGCATCCGCGGCGGCAGGTCCTACGGTGAACGTTCCCTTTGATACCGCCCTTACCTGGTAGTAAAACATTGTCTTTTGGGCCCCTGCATGGGTAAACAAATGCAGCCTGTCGTCGCGCACGTCAAAGTATTGGGGTATTGCTGCATTTTTAATCCACGGCATTTCGCGTGGCTCGGTAAGGCGCGGGTTTTCAATCTCAAACCCAGCCGGCAGCAGGTCCGTAATCACGACGTTATCAACAGGCAATCCATTCAGGGTCGACAGGGTCAGCCTGACTACAATAAGATCATTTTGCCTGATCTGTTTCACGGGCGAGCCATCGCGTCCCAGGAACTCCCGGCGGATCACCAGGCCCTGGTCTTCTTCGGTATAGCTTCCTGTGGCCGACATTCCTTCCGTTTCGGCAAACCAGTACAATGTGCCGGAGCCTGCGGTTTGAAGCTGCACTTTCTGGTTGAGAATGCCGGTGGTCAGCCTTAGTTCCCTACCCGAAAAGTCTGCCAGTTTTTTTCCATTCACATGTACAGCCGCCGTCACGGTTGAGCCTGCGGTTTTGCGTGCTACTTTCCCCAGCGCCAGCACGGCAAATGCCGCCTCCTGCGTGTTGATGTAAGCGGCTGATTGTATAACCTTTGACAGTTGCCGGGCCAGTGCGGGTATTTGGAGGTTGTCGGCATCACTTTCCAGCAAGGTGTTGAGTACCAGCGCCATGTTCCGTAAAGGAGAAGAGTAGCTTTCATCCCAGCGGCTGTCCTGTCTTTCAGGGATATATTGTTTTGGTAAAAGGGAAGCAAAGCTCCGCGGATCGCCCGAAAGCTGGAATGCGCCTGCCAGCATGTACCTCGATTCGAGGGTGAGCAGCTGCTGATTTTGCTTGTAGTAATTCATTGCTGCCCGGTTGGGATGCCCGGTAAATGCCAGTACATACAGGGAGTAAATCGCTTCCCGCCGGGCCATTGTTTTCCGTATCTGAGATCCTCCGGACGGTTCGCTTCCGTAAGCCAGTCCGTGACCGGTAGTGGCCACTACGATCTCCTTGCTCGCCGGACTGCCCGTTTTTCGTGTCAGGTAATCGATTGCCTGGCTTACCGTTTTACCATTTACTTCGAACCCGGCGCGGCGTGCCTCTTCCAGGAAATGCAATGCATAAGCCGTGGCCCACCAATCTTCCGAAGTAGCTCCGGGCCACATGCCCATTCCGCCGCTGAACAGTTGCAGCGACTCGGCTTTTTTGATCGCCTGCTGCACATTCGTGACGGGATTAAAGTCGCTGGCCCCACTTCTGGCCTGGTACACCGGCGCGGCCATGGCTTTGGTAAGGTCGGCGAAGTACAGCTGCGGAAATGCCTTTGAAACTGTTTGTTCCAGGCAGCCGTAAGGGTAGCCGAGCAACGTTGCCAGTGCTTTGCCGCCCTGCACAAGGGGCGACCTGCCCAGTACGAGCCGGGCGCGGCTGGTACTGAGAATGAATGAAGATTTAAAATCAATCGTAGCCTGTTTCCCCGCGGCTACCGATCCCGAGCTGCTTGTTTTCAGCAGGGGAGATGCAGGTCGTACATTCAGGTCAGTTTGGTGGATAAATGTTTCACCATGCGCTGTAACCTTCACGGTCAGCTGCCCTGTACCGATCGCCTGTGCAGCCCGAACATCAAAAACCGCCCGTCCTTCTTTGCCGGGAGCGATGGACATCTTTTGCACAACCGGCAGCTTACCCGCCGCCAAAGCACCATTCATTTGAAGCGAAATGGTAGCGTCGGCGGTTTTCTTCTCGGTATTGCTGATGTTGACGGGCAGCGTAAGCTCATCGCCCGGACTCAGGAAGCGTGGTGCGCCCGTGCTGATCACAATAGGATCAGCTACTTTCATGTTCCTTGTAGCAGACCCGAAAGCATTGTCTTTGTAGGCTACTGCCATAATGCGGAGGTCGCCGCTGAACTGGGGTACATTCACGTCAAAAGTGGCATTGCCGCTGCCGTCAGCCGTAAGTACGCCACTCCAGAACGCCACAAGCTCGGTACGTCCGTTGCTCAGGGGATTAATCCTCCGTTCCAGATCGTAGCCATCACCTCCGGAGCTGGAAGCGCCCGATATTTTCAGTTCAGGGAAAAGCTGTGCGTACAAGTCGTGGCTGGTAACTTCCAGGGCTCTTTTTTGATAAAAATGACCGTAAATATCCGGCGTGTTAAATCTTTTGATCTGCAAAATTCCCTCATCCACCACGGCTACCGTCAGCTGTGCATTGGGCCGTGTTTTAATCTGAATGTGCTGGCGGGTTTTGGAGCGCGATTTTTCGGCTGCCGTGATGGTTACGGGCAGCTTACGGTCGGGCTCTTCCAGCATAATGGGTATAAAACCATGTGCTACGGTCAGCGGAAGATCTGAATTATCCAGCGGGCGAATGAGCGTGGCGGTGACAAATACATTGGGTAAGTAGCTGTCCTTTAAAGCAATTTTAAGCTCGGCAGCCTTTTTCTGGGTGGTCAGTACATGCTGTTCCAGCACGTTGTTGCGTTCAACGGTCACCAGCAGCCTGCCATCGAAGGGCGTTTTAAAAAGCACTTTTGCCGACTCGCCGGTATGGTATACAGGCTTGTCGGTTTCCATCAGTATGCGGCCTTCCCTGCTTACTTCAAAGGAAGAATATTCAGTATTGGCATAACCGTATGCGTAAAATCCGGTACTGGTATAATGCAAGGCTCCCGGCCTTCTGACACGTACCTCATACTCTCCCGACACGGTGGGCACATACCGGAAACTTCCTTTTCCGGCAGCCAGGTTCAGGTTTTGCGTGTATACCGTTTTCTCGCTTTTTCGGGATGTATAGCGAAGGGTTTCATATTGCTTTTCAACTACAGTCTGGTATTCCATTTTGATTACCTCCACCTGGGCCGTCATGTTTTTTTCCAGAATACCCTTGCTGTTAACCCCTACAACGTCCACAGGTACAGGCACATTGGTACCCACATAGGTATCGGGCAGCCGGATGCCGTAAAATACAGGCTGGGTAAATACGTCAAACTGGTGCAGGCGGTTGACAGGACGGCCATTTTCATCAAAAACCGTAACATAGATGCGGCCTTCCAGTACACCGAGGTCTTTAAATCCATCAAACAATGCAAATTCCTCCGTTGCCTGACCGTTTTCATTGGTCGTGCCTTGTCTACGCCCAACTTCAAACTTGCTTTCCGCAGGGATATCGAAATTGTACTCCGGAAATCCTGCCGGGCTGAAACCTTTACGTTTGAGCTGAGACTCCATTTCATAGGTGCGATTGGCGGCAGGCGGGCCAAAAAGGTTGGTAGCAGTAGCGGTAATGCTCACGGTACTGCCAGACGCATACGCACGCGCTGCGCCGCTGAGGTCGACCTTTATGCGATCGGGCATGAATTCCTCCACATTGAATGTGCGCGAGGCAAGCCACACATCATTGGCATTGTACACTTCTAAAATGTACGAGCCGGTGAGCGAAGCTGCTTCCAGCGAGATTTCAGTTTCTGCAGCACCCTGTTTGCCGGTCACCTTTCTCCACTTTCTCAACTCCTTACCATTAGGCGCAACCAACCTGATCTTCAATGGAATATCGGCAGTATTGGCCCAGGCGTCGGAGCGTACGACGGTATTGAAGTGGGCTGTCTCTCCGGGACGGTAAATGTCTCGTCCTCCATAAATAAAAGCCTGAAAACCAGAAGTATTATCCCGCAGTCCATCCACTTCAAACCGGGAAGTTTCGGTTTGTGTGTCTTTGAGGAGCAGGAAGTTGAAGTCATCTTTGGTAGCGGCAGTCACCATGGCCAGTTTGAAGCCCGGGGCTTTTTCACTGATTTTGTCACCATGCGCAATGCCTTGTGCGTCGGTAGTAAGCGTTTTGATGGTTTGGTTGTTGGAACTGACCAGCGAGATCTCCACATCCGCAAGCGGTTCATTGTTTTTAATGGAATTGGCAACAATCCATACGTCATCCTTCCCCTGCTTGACAATCAAGCCAATATCCGAAACCGACACCAGCTTGGTCGCATTCAGATAGGCCATGTCTTTGGCTGCGACCGAAACCAGATAGACGCCGCGGCGCTTGTTATCATCAGGTATAGCAATGTTGAGCGCAGCTATGCCTTTACTTTTCGGCAGATCGGACGTTTCAATCGTTTTGTTCACAATCACATCACTGAAATCGCTGTTGCCGTCTTCATTGTACTGAAATGCACCATTGGGCTGCCACTGCTCACCCACGTAGGAGTAGTCCTCCCAGCGGTTATGGTAAATGTAGGTCAGAATATTATTGGCATACAACTTGGCAATGCGCACATTTACCTTCGGCACATTGACGATCTGCACACCCACATTGCGAGAGCCTTTCGGGGTGAGGTACAATGCTTTTTTATTGGCAAAAGAAATACTCTCGGGCATTTTTCCGAAAAACAGGCCCTTGGAGGTTTCTTCTTCCGGAAAAGTACCCAGAATACCTTTCAATGCTTTGGTGATCAACAGGTTGTATGTGTCTGTTTCATTAAATGCACCACGCAGTATGAAACCATTTTCGGTAGGCTCTGCATGAACATCAGCAGCAGGGTTCAGTGAAAAACCCTGGGAAATGCTTTCTTTCTGCAGTTCCTGGGTAGTGACAATGCGGACAAACGGGGCATTATTCTCAAAGCCGGTCGTGACCCCGGTAATTTCCAGCCGGAGCGGCGAGGGGAGACTGGCTGCAATGGACAGGATTCCGGTGGTGGAGAAGCTGGTTTTTTGTGCTTTCACACCTTTGTCGAGCGTGATGGTGACGGGCAGCGGATTGCGGTCGGCTTTGATGGAACTTTCAGGCGCAATAATGACCAACTTTTCGTCAGCATGAGGCACAATCCTGAAACCGGCCGCTTTGCCGGCAATGGTGAGTTTGAGCTTTTCAGCAATCTGGGCAGCTGCAACCGGGTAGTTGAACATCAGCTTGATGCGTGCCTCCTGCCGGTTGGTTTCCTGTGAAAGTGTCCACCAGCTTTCTGTTCCGGTGAGTTGCAGGTAGGGAGTATGGAATTCGATTGGATTCTGGTCTACAGTCAGCTTCTCAGCCTTTTCAACCTGGCCTATCAATGCAGGGGTCAGGTGTGCTTTGTAGGCGGTGGCAGCACCAAATCCGGCTACCGGAGAAAATACGAGCTCATTGGGTGCGGTCCAGCGGAACTGCCCTTTTACCGCAGGTTCAAAACGAATGTACTGCACGGAATCCCACCCTTCGAGCCTGCTGTCCGGTACGAGGTCTTTGTTGAAGGTAAATACCAGGTTCTGTGTCTGCCCGATCTCGTCGGTAAAATTGGTACCGGCTACACGAATTTCATTGAGGGAGGAACAGGCGCTGAAAAGGCCAGCAATAAGCAGGAGCAAAAAGCCGGATGCAGGCAAACGTTTATACATGGCGTTCGGAATGGAGTTAAGGAGCAAGAGCCAGCCTGGAAACGATCAGCAGGGGTAATCTGATGAATTTACAGGAAAAAATCTCCGCCCAAGTTAACCTTTGCAGGCTAATTCCATCGAAATGTAACCATTAATTGAGCAAACTGCCGGGATGAACTATTGTCCGGTATCAGAAGGCCTGCATTACTTCTTCTACCGACCTGGTAGGCCCGTAAAAAGACAGCAACCTGAGTAGTATCGCCTCCACTACCGCATCCGGACAGGAGGCGCCGCAGGTCAGGATAATTTTTGCAGGCCGGGAGCTGGTCAGGTAATTTTCTGTAATTACCTCTTCTTTTTTATGCAGGTCAAAATGGCGTATGATCCTGTCATCCAATATTTTATTGGCAGACTCAATGAAGTAGGTCGGAAACTTTTGTTCACAAAGCTCCACCAGGTGAGAGGTATTGGAACTGTTGTAGCCACCTGCCACAATCACCAGGTCCGCTTCATGTTCAAGCAGGGCGTAGGTAGCGTCCTGATTATCATTTGTGGCGTAGCAAAGTGTATCGCGGGTATTTGCAAAATGTGCCTCTACCTGATCAGGAGCAAGATTGTAATGCGTAATCATCACACTTTTAAGGTAGTCAGCAATCCCCTGGGTATCCGACGCGAGCATGGTAGTCTGATTGACCACACCAATGCGCTGCAAATCGTTTGCAGGATTAAACCCTTCTGAAAACTGTCCCTGAAAATCGTCGTAAAACTGTGTTGCAGGCAGCTCACCCGCAATGTACCGCCCAAGCAAAATCGCCTGTTCAAGGTTTTTTACGACCACAGTAGGAGCATTTTCCTTACTATGGGAAAAGGTAGCGCGGGTTTCCTCATGGTTGGGTTTGCCGTGCACTACAATGGTATAGTCCTTCTCGCCGATCTGAGCTGCGCGGTTCCATACTTTTTCTACGAACGGGCAGGTTGTATCATACACGTACGAATTAATACCCAGCGTCTTCAGTTTTTCCTGGTTTTCAATGGTTGTACCAAATGCCGGCACGATCACGATGTCCTGGTTTGTGAGCATTTCCCAGGGAATCAGTTGTTGTCCCTTTGTATCCATGATAAACTGCACGCCGCGATCGGTCAGGTCACGGTTTACGTCAGGATTATGAATCATCTCGCTCAGCAAAAAAATCCGGCGGTCAGGGTTTTCAGAAATAGCCCTGTATGCGATATCAATCGCATTTTCGACCCCGTAGCAAAACCCGAAATGGCGTGCGATCAGGAACTGCACCGTACCAAAGTCGAGCAGGGTAGGTGAGAAATCACGTTTAAGCTTGTCCTTTTTACGGCGGAACTCCTTAATGGGCGTGATGATACGGCTCCGGTAAAAATCAGGAATGTTAAACGTTTTCATCAGTTAAATGGGTAGATTACCAATAACAAAATAGGCTAAATTAGAGGCAACTGCCAAAGCACAAGCTGTCTTTTTCTTACAACAACAAGGCGATTTGCTTTGTTCGGGATGCGCTGATGTGAAAAAAATCTTTGCGGCAGATGCAACATGTTTGGCAGTAACCTGCTCTTTGTATCAGAACGTTCAACCTTAAACCTTCTGCTTGAAAACACAACTGTACCCCGACCGGCACGTCGAACTGGTGGAGCGTTGTAAGCTCGGAGAGCGCAAAGCGCAGTATGAGCTCTACAAGTTGTACTCCAAGGCCATGTTTAACATATGCATGCGGATACTGAATCATATGGGGGAAGCGGAAGATGCTTTGCAGGAGGCGTTCGTGGATGCATTTACCAATCTTCACCAGTTCAGGCAGCAGTCGACGTTCGGGGCCTGGCTGAAGCAGATCGTGGTAAACAAAGCAATCAACCACCTTCGCGGAAGAAAGGTCAAGCTGGTCGAAATTGAGGAGTTCCAGGAAACCATAGAGGGAAGCGATAGTCTTGCCGATAGTTTTTCCCTGTCCGAGAGCGAGACGACCATGGAGGTAGAGCGTGTCCGGAATGCCATGCTGAAACTACCCGACGGTTACCGCGTCGTGCTCAGCCTGTACCTTTTCGAAGGATACGATCACGAGGAGATCGGCGAGGTACTTGGCATCAGTGAGACCACGTCACGCACCCAGTATATGCGGGCAAAGCGGAGGCTGGTGGAGATGTTGGGAGGGAGTGGGCATTAGTGGTCAGGGGTGGTCAGGGATTGTCATTAGTGGTCATTTGTAGTCATTTATAGTCAGGTGTTGTAATTTTTAGTCAGGAATGGTCAGGGGTTGTCAGGTGTTGTCATTTGTAGTTAGGGATGGTCAGGTTTAGTCAAGTATTGTCAGGTGTGGTCAGGGATTGTCAGGAGTTGTCATTTGTAGTCATTTATAGTCATTTATAGTTAGGGGTTGTCAGGTGTGGTGATTTGTTGTTTTTGGTGGGTTGATGGGAGGAAGGAAGAGTTTTATTGGAGAGGTTATTTTATGATTATTTTAAAAATATTTAAAACAACTAAATGACAACTAATGACAATACCTGACCATACTTGACTAAACCTGACCACCAATAACAACTAATGACACCTAATAACAACTAATGACAATATCTGACCACACCTGACCATACTTGACTAAACCTGACCACCAATAACAACTAATGACAATACCTGACCACCCCTGACAATACCTGACTACAAATAACCACCAATGACAACACCTACCACTTCCATTTAAACAACTAAAAATTTGAAAGCATTATCTACGTATTACAAGTTATGATTCTATGAAAAATTCTGATAAAAAGGATCGATTGGAGCGGTTTGTGAGGGATAACAGGGATGGATTTGATACTTTCTTACCGCAGGATTCTTTATGGAGCCAGATTGAAGGCAAACTGCATCATGAAGCCCCGGTTGTTCCCGAAAGTTCCAAAAAAAAACTTAGAAGGCTGAACAGCTTCTACTTTGACTGGCGCATTGCTGCCGGTGTATTTCTTGCTATCGGCATTGGTTTTCTGGTTTATCTGAACAAGGAGTTCGGAATTACCCGTGATCCGCGTGTAGCACTTAAAGTGCCGGCTTATGCCCGCGAATTCAACCAGTACACGGTTGCAATAGACCAGAAAAGGGAAGAGATCATAAAGCTCGCCCGCAATAATCCCGAGGTGTACAAGGACTTTGCTGCCGACTTACAGGGGCTGGAAACCAGCTACCAGAACCTGCGGTCAAACCTCAGTAATGCTCCCAACCAGGAGGCACTGCTGGAAGCGATGATCCAGAACCTTCAATGGCAGGTAGACTTGCTCAATCAACAACTTGAAATTCTTCAGCGTATCAACAAGGTCAAAAATGACAGCAATAAAGAATCTAAGGACGCTCCTGTTATTTAGCATGCTCGTCGTGCTTTCGCAGGTAGCATTTGCCTTGCCCGAAGATCCCCGCCCAGCCGGATGGATCGAAAAAAAGCGGAATATCGTGAAGGTTTTCGATGTAAAAAGCAATGATATGCTCGTGGTTGACAATCAGTTCGGGCAGGTGAAAGTAAACCTCTGGGCCAAAGATGAAATCAAGGTGGAAATTGTGATCACCGCCAATGCACCGTCTGATACCCGTGCGGCAGAGTACCTCGGGGCTGTTAATATCGACGAAAAACGTGTAAAAGGTCAGATCGCACTTACTACTCATATTAATCGGGGCCAGCTGGGTAACAACAGCTGGAACAACCGGAAAGGAGAGAAGAACTTTATCCAGATCGACTATACGGTCTTTATGCCCAAGGAAAACGCACTGGAAGTACGAAACAAATTCGGCGATACGGATATTCCATCCTTTCACGCACCGCTTACGGTGGATTCCCGCTACGGCAACTTTGTGGCAAACCTGCTTGAAAATATGGAAAATGTGATCGATGTAAGGTACGGAAGTGCCAAAATCGGTAAAATGGATGGCGGTAAGCTCGAATTCCAATACTCCAATCTCACGCTCGACCAGGCTAAGAAAGTGATGCTGAGCAACAAGTTCGGAGAACTGAAAATAGGGGATGTAATCAATTTGGATGCAGATATTGACTACTCGGGGGCGAAAATCGGAACGATCCGGGGATCAGGAAAGATCAAGCTCAATTACTCCGGCAACTTCATGATTGATGCGCTGACCAACTCGGAAAATGTCGATATACAGGCCGCATATTCGTCGGTCATCCTTCCGGCAGACGCCAACCAGTTCAATGTGACGATGTCGTACGGCAACTTTACCTATCCGTCTACGAATGTAAACTTCTCGGTACAACCTTCCAAAGATGAAAAATCATACAAGGTGAAGCAGTACCAGGGCAAAGTAGGCACCGGCTCGGGAACCAAAATTACGGTAACTTCCCGGTTTGGTGATGTAAAGCTGAAAGACTGAAATTACTCTTCAAGCAGCACATTGTACCGGAAGTCCAGCGGATCGAATGCATTGAAAAGCTTATCGATAAAACGCGGATCGTCAATATAGAAATTCAGCAGATTGTCATAGCGTTCCTGGGCGGTACCGTTCGGGAACAGCTTGTTTTTAAGCGCCAGCAACTGTGTAATCGCTGATTCGTGATGATGCTCTTCTGCCTTGCTGATCCGCTTTTCGAGGTGACGGAGTGAATGCATCAGCCGGGTTTGTTCGGCTTTTACAGCTCCGTGCATGGTAGGCTCCACCGCTACCGCCTTTGCCAGGATTTCTTCGAAAACACGTTCAAATGCATCCTTCTGGTCTTCCAGGTCGAGCTGGTGTTCTGAGTGGCGCTCAATGTAAAGTTTACGCAGGGCTACTTCATCCAGAAACAGTTCTTCTGTTTTAATGCCCAGCTTGCGGGCTTTCTGGTGTTGCTTGTTGTTGAGGTACAATGCAAAGTTCCGTGGAATAAGCATTGGGAAAGGTACTCCGAAATGATCAAAAACACCTTTCAGCTGCATCCAGTAAGGCACCTCCGATGGCCCTCCGATGTAAGCCAGGTTCGGAAGAATAATTTCTTCGTACAAAGGACGCAGGACGACATTCGGACTGAAATATTCGGGATGAGCAGCGGTCAGACTGAGAATTTCTTTTTCTGAAAAAGTAAGGTCCGAGTTGACAACCTTGAAAGTATCTTCCTCTTTTATAATACGTTCGCGAAGATTGTCTTTTAAGTAAAACAGGTTGATCTCGCGGGCATTCAGAGGTGTGTGGTAGCCAAGGGTATTGAGGCGGGATGTAATTTCGGAAACGATCTTACCGGAACTGTTCTGCAGTAATTCATCCTGGATCACAGGCAGGAAATGCCTTTTTAAAGAAGCATCATCGGCATCAAGGCACACAAGTCCTTTTTGCCCGAATAACTCGTGCATGTAACATCGTACTGCGTCGGCCAGGGTGTCATTTTCGAGGTATGCCTTGGTAAACAGCAATGGTTTGATCGGAAGCTGCCGGATGATACTTTCCAGCTCGTGCGGGTTCAGGCGGCCCACAGCCCCTTTGTGCTCCCCTGTCCAGATATGAGTCTGATCAAACAGGTGAAAGGATGCGATTTCTGCAAAGTCATGATCCTCCGTAGCCATCCAGTACACCGGCACGAAGTTGTACTCCGGGTAAGTTTCCTTTAATGCCTCGGCCAGCCTGATAATGGTGACGATCTTGTAAATAATATACAGCGGACCGCTGAAAATATTAAGCTGGTGACCGGTCGTAACCGTAAATGTATTGGGATCTTCAAGAATGGAAAAATCGGGCTGATGAGGCAGATTCGCATACTGCTTTTTCAGGGCCGCTGCCAGGGTTTTCCTTTTTTCAGGGTCAAAACTCCTGCGCTGTGCAATCGCCTCCGCAGCATTTTCGAGTGTTGGAAAAATACTGTAAAACGCTTCCAGACCTGGTTTCTGTTCAAGATAGTCCAGCAGCAAAGCCGGAAACTGTCCTGTACTGCGCAGGTCCACGGAATGCAGCGTCATGAAAGGTGGTTTTTCAGTAACTGGTAAAGATTCCAACTTCAATAGGTTTGCGGTTTTCCCGGGTCAATTCGTGAAGTTAACGCGAAAGCCGCAGATTTTGGTTTCTCCGGTTGTCTAAAAAACGTAATCATTCCGGGCAATCAGCTCACCGGCAATGCGGCGGCGCGCATCTTTCAGGTTTACGGGCTCAATTTTCGTAAACCGCTTCAATCCCATCAGCATTACCCGCAGTTCATCAGCCTCCGCAAAGCTGGTAATAGCAGACCGCCCTGCGGCATTCACTTTTTCAACGGCATTGTTCAGATAAACCAGTGCGATATCACACTGAAGCTGGCTGGATGCTGCTCCCAGCAGGCCAATCCGCTTTTCAACCCTCAGCAGTACAGATTCTGCCACAAATACCTCAATCACCATATCAGCCAGGTTCATGATGATTTCCTGCTCCTCCGAAAGCTTCATCATAAACTTCTGCACAGCGGAGCCTGCTACCATCAGGGTTGCCTTCTTCAGGTTCCTGATTACTTTTTTTTCTGCGGCAAAAAGGCTTTCATCCTCCTCCATGTTGAAATCAGGAATGGACATGATTTCCTTCCCTACCGCCAGTGCCGGCGTCATCAGGTCAATTTGCCCCTTCATCGAACGCTTGATCAGCATATCGATAACCAGCAGACGGTTGATCTCATTGGTACCTTCAAAAATGCGGTTGATCCGGCTGTCGCGGTAGGCACGGTCCATGGGCGCATCGGCCGAAAAGCCCATTCCGCCATAAATCTGCACACCTTCGTCTACCACAAAATCCAGCACCTCGGAGCCGTGTACCTTCATAATCGCGCATTCAATCGCCATTTCTTCCAATGCTTTGAGCTTGGCATCTGCCTCACTCATCCCTTTGGCCAGAAAACTTCCTATGAGGTCGTCAATATTTTGTCCCACCCGGTACGAAGCCGATTCGGTTGCATACATCCGCACGGCCATTTCGGCCAGCTTGTGCCTGATTGCCCCAAAGCTGGCGATAGGCACCCCGAACTGGTTGCGTTCATTGGCATAGCCGATGACCTGGCTGGCCACTTTTTTGGCACCGCCCAATGCTGCCGCAGCCAGCTTGATCCGCCCTACATTCAGGATATTGACCGCTATTTTAAATCCATTACCCCGCTGCGAGAGCATATTTGCGGCCGGAACTTCGCAGTCATTGAAGAAGATCTGCCGGGTATCTGAACCTTTGATGCCCATTTTATGCTCCGGCTCATTCATCGTAATGCCGCCGGAGGATTTTTCAATGATAAAGGCAGTCAGGTTTTTATCGGTCTGCCCGTTTTCCTCAACTTTTGCAAAAACAATCAGCACGTCGGCAAAGCCTCCGTTGGTAATCCACATTTTCTGCCCGTTAATTACATAATGGGAGCCGTCGGTGCTAAGGGTAGCCTTCGTCTTGGCCGAGTTGGCATCGGACCCGGAGTCGGGCTCAGTAAGGCAATAGGCCGCTTTCCATTCACCGGTAGCCAGTTTGGGCAGGTATTTAGATTTCTGCTCTTCGTTTCCGTAGTATAAAATAGGCAGGGTACCAATGCCTGTATGTGCCGAAAGCGCGACCGAGAAGGAGTTTCCGGCACCGGTAGCTTCGGCTACCAGCATGGAGGTATTGAAGTCCATCCCAAATCCGCCATACTCTTCCGGTACTGCCGTACCAAGCAGTCCCAGTTCCCCGGCCTTGTCCATCAGGGAGGAGATCAGCGCAGGGCTGTCGGCATGATCGATTTCTTCCAGGCGCGGCCATATTTCCCTTTTCAGGAAGTCGCGGCAGGTTTCGGCGATCATTTTTTGTTCTTCGGTAAACTCTTCCGGAATGAATATCTGAGAGGCGGCAGTTTCCCTGATCAGGAATTCACCGCCGCGGATGGATGTCGTACTTACTTCTGCAACTGTCATTTTTTCCGCACATTTTTTGTTTAGAAATCACCAGGAAAGGTATGCTTGCATACTATCCTGTGTTTTACAAAAATATGCAAATGCCCGAACGATGCAAGTATCCCTCCCGTGTTTTATCCCCAACCACCCTGACTACACCTGACTACCCCTGACCACCCCTGACTACACCTGACAATCCCCAACCACCCCAACAATCCCCTACCTCTTAAAAACCCTGAATTGCTTCAAAAGCATACCTCCGCTTTCTATCCTGAGAAAGTAAATGCCCGACGAAATGCCGGCTTTTGAAAGGTCGATATTCGCCAGGTAGTCTGATACCTTCACCAGGCTTGGCGGGATGTGCGCCACTTTTCCCAAGGAGTTGACGATGGTGTACTGAATGTCAGCAGGTTGAAGGTCCTGTGGGAGTTTTACATTAAAAACATTTTCAACCGGGTTCGGGTAAAAACGCCAGTCTTCCATATCCCCCGCGATGTTCAGCGAGTCGGAGTACGCAATACTGAATTGAATGGAATTGGTTACAATCGCCGAATCCTCCTTTGCTGCCGTAACCGTGAGCGTGTACCTTCCGACATATGGAGCAAAGCCCGAGCCATTTTCAAATAAGGCATAGGGGAAAGTAGAGGTTGTCGAGTGACGTTTGTAAGGTCCTGTAAGATCAAAGGTAACCTGGTCATACTCAAAGTTACCGTATGCAAAGATGTTCAGGAGTGGCGGAAGGTCCGCAGATTGCAGCGCATCATTGCCCGACAGTTTACGCAGCACCTGCTGGTCTACCCGGCTGCCGCCCTGTACGAGCTCAAACCGTATTTCCGGAATCTCTACCTTCAGGATAAACGGGATCTCCACATATGCGCCGCCATTGTCATACGCCCTCACAATCAGCCGGTATTCACCTTCTTCGGTAGGGGTGCCGGAGAAAACATTCAGTGAAAAGTCCAGCCAGGAAGGTCTGTTCTGAATGGTAATCGCCGAAATATAGCCATCCGGGTCACCAAAAATATTGGTTGGAAGAATGTACGAAAACGGCATGTTTACCTGTGCGTACTTTACCGGCAGGGTACTGCTGGCGTAGGGTGGTGCATTGAGGTACTGGGGCTCCACCACCCTGATTGTAAAGTAGGTTTCGACAAATGCGTCCTGGTTGTCATACGCTTTCAGGATAATGCGCGACTGCCCCAGCGTGCGGGGAGTACCGCTGAGGGTATTGCCCGAAAACGTGAGCCAGGGCGGCAGCTCGCTGGCTTCAATGCGGGTGATCCGGCCGTCGCTGTCTGCAAATGCATTAGCCGGAATCTGCAGGCTGAATGCCTCATTCAGACCAGCGAGCTGATTGGTGAAGTTAGCATTGACGGTAGGCGGTTTGTTAAGATTGTCGCGCGCTTCAACCCGGATTGTAAAAAATGCCTCCGCAGAGCCGCCTTCATCATCAATCCCGCGTACTGCAATGCGGAAGTCGCCCAATGCAGTCGGGCGGCCACGCAGTTGTCCGCTCTGGTAAGTGAGCCATGCAGGAAGCGTCCCGGTTTCGATTCTGACGATCGTTCCGTCCACGTCGGAAAAGGTATCCGTAGGCAACCGGTAGGTGAAATCCTTGTTGACTGCGATAATCTGCATGGGTACCGGCCTGAACACGTATGGCGGATAATTGGAGGCATCATCCCAGTATGCAGGCGCAAGCAGGTCCTCGTCCAGATGTATTTTGATCGGTCTTGGATTGGCAGGGTCGGCGTAGGCGCGTTTAGCCCATTCGTTATAAATGACGTTGATAGGTCCGCCCTTTTCCACCGCAGCCGACAGCCGGTAGCCTACCGAGTCGGCATACTGGATCACCGGGATGGGCCTGGGAAGCCAGTTGGCAGCAGCCGGACGCAGGAACGATTCCGACCGGGCCATTTCCGGAGGAGTTGTAATTACTACCGCCACGATATTGGCACCATGCTCAAAGTTTTCATTGATCTGCTTCAAATGCGCGCTGCCATCAAAGTAGGAGCTGACAAACAGTTCGTTTGCTGTAATGAAATCTGCGGGAGCATCACTTTTCAGAATGTCCACCGACCAGCGGTGATCGTGCGTGGCAAGGTTGTCGTTGATCTTGATACCATCGGTGTTTTTGTTGAGATCGCGGAATGCAAGCGTGCCGCGCATGACCGAAGGTGCATCAAACACAGAACCATAGTCGGACACGAACCGGATCGCAGGGTCAACCTCTTTGACAGCCGAGATCAGCTGATCCGTATAATTTCTGAAAATAATATGCCGGTAGAGATACCAGTCTTTCCCGGCCCGCTGCTTGAAAGAGTTGATCGGCTCCCAGCCCGTAGACGGCGCCGGGGCTTCCTCAAAAGACTTATAGGTGGTACCCCAAAGGAAGTTCAGGCGCTCGATCTTTTTGTAGTGTTCTTTCAGAAAGGCCTGAAAGCCCTTTTCCATGGTTCTTGAGTAATCATAAACTGCCGAGGTTTCCACTCCGTTTACAATAAGTCCTGATGGATATTCGCCTTCCTGGGTACTGGTATTTGTTACGGATACAAAAAGAAGCTTGTTGTCGGTCCGCAGGTATTTGTAGCGCGTAGTTACTGCTTTCACAAACGCGACGGCCTTGTTAAGAATGGACTGATTGTCGAACCCGAAAAATGTATCCTGGTACCCGCTCAGCAGCGGAAGCCGTGAGTGGCTGAACTGGCTGTCTTCGGTGGTCCAGAATCCATTGATGCGTGTGATATTCCGTCCGATATGGATCCTCAGGGCTACTTTCATGCCCAGATCGGTCGCAATTTTGATCTGCTCGTCATACTTTGCCCATTGAGGGGCACCGTCGGGCGTGGCGTATATTTTATCCCAGGGAATGGTAATGTAAACCGAATTAAGCCCGTAGGAAGCCGCAGAGCGTATGAGGTCGGGCTCGGGTCCGCGGTTGGCAGCATCGGTCAGGTTCAGCAGCATCAATGCAAGGTACCGCTGGTGATCTGCTTCGGTTGTTCCGGATGTGCCCTGCGCAGTGGCCACTGTGCCAAAAAGCCAGAAAACAAGCAGTAGTGCAAACCTGGACAAGCAGTAAGCAACCGAAGTAAAGTAATGCATGCTAAGTGTTTTTGGTGATTAAACTGATCCAGTTATTATAGCCGTTCTCCACATTAAATCTGCTGGCTACTGCTACGCTTTTGTTGCTGTCGGCAGGTACTTCTCCTGTCATCACGGCACGCATCGCATGTACCAGCTGCTTTATGCTGATCTCCTCCGTTACAATGCCCATACCATCCTCTACAAACTCCGAAACGCCGCCCGACGGAAATGAAACAATCGGTTTGCCCAAAAGCGCGGCCTCTATCATTACCAGCGGAAAAGGATCCTGTCGGGACGTCAGCAAAAAACCATTTCCTGCGTGCAGGTAATGATAGTAGTCTTCCTTTTGCTTGCCTACAAGATGCACCCTGGTGGCTGAGGCCTGGTTGCGGCATCGTTGTTCGGTGTAATACACCAGCCCGTCGTCAATGCGGGCGCCTACCCATATCAAGTGAACGCGGGGATCGTTCAATTCTTGCGCAATATCCGGCAGCATATCGAAACCCTTGCGCTCAGAAGTCATCCCTGAAAGCACCCATACAAAATCGGACTCGGCAATACCAAGCTGCTGCCTCAGTACCTTGGCCCGCGCCGTATCCCGGGTAACCAGGCTGCTGTCGATAAAGGAATACAGCAGGCCCACCTGAGCGCCGCCTGCTGCTTTGAGCGCATTGCAGGTTACCTGTGAGCACCCGATCAGCAGGTGCGAGTAATCGATAATGCTTTTGAAATCGTTGCCGCTGAGGTAGGCATAAGTGAGCGGCAGCTCGTGGAAATGGGTAATTACTTTTATGGAAGACTCTCTTGCCACCATAATCGCCTCGGGGATCATGGTCGTATTTACATACCAGAAATCCGCCTTAAAATCCTTTGCAAGCTTGCGCAGGTACCTGAGCGTGGGATTTACACCCACGTGGTAGGAAATCTTCTGAAGAACGTTGAATTTTTTGGGGGCAATGTAAACCGGGACATCATCCGGGAACTCCTGCAGCAGCTCGCCGTCTGCAAAGCTTACGATCCCGATGTCGAATGCAGTCCGGTCAATTTTTCTGACGATGTACAGCAGCATCATTTCTGATCCTGTCCGTGTGGCATAGGGTGTGAAAAAAAGGATTCTTTTTTTTGCTTTCATGGTGAGGAGGTTAACAAATCTATATTTTCATTGGGCTTGATGCGGTAGAGTCCTTTTTTGAGTAAAAGTGTTTTCCAGAAGTACCGGAGCAAAACCCTTGTTTTCCTTACATATATCTGCTGGGTGCGCAGCTCCGAAAACGGGCTTCCGCCTTTTTTCAGGTTCAGTACCATTTTCCAGATATAAATAACCGGGATCATCAGGATGTAATGCGTGATCAGCAGCAGGTAGTTAAACAATCCGTACTGCTTGCGGATCCATAAAAAGTTAGATACCTGCATTTGCGTGCTGAAACGGTTGATCCACGAAATATTGGTGCGCCTGAAAGGATTTTCGTTTTCAAGATGCAGGAAGGTACAATCCCTGAAATAACAAAGCCTGCCCAGTTTCCCCAGCCTGCCCGACCATTCTACATCCTCGCCGTACATAAAAAAATCGCTGCTGAACCCACCCGTTTTTTCAAATCCTTCGCGCCTCAGAAAAATGAATGCACCTACCAGCCAGTCGTGCTGTTCAGGGTCGGAGTAGGTCGGTTCGGGATAAAGCCTGGCCACAATTTTGTCGACCAGCCTGCCCGGAGGAAGTATGAAAAACGTTTTACGGAAATCGTTGAAGCTCTTGTAAAAAGGCATGGGCGAGCCGTCGGGATAGAGCTGCAGTGCACCCGCAGCAATGACATCCGGCTGGCGGTTCATCCGCTCATAACAGCGTCCGATCACATTGTCGGTCACAAGCGTATCCGCATTCAGAAGAAGAAAGTACCGGCCCTGGGCCACGGCCATACCCGCATTGTTGGCAATACCAAAACCCACGTTCGATGCCATGTTGATCATGCGCACTCCCGGGTAAGCCTGGCGGATCAGGGCTCCGCCGCCATGCTCAGGATCATTATCCACGATGATCACTTCAAAAGTTACTCCCGAAGTAAATTGATGAATGGAATTCAGGCAATTGATGATCAGTTGAGGTGTGCGATAGTTGATAATGACAATGGAAACATCCATGTAATTGCGGGTGCATGTTTGGAGCAAAAATAAAAAATCTGCGCGGAAGACAAGAATCCCGACCGCGCAGACCAACGATTATGGCAGATTTGTTATCCTCAGGTTAATTTAACCGCTCGTATATTCCGGCTACTCCCTGCCCTCCGCCTACGCAGGCAGTGACCATACCATATTTCTGATTGCGGCGCCTCATTTCGTCAAAAAGCTGTACAGACAGCCGCGCACCGGTGGAGCCCAGCGCATGTCCCAGCGCGATTGCGCCTCCGTTCGGGTTTACAATTTCAGGGTCAATGCCGAGCTGCCGGATCACGGCTAATGATTGTGCGGCAAATGCTTCATTCAGCTCGATCTGTTCAATATCGTTCAGCTGTAATCCTGCCTGCCTGAGTGCCAGGGGCACGGCCTGTACCGGTCCGATGCCCATTACGCGCGGATCCACGCCGGCAGTAGCATAGGAGAGCATCCTGGCTACCGGGTTAAGGTGCAGCTCATTCATCAGTTTTTCAGACATTACAATCACAAATGCAGCCCCGTCCGAAGTTTGGGAAGAGTTGCCGGCCGTAACCGATCCGCCTGCTGCAAATACGGGTTTGAGCCTGGCCAGAGCTTCCAGGGATGTATCCGCGCGCGGGCCTTCGTCCTGCGCTACGACCACTTCTTTTGTTTTCTTTTTACCAGATGCTGCATCAAAGTAGGTTTCCTGAATGGTAACCGGCACAATTTGTGCATCAAAAAGGCCCTGCTGCTGGGCTCTCAGCGCCTTTTGATGTGACTGGTAAGAAAATTCGTCCTGGTCATCCCGGCTGATCCCGTAGTCTTTGGCCACCTGCTCGGCGGTAAGTCCCATGCTCAGGTAATAATCGGGGTGGTGTGTGGCAATATCATAGTTAAGTGCCGTTTTCCAGCCCATGGTCGGTACCATAGACATTGATTCTGTACCTCCCGCAATGATGCATTCGGCCATACCGGCATGGATCTTGGCCGCTGCCATCGCAATGGCCTCCACGCCCGACCCGCAGTACCGGTTGATGGTAATCCCCGAAACATGTTGCGGAAGCGCCAGCAATGCTACGAAACGCCCCATCTGCATACCCTGCTCAGCTTCGGGCACCGCATTGCCTACAATCACATCGTCCACCCGTGAAGGGTCGAGCTCGGGCACTTTACCCAGCAGGTGCCGGATCACGCTTGCTCCGAGGTCGTCAGGACGGGTAAACCTGAACCCGCCTTTTCCCGCTTTCCCTACTGCACTCCGGTAGCCGGCGATGATATATGCATTCATAAGAATTAGTATTTAAACACGTTTGTATAAAGTAGTATGCGCGCATACCAAAGATAATAACCCGGCATAAAACAACCAATGCCGGTGGTTTGTTTGCAGTCGTGTGCACTTTTATATTCTTTATTGATGTTTTACAAATGCAGCATTCAAAAATTACTTTCCGGCTTTTACCACACAACTCAGCTATCTGTTTCTGCATTAGAGTTGTATTAGGATTGTAAAAGTTGTTGCGCAATAGTATCTTCAATCAGCTACCTTTGAGGTTCAAAACCTTGGTGCCTCTGACAAAGTGGCAATCATCAGGTATCGGCCTGATGTTTTTAACGGAACTGAAACTGCGTCAAAAACATATATAAAGTCATGTTTAAAATATTTTCAAAGCTATTTGGGACTAAATCGGAGCGCGATCTCAAGGAGCTCAATCCTTATGTTGACAAGATCAATGCCGAGTATGCCCTCCTGGCTTCGCTGACCAATGACGAACTTCGTGCGCAGTCGGAAGGACTGAAGCAGCAGATAAAAACGAGTCTCCAGGACATCGACAATCAGCTGGACACACTTCGCCAGCAAGCCGCTGACGAGCCGAATGTTGATAAAAAAGAAGCAATTTTTAAAAGAATTGATACCCTTGAACAGGACCGCGACAAGGAACTTGAAAAAGTGCTGCTCGATATCCTTCCCAAGGCATTCGCTATTGTTAAAGATACAGCCCGCCGTTTTAAAGATAACGATAGAATTGAAGTTACAGCTTCCCAGTTCGATCGTGAAATAGCAGGCAGAAAGGCTCACGTAGCTATTGAAGGCGATAAAGCAGTGTGGAACACTACCTGGGATGTGATCGGCCAGCCCATCAAATGGAGCATGTTACATTACGATGTGCAGCTTATTGGTGGCGTGGTATTGCACCAGGGTAAAATCGCCGAAATGGCGACAGGTGAAGGTAAGACCCTGGTCGCTACCCTGCCTGCATTCCTCAACGCACTGGCAGGTCAGGGCGTGCATATCGTTACAGTAAATGACTACCTGGCCAAACGGGATGCCGAGTGGAATGCGCCTTTGTTTGAGTTCCATGGTATGGCGGTAGATTGTATCGACCGTCACCAGCCAAATACCATAGCCAGGCGCAATGCGTACAAAGCAGACCTTACTTACGGTACCAACAATGAGTTCGGGTTTGACTACCTGCGTGACAATATGTCACGCACGCCTGAGGAGCTCGTTCAGCGCAAGCACCACTTCGCCATGGTGGATGAGGTTGACTCCGTTTTAATCGATGATGCGCGTACGCCTTTGATCATTAGTGGTCCGGTACCAAGAGGTGATGAGCAGGAGTACCTGGAACTGAAACCCCGCGTGTCAAGGATTGTGGAAGCACAAAAAAGGCTGGCGATGGAGTTCCTGAATGATGCCAAAAGAAAGCTTGCAGCAGGAGATAAAAAAGAAGGCGGACTGGCACTGTTCCGGGCACACCGCGGTATGCCCAAGTACAAGCCGCTGATCAAATACCTGAGTGAGCCGGGCATTAAAGCGACCATGCAGGAGTCGGAATCCATTTACCTGGCTGAAAATCAGAAGCTGATGCCGCAGGCGGATGAACCGCTTTACTTCACCATCGACGAGCGCCATAACAGCATTGAGCTTACCGAGAAAGGAATTGACTTCCTGACAGGAGAATCCGAAGAAACCAACTTCTTTATCCTCCCCGACATTGCAGTAGACCTGGATGCCATTGAAAAAGACGCCTCTGTTTCAGAGCAGGAGCGTGTGATCAGGAAAGAGGCATTAATACGTGATTATTCTGTAAAAACGGCGCGTATCCACACGGTCAATCAGCTTTTGAAAGCATTTACGCTTTTTGAAAAAGATGTGGAGTACGTAATTATTGATGGTAAGGTCAAAATTGTAGACGAGCAGACCGGCCGTATCATGGAGGGTCGCCGCTACTCTGACGGACTCCACCAGGCGATCGAAGCCAAGGAAAACGTGCGGGTGGAGGATGCTACCCAGACCTACGCTACCGTTACGCTCCAGAACTACTTCAGGATGTACCACAAGCTGGCCGGTATGACCGGTACTGCGGAAACAGAAGCAGGTGAATTCTGGGAAATTTATAAACTGGACGTAGTATCGATCCCGACCAATAAGGGTATTGTCCGGAAAGATCAGGAAGATAAAGTATACCGGTCGGTGCGTGAGAAGTACAATGCAGTTACCGACGAGATTGTGGAACTGGTGGAAGCCGGGAGACCGGTACTTGTAGGTACCACGTCGGTTGAAAATTCCGAAATCATCAGCCGGATGCTGACCCTGCGCAAGATCCCCCACCAGGTACTGAATGCAAAGCAGCACCAGCGTGAGGCCGAAGTAGTGGCTGAGGCTGGTAAGCCCGGAACCGTGACAATCGCTACCAACATGGCGGGTCGTGGTACGGATATCAAGCTGACTCCGGAAGCCAAAAACTCGGGAGGGTTGGCGATTATAGGTACCGAGCGCCACGAGAGCCGGCGTGTTGACAGGCAGCTGCGTGGCCGGTCTGGTCGCCAGGGTGACCCCGGATCGTCCCAGTTTTTTGTGTCTCTGGAAGATAACCTGATGCGCCTTTTCGGCTCAGACCGGATGGCGAAGGTGATGGACCGTATGGGCCTCGAAGAAGGAGAGGTGATCCAGAGCGGTATGATTACCAAATCCATTGAACGTGCGCAGAAAAAGGTAGAGGAAAATAACTTCGGAATGCGTAAACGCCTGCTGGAATATGACGATGTCATGAACTACCAGCGTGAAGCGATCTATACACGTCGGCGTAATGCATTGTTCGGAGACCGTCTGGCGGTGGATATTGCCAATACCCTGTATGATGTATGTGACGAGCTGGTTAATACAGCCGGAACGTATGCCGAGCTGGAACTGGCAGCGATAACTACGCTGGCTATGGAGCTGCCGTTCAACGAAAATGAATATGCATTGCTCAAACCTGCCGATCGCTCCCAAAAATTGTACGATGCGGCAGAAGCACAATACCAGGGCAAGAATCAGGAGATTTCGAATAAGGCACTTCCTGTACTGACGTCAATACTGGTGGACCGGGCAGGTGCGGTATCCGACATTATGATTCCGTTCAGTGACGGTATCCGCCAGGCCGGAGTTGTGGTCAACATCAAAAAGGCGATTACCAATGATGGACGCGAGATCACCAATGAAATGGAGAAAGCGATCGTTCTGTCGCTGATCGACCAGGAATGGAAGGAGCACCTTCGCGAGATGGATGACCTGAAACAGTCTGTACAAAATGCCGTTTTTGAACAGAAGGATCCTTTGCTGATCTATAAATTCGAATCGGTTGAGCTGTTCAAGCGCTTCCTTTCGAAGGTAAACTTTGATATGATATCCTTCCTGATGAAAGCCGATATCCCGCAGGAAGAAGCAGCGCCTGCGCCTGTTCTGCAGCAGCCTGTACGCCGTCCTGCACCCGTGCCCGAGCTGCATACCAACCGGGAAGAGGATTATGCCGATGCCGAGGATTTATTTGACGGCCAGTCTGAGTCTGCTACCAGGGCACAGCCTGTACGTACGATCAAAATTGCGGACAGGAACCAGAAGGTTTCCGTGCAGTACCGCGATGGCCGCATTCTCCGGGATGTGAAGTTCAAGAAAGTGGAGCAGGAAGTTAAAAATGGCGATTGCGTCGTAATTGAATAGTTCTTGCTCAGTCAAATACAACAAAAAGCCCCGTCCGTCTGAACAGACTGCCGGGGCTTTTGATTTCTTAAATCAGGAATTATCCGATATTTGCGACATAAAGCAAGTTGAACCAAATTGACCCCTGAATGAAACTGCACAAAGAAGGATATACGATTATGGCTGTAACGGCCATCGTTTTAATACTGATCAATGTCGGCATCAACTACCTTCTTCCTGATGGTTACTGGATACCCAGGCTGATCCTGATCGGGAGTATCATCATCTTTTTGCTGGTTACACAGTTTTTCAGGGTTCCCAAACGCATTGTTCATCAAAGTGACCGGCAGATTGTAGCGCCGTGCGACGGGCGGGTGGTGGTTATCGAAGAAGTAGTGGAATCGGAGTATTTTAAGGAGCCCAAGCGGCAGATCAGCATTTTCATGTCGCCCCTGAACGTTCACATTAACTGGAACCCCATCAGCGGCGTGATCAAGTACTTTCGTTACCACCCGGGGTTGTACCTGGTAGCCTGGCACCCCAAGTCAAGTACTGAAAATGAGCGTACTACGGTGGTGATCCGTACCATTGAAGGCATTGAAGTACTGTTCCGGCAAATTGCAGGGGCAGCAGCCCGCCGCATCCGCTGGTATGTGAAGGAAGGCGACCAAGTGGAGCAAAGCACCGAGATGGGCTTTATCAAATTCGGCTCCCGCGTGGATATTTTTATTCCCCTTGATGCGGAAGTAAAAGTTAATCTTCAGGATAAAACAGTGGGCAGCGTGACCGTACTGGCAGAATTAAAATAGACGCCAGCTCAGTATCTGCTGAAAAAATCCAGGTACCGAACTCGGATATACCACAGCCATAAATACCATTCCGAAAATTGCCCCGTACATGTGTGCGCTATGATTGACATAGCTCGTACCCCTGCGCCCCTCAATGTAAGAGTAACCCAGGAAAAGCAATCCGAAAATAAAGCCCGGCATGCATATAAAGAAATACAGGCAAACCTGCATTAATGGAGAAAAAAGGATTGCAGCAAACAAAACCGCAGCTACGCCTCCCGAGGCTCCCAGAGAATTGTAGTTCGGGTTTTTGCGGTGTTTGAGAAACGTCGGAATGTCGGCTACAATAATACCAAGTATGTACAGAAGCAAGTAGTAAAACGTACCTCCCGAGCCAAACAGGAATGCAAACAGGCGCTCAATACCTTCGCCTACAAACCACAAGCTCAGCATGTTAAAGATCAAATGTCCAAAATCGGCATGCACAAAGCCTGACGAAATAAACCGATAGTACTCATTGCGGCTGGTAACACGGTGCGGATTGAGCACCATCTTATCCATTAAACCATAATTATTAAGCGCATACAGGCTGATACCTGACGTGATAATGACTAAAATAAGGGTAATTGACATTGTAATTTTTGCTAAAAACCTGAATTATTTATCTCTTTCTACCAACTGGTGAACAAACTGCCACAAAGGTATTTTTCGCCCGTCCGGAGCCGGCAGACCTTCCAGTGCATTCAATCCTTTTTCAAAATATTCCCTGATCTTCTGCTCGGTAAAAGTACGGATATCAAGGGCTTCGTAAATCTTTGTCACGGCCTGTACCTTTTCGTTTTTGTCAAAATCCGCCGCATTGATCCAGTATTCAAGGTCAGTCCGGTATGTGCCCTCAGCCCGGCTCAGGGCTTCAATCAGCAGGAATGTTTTCTTATTTGAAATAATATCCCCGCCTACCTGCTTGCCAAACTTAGCCGGATCGCCGAATACATCCAGCAGGTCATCCTTTAACTGAAAACCCATACCCATATTTTCTCCGGCTGCATATAATAGCTGTAAAGAAGCCTCGTCAGCCCCGGTGAGCAGTCCGCCGAGTTCGAGTGCAAAACCCAGCAAAACAGACGTTTTCAGCCGGATCATGTTGAGGTACTCAGCCTCGGTCACATCCCACCGTTTCTCAAAATTCATATCAAGCTGCTGTCCTTCACACACTTCTGCCGCAGTCTGATTAAACCTTGCCAGCACCTTTCCCATCAGTTCGGGCCGGATGCCCAGCAGCAGGTCGTAAGCGCGGATCAGCATGACATCTCCGGACAAAATAGCCGTATTGGCATTCCACTTTTCATGCACCGTAGGCTCGCCGCGGCGCAGTGGCGCATTGTCCATGATGTCGTCGTGCATGAGTGTAAAATTGTGAAAAACCTCCACCGCCATGGCAGGCCGCAGGGCACTTTGCCATTCGTCTGTATAAATGGAGGCCGACAACAGGGTCAGCAGCGGACGGAAGCGCTTGCCGCCAAGTGACATGATGTAACCAATGGGTGCGTAAAGCTCCCCGGGTTCTGCACCGTATTTATGTTTGGAAAATGCTGTTTGCAGCTCTTGCAGCAATAGTTCTGGCGTAATCATCGGTATGCGCTGGACCAGTCCGGCCCTGGAAATAAATGGATCGCTATGTGTATGCAGTGTTGTTGCAAAGTAGGCAAATAGTGCCGTAAAGTTTTATTAAATTCTATTTATGGCTGAGCAGCCCTGCTGACCGGCATTTCGATATCTTTGGAAAAAACGCTCATATTGTACTGCATATGCCTTTTCATCAATATTTCAATGGGGAGATTTTTCCTGTTGATACCGCTCTCTTCAAGACCAATGACCTGGGCCTGCTGCGTGGTTACGGCTTGTTTGATTTTTTCCGGACGTACAATGGGGTGCCATTCCGGTGGGACGATTACTGGGCGCGGTTCGAGAACTCTGCCCGGTTGCTGAAACTTTCCCTGCCGCTCACCAAGGAAGCTACTTCCCGGATTCTGGCCGACCTGCATGCCCTCTCCGGAGAGCAGGAAGTAACTTTCCGGTTTGTACTGACGGGTGGCTATGCACCTGACAGCGTACATGTGGTGCAGCCCAATTTTCTGATCCGCACGGAGCCGCTCCCGCGCGACAATCCGGCCGGGAAACTGAAAGGGATCAAGGTACTACCTTACGAATATGTCCGCGACCTGCCCGAAATCAAGAGTACCAACTACGTACATATGATCCTCATGGCCGACGAAATGGAGCGTCAGCAGGCTTCTGATCTTTTATTTTACAAAAACGGGGAAGTGAGCGAGCTCACGCGGAGTAATGTATTCATCATATCCGGTAACCAGCTGATTACCGCCGACCGCAATGTGCTGCATGGTATCACCCGGCGCGTGGTCATGGAGCTCGCGGCCCCACACATGCAGGTAGTGGAGCGTACGCTTACTTTGCAGGAGTTGCTGGACGCAGATGAAGTTTTTACCACCAGCAGTACCAAGTGGGTAATGCCCATTGTGCAGGTAGGCGACCGGCAGATCGGCGATGGTACTGCCGGAAAGCAGACATTGTTTTTGCAGGGATTGTTTGAAAAATATGTGGAAAGCTGGGGGAGATAAATGAAAAAATCGGCGGCTTTATAGCCGCCGATTTCTGAACTACCAGCAATGAATCCAATTTAGTTAGGTGCACTTGGTGAATTAATCTGGACGATCGGCCAGACACCGGGCCTTGGTACGCTTACACCCTTGGTTGCACCGCGTACCTTCGCATCAGGCCCGAAATAATACAGCGGCCAGCCTTTGTAGGTCAACTGTTTTTTTCCGAAAACATCGATCACCGAGAACAAAGATTTGTCCATCACAGATGGCAGGTCATTGATTTCCGAAATGTAAATCGGCCACACGCCATCGTTGCTGAAATCTTCCTTGGTGTAGTTGTTCTTCTTGTTTTTATCATTGGCAAATGCATAAAGCGTTCTGCCCATTCCGTCCACAAAAAACTGGGTCTCGGCAGTACCTTCGGTCTGATCGGCTTTGTACGACTTGCCGTCGTTGCCTACCAGCTGACCATTGGCCAGCATAACGGAATAGTTTGTTTTGGCCACAAACCAGACACCACCTACATTTTCACCTTTTACATCACCTGCGGCAACATCATCCTTGTAATAGTAGAGCGGCCAGCCTTTGTACGTCACCTGCTTGGCTCCGTCCGGACGGGTTATGGTTGAAAAAACAGTGGAATCAAGGCCGTCAGCCAGGTTGAGATCGGTCACTGTGAATGCAGGCCAGGCTTGCAGGCAGTTGCCCGTGCAGGTAGAAGCACCCGTAAGGTCCTTGGAAAAGAAATAAAGCGTACGGCCGTTTTGGTCGGCCAGTACCTGGCCCAGGGTTGTTGATTGCAGCTTGACATTGGCTGCCGGTTCAGGTGTGGTACCATCACCATCATTGTCTGAGCAGGAAATGGTAAACAACGCTACCAGGCTCAGGGCCCACAGCATGCGGGCGAATGCAAAAATTTTCATCGTACTCGAGATTTAATGTTAGAGATGAGCTGTTCTCTGGCGAGTACGATGAAAAATCTTTCAGGGTTGCGTCACTTTATATTAAACATTGCTCCAACCCTGTGCCGTGACTGGTACACGGTTGTCGGACTTGGTATGAAGCACCACTTCTTCCTTATTGTCGGTCATGTAGCCGATGAACGTGATCTTGGGATTGTTACGGATTTTTTCATAATCACTCTGCGATACCGTAAAAAGAAGCTCATAATCTTCTCCTCCGTTCAATGCAGCGGTAATTGCCCCGATATTCAGCTCCGATGCAGCCAGGAATGACTGATCGTCAATCGGCAGCCGGTCTTCAAAGATGACCGCCCCTACACCGGACTGTGCACACAAATGCAGCAGATCCGAAGCCAGCCCGTCGGATACGTCGATCATGGCGGTAGGAATTACACCTGCCTCTTCCAGCTCATACACTACATCCATGCGCGCCTCAGGCCGTAGCTGACGCTGGATCACATAATCTTTACCGTCCAGCTCGGGCTGCATTTGCGGGTTTACAAGAAATACCTGCTTCTCACGTTCCAGCAGCTGCAGACCCAGGTATGCACCGCCCAGATCGCCTGAAACGCATAGCAGATCATTGGGTTTTGCAGTATTGCGGTACGCGATCCGGTCTTTTTTTACCCTGCCCAAAACACTGACGGAAATAAGCAGGCCCGTCCGGGACGAAGCTGTGTCGCCCCCTGTCAGGTCCACATTGAAGTCGCGGCAGGCGGTTTTGATGCCCAGGTACAATTCATCTACAGCCTCCACTGAAAAGCGGTTGCTGAGCGCCACGTTTACGATCACCTGCCTTGGTATGCCATTCATGGCCGCAATGTCGGACACCGCTGCGGCAATAACTTTATAGCCGAGGTGTTTGAGGGGGAAAAATGTAAGGTCGAAATGAACACCTTCCAGAAAAAAGTCCGACGACAGCAAGCCGAAATCTTCACCGTTATCAATCACAGCCGCATCGTCCCCAATGCCCTTCACCGTGTCGGGAAGCTGGGTACTTACGCCTTCATTAATCCTTTTTATAAGCCCGAATTCACCCAGGCTGCTGATTTCTGTTCTTGTTTCCATTTTGTAAAAATACATAAAAAGCAAAGCCACTTCCCGGGAGAAGTGGCTTTGGATGTCTGAACTGAAAAACGTTTACGGGTTTGTCAGTGTATATTCGTTAATGGTACCTCCTGTTTTCGGACTGGCTGTGATGCGTGTAAGTACCAGCTTGGTGTCTTCAATGGAATTAATGGTAAACTCCAGTGTACCGCCGCTGCCAGTAGGGGCAGGATTAAGGCCGCTGAGGATCAGCTTGCTTTCGCCTTCCAGCGCCCAGTTGCCGGTAAAGGTACTTCCTTCAAACTCCGTATAAGTAGCAGTCTGTACGCCCGAGTTATTGGCCAGCGTAAGCCTGAATGATGCATAGCCGGGCACCGTATTGCTGGATCCTCCCCGGGTATATACCGCCGAACTTCCATGCTTTACCGATTCCGCCGTCCAGGCCTTGGCGATGCGCTCTGATAAAGGCTTAACCTTTTCCTTACAACCTCCTGCTATTAAAGTAATTACCAGGATAAAAACGCCGGTCAGCGCGTAATGTCTCTTCATATTCTGAGTTCCGGATTTCTTTTCAAACGCCAAGTTCCTACTTTTTAGTCTTATTGTCAAAATATTCCGGGAAGATCACTTTAAATTCCGCTGCACGGATGATATCCCTAACTTGCGGGAACATTGACGATTATGAAGGAGTATACAAAGGCACAGCTTGCACTGCGCAACGGCCAGGACCGGGAGGAAATCTGGTGTGCATACCGGGGCGTTATCTACGATGTAACATCCAGCAGGCTCTGGCGTAACGGGCACCATTACGAGCATTGGGCCGGGCAGGACCTCACCAAGGAACTCGGTGATGCGCCGCATACCGATCGTGTGTTCGACCGCTTTCAGGCTGTGGGAAAACTCCTGTAAAACTACTTTTTTCAATGACAATGCATTCAAGCTCCTACCTGATTGCCGATGCAGGCTCTACCAAAACAGACTGGGTGATTGTGCACCCGCCTGCCGGCTACCAGCGCATACAATCCGCCGGAATCAATCCTTTTTACCAGACAGCGGAAGAAATTATCCCGCTACTGGAAAATGAAGTAGTACCCTATGCAGGGGACCACGTGGAGCACATTTACTTTTTCGGAGCTGGCTGCGCAGATGATCGCTCAGGCCAGCCCGTGACCGCAGCACTCCGGGCCTGTTTTCCGAAGGTGCAAACACTGGAAGTTGCTTCCGATATGCTGGGTGCGGCGCGTGGACTGTGCGGGCGGGAGCCGGGCTTGGCCTGTATCCTTGGTACGGGGGCTAACAATGCATTTTACGATGGCCGGCAGATCGTCCGCTCCATTGGCTCGCTGGGCTTCTGGCTGGGCGATGAGGGCAGCGGGTCATACCTGGGCAAAACGCTCGTCGTGCATTATCTTCAGAATGAGCTTCCGGCTGAACTGCATGAGGCCTTCGCAGCAGCGTATCCCGGGATCAACCGGCTTTCGGTACTTGAAAATGCATACCGGAAACCCTACCCCAACCGCTACTTCGCGGCTTTTTCAACATTTATAGCGGGGCACATAGCCCACCCGTTTATGCGCGGACTGGTAAAGGAGGCTTTTTCATTATTTGTAAAAAAATACATCTGTAAGCACCCGGATACAGCCTCGTACCCGGTTCATTTTACGGGTTCTGTGGCATATTACTACCAGGATATACTCAGGGAGGTACTCGAAAGCCATGCACTCCAATGCGGCCACATTCTGCGCTCGCCGCTGGAAGGCCTGGTACAATATTATGGGAGGGACAGGCATGTGTAAGCGTTAATGAAATGTTAAAGGGCCTGTCCGCATGCATTTGCAGCGCCGGTAGGTGTTTTTAAAACCATTAACTTTATTGAACGTGAGCTAGTCCCTTGTGATGTCCAGACGAACTATTCAGCTACTGACCGTTTTTTCCGCTGCGCTTATTGTAGGCGTGGTCATTACGCAGATTTTCTGGGTAAAGCAGGCATTGCAGATCAGGCAGCGCCAGTTTAATCAGAATGCCCATGTGGCCTTGCAGGACGTAGCTTCCAAGCTGGCACATGTAAATGGGGTCATGCAAACCACCAACCCCGTGGAGCAGCTTTCACCCGCCTATTTCCTGGTCAATACCAACTCTACGACTCAGCCGGAGCTGCTGGAACATTTCATTAAGGACAGTTTTCAGAAGTATAACCTGATTGCTGATTTTCAGGTCGGCATTTATGACTGTACCACCAACCGTATCCGCTACGGCATGTCGCTCAGCACCAAAAACAGTGGCAAGACGCCTACCGTCACGACCAACTGGATCATGACCGACAAATATCCTTATTACTTTGGTGTGCGCTTTCCGGAGCAGGATACTTACCTGTCGGGCTCTATCAACGGGGCCATCTGGACGTCGGTGCTGGTGCTGGTGGCAGTCAGTGTCTTTGCATATGCACTTTTCATTATTCTCCGCCAAAAACAGCTGTCGGAAGTGCAGCGCGATTTTGTCAATAATATGACGCACGAGCTCCAGACCCCGATATCGACCATCCGCATTGCCGCCGATGTTCTTAATAATGACAATATTGTGACCCAGCCTGTCCGCTATAAAAGGTATGTGGGCATTGTACAGGATGAAATCATGCGCCTGCAGGGCCAGGTAGAAATGGTGCTGTCTATGGCCAAAGCGGAGCGGGGTGCATTGGCGTTGCAAAAAGAGCAGCTGGATGCATCCGCTGTGATCCGGTCTGTTCTGCTTCCTTTTGAAAGTAAGATCAGGTTCCAGGATAATGCGGCCAGTCATATCATTGAAGCGGACCCTTTCCATTTCAGGTGTATGCTCAACAACCTGGTTGACAATGCGCTGAAATATTCCGGCGACACCCCGGACATCCTGGTAGAAACCTACTCGAAAGGAAAATGCCTCGTCATAGCCGTGTGCGACAAAGGTGTGGGCATTGCGCCCGAGTACCAGAAGAAAATATTTAACCAGTTTTTCCGTATACCTTACGGCGATGTCCACAATGTAAAAGGCTTTGGTATCGGTCTCAGCTATGTGAAGCAGATCGTCCGTGCGCATCGCTGGCACCTCGACCTCGAAAGTGAGCTGGGTAAAGGCAGTACTTTCAAAATTACAATTCCGCAGAAACCAACCGAATGAAAAAGAAAATCCTGTACGCAGAAGACGATCCTAACCTCGCATTTGCCACAAAAGACAATCTGGAAGAGTATGATTATGAGGTAGTACATGCTGCCGACGGTGCTGAGGCGCTGGATTTCTTTGAGAAGGATCATTTTGATATCTGCGTGCTCGACATCATGATGCCCAAAATGGACGGTTTTACGCTGGCTGAAAAAATAAGGAATGCCGACAGCCAAGTGCCTATCCTCTTCCTGTCGGCCCGCTCCATGCAGGAGGACAAGATCAAGGGTTTAAAGCTCGGAGCTGATGATTATATCACCAAGCCATTCAGCATTGAGGAGCTCAAACTCCGGATTGAGGTTTTTCTGAGGCGCAGTAAGTCGGACATCGCTGTAAGTGCAAAGCCGGATACCGCCAGGATCGGGAAATATGCTTTTGATTTTCAAAAACTCAACCTGTCATTGGACGGACAAACGCAAAACCTGACCTTCCGGGAAGCAGAAGTTTTGAAATACATTTCCGAGCGCGCCGACCAGGTTATACGTAGGGACGAGCTGCTGAAGGCAATCTGGGGAGACGACGATTACTTCATGGGCAGGAGCCTGGATGTGTTCATTTCGAGGCTCCGGAAGTACCTTTCGGGCGACCCCGACATCCGCATCGACAATGTGCATGGGGTGGGTTTCCGCATGCGCTGGTAGTTAAAAAATCGGAAAAATATTGGAACTTGGTTTGCTCTGTGAAAAATATTTAAGCATATTTGCACCCTCATTTGGAAAAATTGTAAGGTTATGGCTAAGGTTTGTCAAATAACAGGTAAAAGAACTCGCGTCGGAAATAACGTTTCTCACGCTAACAATAAAACAAAACGCAAATTCTATCCGAATTTGCAGAAGAAACGTTTCTTCCTTCCTTCTTCAGGAGAATGGGTTACGTTGAAAGTTGCAACTTCCGCGCTTCGTACCATTAACAAGAACGGTATCGAATCCACTATACAAAAGGCATACGAAAAAGGTACACTTACCTTCTAAGATAAGAGACATTACGAATTTATTAGGAAAGGACTTCTTGCATACAGAAGTCCTTTTTTTATTTGCCGCCGCATGATCAATACCACTGTCCACAATGCTTTTCTCCTGCTTGGCTCCAATCTTGGCGACCGCGCGGAGGTGCTGCATGCTGCCCGGGAGCTGATCGCCGGCAGGGTAGGCAGGATTACTGTTACTTCTTCCATTTACGAAACCGCACCCTGGGGCCTGCTTGATCAGCCCGCTTTTCTGAACCAGGTACTCCGAGTTGAAACTGCATGCGAAGCTGAGGATGTACTGCGCATCATACTGGAAATTGAACATGAGCTGGGCCGGGTGCGTGAGCAGCGCTGGGGAGCCCGCCTGATTGACATTGACCTGCTCTACTTGGATGATATTGTGAAAGATAGCGCCCCGCTTACTCTGCCGCATCCCCGCCTTCACGAGCGCCGCTTTACGCTGGTACCACTTGCCGAAATCGCACCCGCTTTCCTTCACCCCCTTTTAAAACAAACATCCGCCCAGCTGCTCTCAGCATGTGCGGACGACAGTGTAGTAGTGCTTTTTTCTTGAAAAAATTACATCTTATTTTTAAGGCTGCTGCTTTCAGGTAGCGTCCATTCACTCCCGTTTTTTGCAGGTTCATCATTATTTTATGTCAAAATCCGCATCTTCGTCTTTGCTTTGCATGCTTCTCCTCCTACATTTTCAGCATTTCACAGCACTGTAAAGAAGGGTATACCGCATTTCAGTTGTCATGTTTCAGGAAAAAATTCAATCAGCGCATGAAAGGTAAATTAAGTACAATCATTCTGCTCACAATCCTTTTTGCCCTGCCCGGACTGGCGCAAACCAATCACACCGTCAGCGGGTACGTCAGGGACCAGTCCAATGGAGAAGGGCTCATCGGCGTCTCGGTGTATGTCCGGGAAGCACAAACGGGCGTAGTAACCAACTCTTACGGTTTTTACTCACTTACACTGCCCAGCGGCAGCTACACGGTGGTTTTTACCTACATCGGTTACCAGAAAGTATCACGGGAAGTTCAGCTCGATGCCGACAGGACGGTCAGTATTGAAATGTCCGATGCTACCAATGAACTTGCAGAGGTTACCGTTTCCACCCAGCGGGAAGACGAAAATGTGAAGAGCATTGAAATGTCAGTAAATAAGGTGGAAATGAAAACCATCCGCAAAATGCCGGCCCTGCTGGGTGAGGTAGACCTGATCCGGAGCATTCAGCTGTTGCCGGGTGTAACAACCGTGGGTGAAGGTGCATCGGGTTTCAACGTGCGCGGAGGAGATATTTCACAAAACCTGGTTCTCCTCGACGAGGCGCCGGTGTACAACTCTTCACATTTATTTGGCTTTTTCTCTGTCTTCAATCCCGATGCGGTCAAGGATGTAAAGCTCATCAAAGGAGGCATTCCGGCCCAGTACGGCGGGCGCATCTCGTCCATTCTCGATGTGAGAATGAAGGAAGGAAATACAAAAAAGCGGGAGGTCAACGGAGGCGTGGGTACCATCTTTTCCCGCCTCACCTACGAGCAGCCTTTTGCAAAAGGAAACGGATCGTTTATCGTGGCCGGACGCAGATCGTACATAGATATACTCGCCAAACCTTTCCTGAACTCCGATCTGAAAGATTCCCGTTTTTACTTTTACGATCTTACCGCCAAGGTAAACTACCGGCTGGGCGATAAAAATACCTTTTATGCATCGGGCTACTTTGGGAAAGACGTCTTTGGAGGCGGGGACTTCGGCTTCGGATGGGGGAATGCTACTGCCACTGCACGCTGGAACCATATTTTTTCAAACAAGCTGTTTTTGAACCTGACGGGCTATTACAGCAACTACGACTATTCGCTCGGCCAGAACCAGAACGATCCTGGCGCCAAAGACCGGTTTGACTGGAAGTCCAAGATCATCAGCACCAGTATCAAGCCTGATTTTACTTTTTACATCACCCCCAAAAACCAGCTCACTTTCGGAGGACAGTACATTTACTATGATACCCGCCCTGGCAAGGCCATTGCAGTGTCAGAAGGAGAAAATACGGATATCAGCCTGGATCCCAGGTATGCAGATGAATCCGCCCTGTACATTGGCAACGAACAGAAGCTTACCGACCGGATTTCGCTTCAGTATGGCTTGCGCTACTCTTATTTCCGTAGCCTGGGGCCGGGTACCGAGTATGATTATATAACATTAAAAAAAGGCTTGCGTAAAGTTCCTGCATTTCCCGGTACTACCTACGAAGATGGCGACGTGATCAAAAGTTACGGCAACTGGGAGCCCCGGGCTTCGGTAAACATAGGCCTTGGCGCCAATACGTCCATTAAGGCCAGCTACAACCGCACGGCCCAGTACCTGCATCTGTTGTCCAACACTGCCGCAAGTTCACCCCTGGATGTATGGACGCTCAGCTCCTATAACATTCGTCCCGAAAAAGCTGATCAGGTTGCACTAGGCTGGTTCCAGAACCTGCGCAACAATACGTATGAGGCTTCCGTAGAGGTGTATTATAAAAAAATGTACAATCAGATCGACTATGTGCCGGGCTCGGATTTGCTGCTCAACCAGTTTGTGGCGGGTGATCTGCTGTTTGGAGAGGGGCGTGCCTACGGGGCAGAATTCTACCTGAAAAAGAACAAGGGCAAGCTCACCGGCTGGGCCAGCTACACTTTGTCCCGCACCGAGCGGCTTATAGAGACTGTTAATAACAGCAACTGGTTTCCGGCCCGTTTTGACAAGCCGCATAATTTTACACTGGTTGCCATTTATGATCTGAAAAAAAGACTTTCATTGTCGGCCAACTTTACCTTTGCATCCGGTACACCTGCTACATTTCCTACCAACCGTTACGAGGTGGGAGGACTTTTGGTGGGCCACAATTACGCGGGCGGGCGCAACAACAACCGCATCCCGGCCTACCATCGCCTCGACTTTGCTGCCACGCTGCAATCCAGGCGCAAGCTTTTTAAATCTGGTCAGGGTGAGTGGGTGTTTTCTGTGTATAATGTTTATAACCGACGCAATCCGTTTTCTGTGTATACGCGTGGCAACGAAGACAATCCGTTGAAAGCCGAGGCAGTACGTTATGCCGTGATCGGCAGTTTTGTGCCGGCATTGACTTACAATTTTAAATTCTGACCATGAAAACAATGAAATATTTATCAGTACTAAGAAGCATGGCCGGGCTGCTGATCCTGACTGCGGGGCTCACCAGTTGCGAAGATGTGATCGACCTCGAAACCCAGAGCGGCCCGGAGCAGCTGGTCGTCGATGCGTGGATCAACAACCTGCCCGGCAGGCAAACCATCAGGCTTACCTGGTCGGCGGCGTATTTCAACAACAGTGCACCCAAGCCGGTACTTGGCGCAAGCGTCATTGTAACGGACAATCTGGGAAAGCAATTTGTATTCACCGACTCTGCCCAGACTGGAAATTATACCTGGGGAAGTACCCCGCTGGACACGCTAGGTCACATCGGGCGAACTTACCGGCTTGAAGTTAAGAATGCGAATGATACCTATACGGCTACTTCCGAGCTGAAACGCGTACCGGCGATTGATTCTCTTGTTTACCGTCATGAAAAGCTGCCTTTCACGCCTGACGATGGTCCGCGCGAAGGCTTTGTAGCCCAGTTTTATGCCCGCGATTTTCCGGGTGCCGGCGATACTTACTGGATCAAGCCCATCATCAATGGAAAAGCAGTGGTCAATAAGGCTGTGAATATTTCCATTGCCTACGATGCGGCATTTAGTGCGGGTGCTCCTTCGGACGGGCTGATTTTCATTCTTCCTCTCCGCGAGTCTATTACTACCGACTCCCTTTATTCAGCAGGGCAGGCAGTCGGGGTGGAGATCCACAGTATTACCAATAAGGCCTTCGAGTACCTTAAACTTGTTCGTGAACAGGCTTCCAATGGTGGTCTATTTGCCACGCCCATTGCCAACATTCCTTCCAATGTAGTGAATCAGAATTCATCCGGCGAGAAAGCACTGGGCCTTTTTTCAGCCTCCGCCGTAGTGCGTAAAGAAACGGTTATCGACCCCGAAAAAGCCCGGCCCGACGACGATTAAAATCATTTTACAAGTATGATAATCCACCGGCAGCATGGCTTGCAGGTGGATTTTTTGTTATATTTCTTTAAAAACAATAGTCATGAAAATCATTGTACTGGCTGCATGCATTGTACTCTCCCTGTCTGTCCATGCGCAGCGCGCACGCGATAAAGGTATCATCATCGGTGTACTGCCAACCGGCGCATTGAATGCAATCACCGATGTGGCAGGCGTAAAAGTAGGGCAGGTTACCTTGAGTGAAGGTGCGGATGTTCGTACCGGCGTTACGGCCATACTTCCGCATGAGGGTAATATTTTCCAGCAAAAAGTACAGGCTGCCATCTACATTGGAAACGGTTTCGGCAAGCTGGCCGGCTACTCGCAGGTGGAGGAGCTCGGCACGCTCGAGACCCCGGTTGTACTCACCAATACCCTCAGCGTACCCACGGCGTCAGAGGCAATTATTGACTGGGTGCTCAGCCAGCAGGGCAATGAGAATGTTCGGTCTGTGAATCCTGTAGTGGGCGAAACCAACGATGGTTTCCTGAATGACATCCGTGGCCGGCATATCCGCAAGGAGCATGTACTCAATGCACTGGCACAAGCCGAAGCCGGGCCGGTTGCAGAAGGGAATGTGGGGGCAGGTACAGGTACCGTGTGTTTTGGTTTCAAAGGCGGCATGGGTACCGCCTCGCGTAAGCTGCCGGTAAAGCTGGGTGGCTATACCGTGGGTGTTCTGGTACAAACCAACTTTGGAGGTGTACTGCAAATCAATGGGGTTCCTGTGGGAAAGGAGCTGGGAAAATATGCTTTTAAGGACCAGCTGGACAAGTCTTCCGACGGCTCGTGCATGATGGTGGTCGCCACCGATGCGCCGCTCGATGCCCGCAACCTGAAAAGACTTGCCAAACGTGCCATGCTGGGTATGGCAAAAACAGGCGGAATTGCAGCCAATGGAAGCGGCGACTATGTAATCGCATTCTCCACCGCAAACCGCGTACTCCACGATGCGCCGGAGCCGGCATACAATTCCAACTTCCTGCATAATGATTATACTTCTCCCGTTTTCCTGGCTGCCATAGAGGCTACCGAGGAGGCTATTGTCAACTCGCTTATTGCCGCAACCACCATGACCGGCACCCAGGGGCACCAGGTAGAGGAGCTCCCCAAGGACAAGCTCACCGAAATTCTTCGAAAATACGGCCGGCTCAAAGAATAGGTAACATTACGTATTCCGTCGCAGGTAAGTATCAGAAATCATCAACGTATACAGGTAAAAGTAAGCGGAATCCAGTAGGGGTTTTCCTTGTAAAGTACCTGTTGTTTTCAATTACGGGTACTGAATCAGGGGAAAATACCCGTTTTTGCCAGAATAGGGCAAACCGGGTAGTCTTACCTGAATTTTCCTGTACTTTACCGTATTGACCAGCCATTGTTTCGGGGCATACCTTTGAATCATTATTTCACATACCCCGGTTCAAATTATGGAACACGCTGTAACACATGCCTGCCTCGTGCATCCGCATCCCCTTGAATGTGAAGCCGTAGCGGAGTGGCTAAGGAAAAAATCTTACATCGAACTGGTTGGTAAGTGTGCCAGCCTCGAACAGTTTGCCTTGCTTTCCTACCTCAGGGACATTGATATGGTGCTGGTATTCGCCCACCATACCGGCCAGGTTGCGGAGCAGGTCTTGAAAATCCGTAAACAGAATTCGCGTATCCGGTTCCTGCTGCTCGCTCCCGGCGCTTCGGCGGAGTCCATCCGGGAAGTGGTACGGTCCGGGGTAAGTGGCTACATCGTGCCCGAAGCCGAGCTCGACGAATGGGAGCGCTCCGTGCGCGCAGTGGCCGAAGGTAAGGTTTACTACGGGCAGGAAATCATGCTCAAACTTGCGGAAACCGCTCCCGATGATATGGGCAATGATCCAAACCGCAGCAAAAAGGACTTTCTCAGCAAGCGCGAAGTTGAAATACTGAGGCTGGTAGCCAGTGAATATTCCACCAATCGAATTGCCAATGAGCTTTGTATCAGCGATAAAACGGTTGAAACGCACCGGCGCAACCTGTTCCAGAAGCTGGGTGTAAAAAATGCGGTCGGGCTCACCAAGGCGGCCGTCAGGATGGGCGTAGTGTAACATTCTATTCAGGGAAAACCCCTGGACTTTCACATCATACCCTGAGAAAAATTCAGGGTTTTACCAATCAAAAATCAGGGTATCTGCCGATTGAATGCGTGCCTGCGATCAGGCAACTTTGTCTAAGTATTTCAATTATGGAACTGACAAAGCGCGAATCCGAAATCCTGGCCCTGATCATGGACGAGCTGAGCTCGAAAGAAATCGCCTCAAGACTGCACATCAGCATTTCCACCGTGGAGGTTTACCGCAGAAGTCTTTTCAGGAAGTTCGGTGTCAAAACGGTGATAGGGCTCGTAAAAACAGCCATGAAAATACACATTCAGGATACATGCTTTTAATATAAAATACAATGGCAGAAGTCCGGCATTTGGCAGTAAACTGGGTTGACGGGATGAAGATCTCGCGCCAGCATTTTACCGAAACTGATCATTACCATACCGATCAGCTCAGATTGGGCTTACAGGCTGGTCTCACTACCCTGACCTATGGATTGCTGCCGCCGGACACGTCTGAATCGCTCAGCATGCAGGTACTCGGCGATACCAGCAGGCAGGTGCGCATTGAGGTGCATACGTGCAGGGCCATCATGCCCAATGGTATGCTGCTGAACATCCGGGAAGAGGACGGATTAAGGCTGGATACTGCCGTGCCCGGCATCCTGGAACAGTATCATCTGCCTGATGGTCAGCCTTATACATTTTATATTGTAATAGCAGTGGATCCGTTCAAGCGGCAGATCACGGGCAAGCCGCTCGACTCGGAAGTGCCTGTAAGACATCCGTATACAATCCCCGCATGTACCCTAAGCCTGGTACCGTCGGGCTTTGTGAATGCAGGTCAATGGAGCGGGAGCGGGCTGCTGATCGGGAAAATAGATTATGCCAATACAGAGCTGCATGTAGTGCACGAGTTCATTCCTGCTTGCACAACTGTAAAAAGCCATAAAAACCTGCGCGAATGGTATAACAAAGCCGGTACGCTCCTCAGCGATATAGAAACGGCATCCTTCCGCATTCTGCAGAAGATCAGGACCAAAAATCAGAAAAGTACCTTGTCGGACAGCATTCAGGTACTTGTTGAAAAGCTTGTCAATGTATTAGCCATGAATCAGATTACCTTTCAGCGCCTGAGTCCCAGCCAGCCTCCTGCCTGCATGGTTGTGCAGCTTGTGCAGGTGGCTGGCAGCATCCGCTCCGTGCTGGAATGTCTTACCGAAAGAGAGAAAGAAGAAGTCCTAGGATACCTGGGAGAGTGGGCAGATGATACCCCCGGGAGCCTTGAAAAGCAGGTACTATCCGTGTTGCAGGTACCTTATGAGCACAATGAAGCCTTGCCGTGCCTGCAAACCATCGGTCATTTTCTGGAAGTGTGGGCAGCCTTGTTCATCAAGCTCAGTCAGCTCGAATTTATTGGAAAACGCAAAGGTCAGCAGGTATTTATCATAGAAAGCCCTGTGCAAGATCCGCCCCAGCAGGACAAGCCGCGGCCGCGGTGGAGCCCTATCTAGTTTTTGCACAAAACAAAAAGCAACATGGAGCCCGAAAACAAGCAACAAAGAAAGTCTGCCATCGGGAGGTTTGTGGGCATGTACATGCTCTCGCTTACATTCCCCATCGCCGCGGTACTGCTGCTGCTGAAGGTACCGGACGCAGTAGAGTCCACCGCCTCGGACCGGTACCGGGAGATTGTGGAAGAGCAGGAACCGCTGCTGACCGATACCGATACCCTCAGCCTGATTTCACGCAAGCTGATCCAGCAGGACGGCATATACAGCAGTGCTACCGACGAAATGGCCAGGGCCACGGCCCGCACGCAGCTGGTGGATATCGAAAGCAGGATCAATGGTATCATGAGTCACTTCAATGTGCTGGCAGCATCGGCCAGGAATGAGCAGAACAAGAGGCTGAGTACCGGGGTGGCACGGTTGACGGAGGCTCTGGTCACATACCGCCAAACCATTGGCGAACTAAGGAAAACGCTGGACAGCAAAGGCATTGACATACAGGTTATGAATGATCTGCGCAGCCAGATCAACCTGAAAGACCTGGAAATAAAAAGTATGGAAAGACAGCTGCTCGCCGGAGCTATGGCAGGAGCTGGCGGTGGTGGAGGCGGTGGCGGCGGTGATACGAAAGACTTGCAGGCAAAGCTCACAACAGCCCAGCGCGATCTGGAAAATTGCCGCTCCGGGCGCTCCGGCGGAGATGCAGGTTTGCAAAAGCAACTTGACGATTGCATCGCCGCCAATGCAGGAAAGGCAGTCACTTACCGCGAGTGGCTCCGGTTTTCGGAGGGGGAGGGATACTACCAGCTGCTGACCCAGGGAAACCTTCGCAAAAACGACCGTAAAGTGTGCTACGAGCAGGCCAAGCAGATTTTCGACGGTCTGCAGCTTTCTACCGCCAATCGGGAAATGAAAACAAAAGCCACGGAAAGGCTCGCCGGTTTACAAAAAAATCAACCCTGACGAAGCCGCTTTTTACGCCTAAACCAACAACCAAGATGCAAACCGAAGCACTTAAACATGCATTGACCATCGCCCGATCGCTGGCACGCGAGTACCGCCAGGAACGTTTTGGGCCCGCACACCTGCTCATGGCATTGCTGCACGCGGATGTAGGGCTGGCCTCCGAGCTGATGATTGCGGGTAAAGATGTAGGTTACCTGCGCGACTGGGCCGAAGTGCGGCTGGAAGAATGTCCGAAGTCGGTAAAAGTGCCCGAAGTACCCGGCGCTGATGAAGCTGCCGCCGCCTGCCTTGAACTGGCAAACCTGGTGGCCATGCAGCTCAACTGTGATACCGACCCGCTCTGTACGCTTGCGGCACTCCTGAAACCAGGCATTGCATTTTCGGCTGCACAGCTCAAATCACTGCCATTGACACAAAAAGAAGTGCTTGCGCTGGGTCAGAGCAATGCAGCAGCACCTGAAACCGTCAGGAGCCAGAACCCCGGCAGTGCACCTGCAAGTCAGGGGCAGGGCTACCTTGAAAAATTTACGACAGACAAAACACAGAAAGCTGCTGCCGGAAAAATGGATGCGATCATCGGACGTGACCGGGAGATCAGGCAAATGGCCGAGATCCTTAGCCGGCGCAGCAAGCCCAATGTAATCCTGACCGGTGAGCCGGGCGTAGGAAAGTCGGCGCTGGTAGATGGTTTTGCAATGCTGATTATGGATAAAAAAGTGCCTCAGCTGCTGCAAAATGCAAGATTGATCGAACTTGATACCGGGGCGCTGGTAGCAGGTGCTTCCTACAAAGGAGAGATCGAGGAGCGTATAAAAGGTGTGCTGGCCGCATTGAGGACGCTGGACAAGGCTATTTTGTTTATTGACGAAATACATGTTTTGCTGGACCCGAAAGGATCAATCGGGACGGGCGTGGCGCAGCTGCTGAAACCGGAACTGGCGCGGGGTGAGCTTACGATCATCGGCGCTACCACAACCGAAGAGTATCGCAGGTACATCGAAAAGGACGAGGCTTTTTCAAGAAGGTTTGAGGTGCTGAAGGTAGACGAGCCCGATGAAGCTGCTGCTACCCGCATGATCGAGCACCTGCTGCCGGCGTATGAGCAGCATCATGGCCTTCGTGTGGCAGCAGGTACAGCAGCGAAAGCTGTAAAGTTGTCGAAGCGATATATCAAAGACCGGCGTTTACCGGACGTGGCCCTCGACCTGCTCGATCGTACGATGGCCGCCATGCGCCTCATGGATGAAGTATCCGAAAATGAGATCAATGAACTGCAAGCCGGGCTTGAAGCACTTTCGGCTGTGGATGAGGCAGAGCAACTGCATGAGCTGCGCTGGTTTGCCCGGCAGCTTGGCGAGCGGCTGAGCCCGCTACTCACAGGCAGAATGGAGAAAGAGCCGGATTCTGTACCCGAAGATCCTGAGTATCTGTATCATCAGATTGCTGGTCAGCTTGATGCACTGCGTGTGCTGGCGGCTGAGCGGACGGGTATGGTTGGGAAAAATGAAATTGCTGCAATTATCTCGGCCAAAACCGGCATCCCACTGGGAAAACTGCAAAGCTCCGAGCGCGACCGGCTGCTGGAAATAGGAGAGGTGCTGAAAAAAAGGGTTCTGGGTCAGGATCATGCCGTGAAAGCATTAAGCGAGGCCATCCTCGAATCACGCTCCGGGCTGATCAGGCCCGGACAGCCTATCGGATCTTTTTTCCTGCTGGGGCCCACGGGTACTGGCAAAACAGAAATTGCAAAAGCACTGGCCGATTTTCTGTTCAATGACGAGTCCTTTCTGATCCGATTTGATATGTCGGAGTTCAAGGAGGAGCATTCGGCAGCGCTGCTCTACGGTGCGCCGCCGGGCTATGTAGGCTACGAAGAAGGTGGCCTGCTGGTGAACAGGATCCGGCAAAAACCTTATTCAGTCGTTTTATTTGATGAGATCGAAAAGGCGCATCCATCTGTGTTTGACCTTTTTTTACAAATACTGGACGAAGGCAAGCTGCATGACCGGATGGGTAAGGAAGGCGATTTTTCCAATGCAGTCATCCTTTTTACTTCCAATATCGGGCAGGAGCACATTGTAAAAGAGTTTGGCCAAGGTCATGTGCCGGCTTCTCAGGACCTCATGGAAATCATGGCCCGGTACTTCCGCCCTGAGTTTCTGGCAAGGCTTACCGAAATCATCCCGTTTGCACCTATAAGTGAAGACCATGTGGTTGGAATATTTGACATGCACCTGCGCGGACTCACGGACATGCTCGAAAAACAAGGCATTACGCTGGACATTTCGGCAGAGGCCCGAAGGCAGATTGCCATGCAGGGTTTTACACCCAGGTATGGCGTACGCCCGCTCAAAGGCGTGATCCGGAATTTGCTGCGGCGGCCGATCAGCCGCATGATCATTGCAGGGGAAATCGGGAAGGATACGGTGCTGTGCATTGATACCGACGAAAATGGCGCAATCACCTGGAATCCTAAAAGTGTAGTTCCGGAAGGGGTAAACTAACCAGCCATGACCTATCATATCTTTCTGAAATCAAGAAATTGGGACTCGGTACTATTACCCCTGGACGATCATCAGCTGGACCTTACATTTCAGTTCAGGGTGTTTTTGGAAAAAATAGAACCAACTGAAAAAAGGGTTGTCCTTGACCTGGTATGTGATGGCCAGGGACATGTGACGGAAATCGGAACCTGGCACAAGTACCACATTGATCCATGGGCACCGGGTCAATGGGAGGATTTTGAGCGCAAATTCAGGAATACAGTGATTACGTTCTGGGACAAACAGTTTGAGCTGGTTCCCAACCAGCCCTGGTTACCGACCCGCACCGGGCTGGCAGCCGCAACAATCAACTGCGGGATAGCCGTAGAAATCGTAAAAACCAGCCCGCAGCAGTCGCACGTGAAGTGTGAGGTGTTCAACACCCGTGCTATGCCGAAAACCATGCGCAGCGCCGTCGCTGTGGACCTGGTACCCAAGATAGCGCTGCTCAACCGTACCGACGTGGACATGGACGTGCTGCATTGGGAGCCGCATATTTTCCGCAGGGAACCCAACCTGACGAAAGTCAATGGTGAGCCGCATGCGGTGGATTATTTCAGGAGCGTGCTGGCGCACGAGTTTGGGCACGTACTGGAGTTACCCCATGTACGGGGTACAGGAAATATCGCCGGAGACTACGGGAGCGAAGACATTGCGTATGCCGACACCATCATGGGTATGGGCTCCCGGATGATCAGTAAATACGCAGAACCCTGGCTGAAACGGCTGGAAATGCATTTGGTACGTCGCGTACCTCAGGACCCGTCAGTGAGGTTTACAGCCCGGGTGAGCAGGACACAGCTTGATACCCACTGGGACCATGGCAGGCTGATCCATGTTGGCGGGGCTCTGTCCATACCTGCTGACGCGTTCGGCAGACCGTAAAGTCATTATCAATCGAGGAAAATAATCATGGCAAAGATCGACTATCAGTTTGATTACGAAGATATTTTCGCAAACCAGGATGCGGAGGATGAAAAGTACTTTTCAGAAAATGGCTTGCCGATCAGGGCATTGCGGCTGTACAACTTCAAAACCGATGTGGCCCAGCTGATTGACAATCATAAGGTTGGTATTTACAACCATATATACATGCCGATGCGGTCGCAAACAGATTACTGGATCAACCTGGTGGGGTATGCCAGTAAAATAGGTAACCGCTCACACAATATGAACCTCTCGCTGCAAAGGTGTGCCGAAGTGCAGAAGGAGATCGTGACGGGTAAAAACCGGTTGTATGTGGCCGAGTTCAGGAAAACCGTTGCCCGGGGTTCCGACGCAAGCCCCGATAATCCCGGTGACGACTTCGGGTACTGGAGGTCGGTAAAGATATATGTGCACAAAGGCGCGCCGCCTCCGCCATTACCTGCTCCCAAGCCCCCGGTTTCCAGACTCGTGACACAGCGGTTTGCGCTCAAAATGATGGGAGGGCAGTCCCTGTCGTTGTTTAAGTTCCTGGGCCGCGATGAGTATGTGTTTCAGATCAAAGACGTGGATTCGGGTGCGGTGAGATGCTTCCTGTACCGAGGAACATCCGTATCGGTAGGTTTGCCCGGCATGCCCGTTTCCATTAGCGGATCCAGCGATTGGGTGCCTTTTTCGACCATCTCACATTTTGCATTGACCGTCGATGACTTTAATAATGTGATGATGGGCGTTGGGCAGGAACCCGGCATTTCGGCAGGGTCTACTTCAGTGAGGGGACTATTTTACATTGATTTTGGACGAATGGTCGACAGCCAGCAATTCGTAGTCCGGGAAACAGAAATTGTTCCGCCTATCCTCGTACTGTCGGCCGATACAGGCGCCGGTATTTCAGGAAGCTTTGGAAAAAGCAACGGCAGGCTCAGGATGGTAACCTGCCCGAAAGATCCCACCGTGCCCGATTGGGCCTGATGTTCTATTTTTTGTAAAACAACATAAATCATGCAAAAGCTAGTCAGTTTCCTTGTTCTGGCACTCGTGCCGGTCATGCAGGCCTGCGACCTTTTTGGCCCGGTAGATGCGCTGAGCCCGGTAACTTCCGAGGTACTGGTACTGCAGGTCATTGCCACAGGTGCCAATGTAAGCGGGCACATTGCTGACCCCGCCGCGGGCAACAGCCGGCAGGAGAAAAAAAGCGGGCAGATCGTGGATTATGGTTTTGTATACGGTACCAAAATTGATCCGGTCATAGAAAATGACAAAACCCAGCGCGTAGGTGTAGACATTCCGGAAAGTTCCAGGATCTTCGATGCGTGGATTTCGGGCCTGTCTGTCAATACAACCTACTACATCCGGGTTTATGCAAGAAACGAGGGCGGCGGCATAGCCTACGGGCCATCGGTGAGCATTGTCACCGGCAACTACGTGCTCCCTTTGCTGACGACCAATCAGATCACCGGCATTACCGCAAATGCTGCGGTGGTTAACTTCACCATTGTAAATACAGGTACGGTCCCCATCCTGGCTTACGGGGTTTGCTACTCCAATGAAAATCAGCTGCCGACACCCTATAATTCTAAGTTACAGGTAGATGGTGCCGTACGCACGGGATCGTTCAAGCTTAACCTGGATAAGCTTTCGGACGGAACTACCTACTTCGTACGGCCTTATGTAATTACCGGGGGAGGCATATCCTACGGGAGGGTAGTCACCTTCACAGCCGGTCAGCCGGCCATTTTAAAGGACACCACCTTTGTCATGAACTATTCCAATACCTACGATCTTGAAACCGGCGAAATTCAGATGCGCAATGGAATGGAAGACCTTTACTGGTACCCCTACGGGCAGCCGGCAGGTATTTATCCTAAAAATGGCGCAAAGTATGCTGTCCTGCCCGATGGTACTGATTTCAATAAGCTCCGGTACAGCGACCTGCTTTCACAAAATTACTCGGGCAACTTTGTGGACGGCAGTTATACGGCCAAAACCAACAAGCTCAAAAACGGGACGGTGGTAGCTTATATCACCAATGTGGGCCACTACGGCAAGATGCGGATCAATTCTAAAGGTACCGACCGTACCGATACCGACGTGTACTCAGGCAATATGGAAGTGTCTGTGGTGACCTACAACAACGACTAGAAAACCGTAACGTATATGCATATCCGTAAATTAACAGTTGTACTGATGCTCCTGCTCCTGCAGTACCACACGCATGCCCAGGACAGGATCTGGCTGGATAATGGAAATCCGGTGCAGGCCAAGCTGAGCAAGGCTATGGACGGAAAGCTGGAATGGATTGCGTCCGACAACATCCCGCGGGTGTACAGCCGCAAAAGGTTTCTGGTGGTCTTTTCAACCTCGGGGCATTATCTGGTGATTTCGGAGCTGCATGACAATAACAGCAAGGCGCAGGCACAGATCGAGACGTTTTACAAGGCAGGCTCACGGCAGGCAAGTCAGGATATTATCGTCAAAACAGTGCCGCTCACGGTAATTACCGGCAGCATATCCTACGAAAGCGATGAAGTGATCAACTACCTGGCTGCCAATGGCAATCCGGCCTCAATCAGCAAGGAAGAGGTAGCCGCTGTGATCTATAAAGACGGGCGGCACGAGATCCTGCGCGATGTAGTGGATGTAGCTCCGCTGCTGGCTGAGGTTCACAAGGATATTGAGCGGAAAGAAAAAGAAATGCCTCCTGCATCAAAAACATCCGCTAATCCGAAGAAAGAGCAGCCGGCAAAGCCCACAGAGCCTGCAAAGCCCGTGCTGACAGAGGTGGAATACAGGGAATACAGCGAAAAAGGCATTCGGCGGGTGGATGAATTTACTTCCTACCTGAAAATTATCGGGAATAAAAGTCTGCGCTCGGAAGAGAAGAACAAGGCTGTACAACAGGCCCTGAGCCTTTTTGAGCCACAGGCCACCGTAGCCGTGAGCTCTGCGAGGGGCGTAAGAAAATACCCGGTCCGGGAATACCTGAACAGACTAAAATTACTGCCTTATGCATCCGTGAACATCACCTGGAATGAGGTCAAATATATCAGCGGGTTGAAACAGGAGTCCGATGGCAACTACTATGGGACAATTTCCGCACAACAGGTTTTTGAAGGGTTTTCGGCCAATGGAAAAGTCGCGTACGGGGATATTACCCGGAAAAACATCCGGGTAAAGCTGGAATCATACCAGAAAACCATCGACGGAAAAGATACTGTCAACTGGGAAGTACTGCTGGGAAACATAGGCATTGAAACCACCGAAGGACAATGAAAAAGGAAACAATCCAAATCATCCTGCTTGTGCTGCTCGCTGCTAATGCGGCTCTGGCACAATGCGGTTTCCTGGCGGGAAAAGTAACGGATTTCAGCAGCAACCTGCCGGTACAGGCATCCCTCTCGGCCCGCACGGAGCAGGGAAAGGTCCGGCTCGGCAAAACTGATTCGTCGGGCACATTCAACGTGGAAATGCCCTGCCGTGTATCGGCGATCACGGTGGAAGGCGCTGGATACCAGTCGCTGCACATGCCACTGAATGAGGATAGCAAGCCCGAGGGTACCTATTTCGTGGTATTTACGCTGATACCACTGGGGCGACAAACCAGCGATGCACCTTATGAACAGTCGGGGCAGAAGCATTTTGAGCTCGTGGACAGTGTAAAAACCACTTCGCTAATCCGGCGGATAGAGGTGCGCGACGCAGTCTCCAACGAGCTGCTGCCTGCGGAGTTATGCCTTTTTTATACACAAAAACAAAAGAAAGACTGCCTGAGCCTGTCGGGCGGGAAGCCCGCAGCAGAGGTGATTTTTACGGAAAAAGACATTGTGGCTGTGGAAGTAACCTCGGCAGGGTACCGCTCCTACCACGGTAACCTCATCCTCGACAAAACCGACCAGGAACCCCGCACCTACATGATCAGGCTCATGCGGCAGCAATCCATACTGTCTGTCAACATCCTGAATGCGAAAGCCGGAATGCAGCACAGGCTTATGGAAAAAAATAACACCGTGAAACCATTGCAGCGCATTGACGACGGCCATTACTATGCCGAAGTAACACCCGGAGCGACATACCGGATGAATGTTAGTGACAGTAACAATGCTTCGGACCTGAGTATGAGCATTGATCCTGTGGATGAAGGACTTACGCTTCGATCATTGCGGCTGCCGGCGGCAGCATCTGCGGGAAAAGCTACCGGGCCGGCAAGTCCTGAAAAGAAAACGTTGTATTTCCCCCGCAGCGATTACAAGCTGCCTGTACAGTCGGCCAGGTACCTTGATTCGGTTGCGGTATTTGTAAAAAGCAATAGCGGCAAAGGGTTGCGTATTACCGGGCATACGGACAATGTGGGTAACCCGGACCTGAACATGACGCTGTCGGAGTACCGGGTGCGCGTCGTGACCCGCTACCTCGTCACAAAGGGTGTACCGGAGCATCTCATTTCTGCCGCAGGGCTGGGCAGCCGTTATCCGGCCGTGCCCAACGATTCGGAAGAAAACAAGCGTAAAAACCGCAGGGTAGAAGTACAGGTTATTGATTTACAGCAGACAAGCAACTGATATGGTAGAGGTAATCAACAAAAAGGAATTAGGCAGATGCATGGGCTTGTGTATCCTGCTGCTGGTCATCGGCACATCCCCGCTGCAGGCCCAGGCACTCAGCCGGAAGGATGCCGACGAAATACGCGTACTGGCCCGCGAAAAAGTAAGAGGCCTGAACGAGCTGCTGAATGCAATTGCCAATGAAGACCTGAGCAATTACGAACGCAAATATTTGATAATGAACAGCTATATGCCCAGTCCCGACCAGATTTTTATCAACGACGGCGTGATCGTGGAGGATGATACCGACCCAAAGCACAAGACTGCGGCACCCGGCCCGGACACACCCATTGAAAAGTACCTGAGCAATTTTGACCTTTTTTATACCAAATCAGAAACCAATACCATTGAATTCACCAACCTCGTGGTGTCGGATGTGAAGGTTGACAAGTATCCTTTCGTCAAGGTATTTTACACTGAACATTTCAAAAGCACCAGGGGCGGCACCCCGTACGAGCCTGTAAGCCGGGTTGCAGAGCTGCGTGCAGACAAGTCGGGCAGTGACTGGATGGTGTTTCTGACACGTCTTGCATTCAGTTCGCCTGCTAATGTCAAATCGGTTCCGGTTACGCCCAGGCCTTCTGCCAGTTACGATTCCCTGCAAAGGAACAAAGAGCCGGTACTTGCCCGTCCTGCAGATAAAAAGCCTGTGGCAGCCACCGGCCAGACGCAGGACGTGCAGCGGGTTACTCAGGCACTGGACCAGGCGGCTGTGGCCGATGCGCAACGGCGCAGGAAGCTGGGGATTATCAAGGCCGGAGCAGGCGTGGCAGCCCTGGCGTTTGGAGGAGTGACTTACAGTATGCTCAGCAAGGATTATAAAGATTACAAAGCCAGGATCGCCGGCCACGAAGGCATTACCTCCTATGCAAAGCCGGGGATCTACATTTCGGTAGGTGCAGCGGCGGTTGGTTTAGGCGTGTCGCTGACCTCACTTTTTGATTTCAAGAATGCAAAACATCCCAGGTAATGTCAAAACCAGCAGCGCGTATCGGAGATATGCATGTATGTCCCATGATAACACCGGGACTGCCTCCTGTTCCGCACGTGGGCGGGCCGGTACTGCCGCCGGGAACCCCGCTGGTGCTCATAGGCGGCCAGCCGGCGGCGGGAGCAGGTGATATGTGCGTGTGCGTAGGACCCCCGGATGTGATTGCAATAGGCTCTGCTACGGTGTTGATCGGCGGCAGGCCGGCTGCCCGGATGGGTGATATGACGGTACATGGCGGCAGCATTGTAAGTGGCTGTCCTACTGTGCTCATCGGAGGGTAAAATGTTACCAGGAATTTATCAAATGCATATTCTAAACCATTTACAACTATGTTTAACTACGGAATTGGCGGCAACGAGCGCAAGATCGACCAGGCTGCCGAAGGAATTGCAGACATCCCGCAAAACCGGACACTGTTTGCCACGCGCCTCACCGGCGACCCGGCACCGCGCCCGGAAATGGTGTACGACCTTAAAACTACCGAAGAGGTATTTGCGCATTACCAGCCTGAAACAGAAGTGGAATTCATCACAGCCGATGGCAGCTTTGTAAACGAAAACCTGCGTATGCGCAGCCTAGGAGATTTCAGCAAAAAAGGCATCATCGCCCAAAGTGCATTCCTGCAGGATCTGGACGCCCGCTCCGACGCATACCAGCAGGTAGTACGGCACCTTAAAGTCAATAAAATCTTGAAAGCCGCCCTCGAAAAACCCGAAGCAAAAGCCGCATTGCTGGGCATTTTCCAAACGTTGGTCGAGGAGCTTTCGGGGGATTGAAGGAGGGAAGGAGGAGGAATGGAGGATGGAGGAAAGGAGGAAGGGAAGAAAGGAGGAAAGGAGGATGGGAGGCAGTATAGCTGATTATTAGGGTTTGTATATCTGTTGAATTGTTCAGTTAGGCATTCCTAGATCTACCCACTTTACCTACTTCATCACTGCCATCCTAATCAATCCTTCAACCATCAACCTCTCCCAATCCTCCATCCTCCTTCCTCCCCTTCTTCCTTTCCTCCTCCCTTGATCCATTCACCCATTCATCCCCAATCACACCATGCCAACCTCATTGACATCCCCCGAAAATTCCCCCGCTCCGGAGCGCATTGCTGTGCCGCTGGAAACCGGGCTTCCGCAGCTGGCCCGATATGGCAGCTTTGATTTGGTAGAAACCATCATAGAAGGTGCTGCCAACGTGAATCCTGAGAAAAAAGCCCGCAGGAAAATCTTCCTGACCGAGGCTGACAAGAAGAATGAACGGCAGCAGCTGAAAAAGCGGCTGGAACTCTGGAGTGAGCTACTCAGCAGCTCCGACAATGTGGCCGAAATGATCGAAGCCGGGCAGAAGCAGGCTGATGCTGCATCCTCATTACTGAAAGAAAACCTGGGCAAGGCGGTAGAGCAGCTACGGCCCCTTGAACAGTCGTACCGGTCGGTGGCTATGTTTTTCAAAAATACCGATCAGGAAAAGGTTAAAAATGTCACCTTCCTGAATGCCGATCCCGAGCAGTTGCAAGACCTGGATGTAACTACATTCATTGATGCAGTGGGAGAAGAGCTGGCCGCCAAATACGACCGCCTGGATCTCCGGGAAAACTACTCGATCCTCAATGTACCCGGCTACCTGGGCTCGGGCAAGGTGGTGGAAAAGTGGGCGAAAATGGCGCACAAAAACAAGGTAATGCTGCTCACGGACTTCATGCACCTGGATGCACCGGAGGACGTCATGGAGCTTTTTGAGGTAGCCAGCCTCACAGGCGGAGCGGCCCACCTGTCTAACGTGATGATGACCTGCAACTGGCTTACCGGCCGGGCCCGGCATGACGACCTGGGTGAAGAGGACGACCTCTATATACCGCCTTCCACGGCTTTGGCAGGCAATGTGTACAAAACGCTGATGTCGCAGGTGGCAGCCGGCAAGAAGCACGGTACCCTCAGCGAGGTGGACGGCGTGCGCTTCCCACTGAAAAAATCGGAGATCGCCGACCTTGAAAAAATGGGTTTGATCCCGATGGTTAATGAATTTGGAAAGGTAATGGCATTCTCGGCCAAGACGTTGTTCAATGGGGATAATGTAGGGCTGCAGACCTACTCGGTAGTGCGGGTGTTTGACTACATTACTAAGGTACTGATCGATTTTCTGAACCGGCGCGCTTTTGAAAATTTCGACTACAATACCAAAAATGACCTGAAAAAGCAGATCATCAAGTTCCTGGACAGCGTTACCGGCCCGGGCAAGCTGATCGAGAAGTTCAGCATTATGCGGTTTGAGCAAGACAAAAATCAAAAGGATAAGGTGTACCTCGACATCCATATGATCCCCTATTTTCCTGCGAAAAACTTCATGATCGCGCTCACCGGCCAAAAAGGCGACGACCTTGACGCCGCGGCCTGGAATGCGGAGTATGCTCAGCAGTAAGCAATCCGATTTTCTGATCGCCTGCATTCTCACACTCCTTGTCCTTCCATTAAACATTCATGCATTCCATGCTCACACTGACCATCGACCACGATCAGACCTACGAAATCCTTCTTATGCGGTTTGAGGTGCATCAGGGAGTGGACGATTCGATGGGAATTGCTTCACCAATGCAGTGGGCCTACCTGTACGTGGAAGCGGCGATGGTACTGGATGATTTTCTGGCAGGCTGGGCGAGTAAGGCTTCGCAGAAGTACGACCTGACGGTGGAGCATGCGGGTGAAAACGGACCAGTAAAGACGATGGATTTTAAAGAAGCAGTGTGTACGGAGCTGGTGGAAATGTTTGACGACGGAACTGATGGAGTGCGGTCACCGGGTGGATTGCAGAATTTTGTTACCTGCCTCACCATCACGGCCGGCAAAGTAGAGGTAAAAGATGCAAAGCTTGAAAACTTCTGAGCGATGGCACAGCAGGATGCGACCATTGGTGTTGAGGCACATGTTACGCTGGACGGAAAGGCGTTTTTGGGGCGGAAAGTCTCCTACGGCTGCAACCGCAATGCCGACGAACGCGGCGCTCCCACGGACGCGCCCAAACCCAGGCTGATCAGGATGATGCTTGTACCTCAGGCGAGTGATGACTTTGCATTGCTCTACGACTGGGCCTTCAAAAATGATCGCAAACTGAGCGGGCAGGTCGAGTTCAAGTACAGCAATAATTCGCAGGTACTCCGCAGAATCGAGTTTGAGGAGGCGTATTGTGTCGGGTTCAGGGAAACATTCGTGTATAGCGACGCAGGGATCAATGCAGCCCACGTGCCTGACCTCAAAAACTATAAACCGGAGCACCGGGGCGCACCTTACTTTCCGCAAAATCCGGACCCGGGCGCGATGTACGAACTGGTTCTGCTGCCGCAGAAGATGAAAATCGGACAAGTTGAAATAGAAAGCTGAATGGCACGACAAGTAGATACTTCCATTGAAATAGAAGGTGGTACGCAGATCACCCGGCACCTGGGGCTCACGATTGAACAAGATTTGTTTGACCATCACCGGTTTGAGCTCGTGGTACCCTTTGACCAGCTTGAAAAAGAAGGTGAGCACTTTTTCAATCGCTCGCACCGTACCGTAATGGGCAAAAAGATCACTTTTTCATTCAGCCCCCGGTTGAGTAAAGAGTCCTTTGATTTTTCATTTCAGGGCATTGTTACGGAAATCCGCCTGCGTAGCCTGAGTGACATGAGCAGTGCTTTTGTGATCAAAGGGTATAGTCCCACCATCGTGCTGGAAGATGCCGTACAGCGGCGGTCATTTCTGGAAGGTACCGTGCAGGATATTTTCAACACAGTATTACAACCTTATCCCCAGAACCTGCTGAAAAAACAGCTTCAACCCGAAAACGGCGGAAGGAATGTGCCCTTTATCCAATACAATGAAAGCAACTACCGCTTCCTGAGCCGCGTGGCCGACCGCTGCTGCGAGTGGTTTTACTACAATGGGCGGGAGCTTGTGCTGGGCCACGGTAACGATGCCGCGGAAGTGGATTTCCTGGTTGACGGTTTGCAGAACTTTGACGTAGCACTGCAGTTACAGCCTTCCCGGTTCAGTTTTGAGGGATACAATTACAGTGTTCCGGAACATTTCCGAGGAAGCTCGTCAACCCAGCAGGTGGACGGACTTACCACGCTGAGTTCGTTTACCCTGGACGAGTCAGATCATCTTTTTACACAAACAGCCCTGCTGCCTGCACCCGAAATCGTCAAAGACCAGGCCGAGATCGATGAGCTCACACGCATGGAACGTTCCGCACGCGTATCGTCCATGGTCGATTTCCGGGCCAATGGGGCCTTGCCCGATATCAGCATCGGGACGGTGCTTTCGGTGAAAGGGCAGCGGATCAATGAGCGGGGCGAGCCTTACGAGGAGAATTTTGGTAAATACCGCGTTACCCGCATTCGTCACGAAGTAAACACCGCCGGAAGCTACCACAACAACTTCCAGGCTGTACCAGAGTCGGCCCGGCATCCGCCCAACAATCCGCATGTAACCAATCCGGTGGGAGAGACCGAGCAGGCCGAGGTAATCGCCAATGATGATCCCGACAACCTGGGAAGAGTACGCGTACGTTACTCATGGACGCAGCCGCGGCCGCAGGATCAGGAGTCGGTGTGGATGCGGGTGGGCAGTATGCACAATGCCGCCGGGAAGGGTGCCTGCTTTGTGCCTGAGATCGGCGCGATGGTGATGGTAGGATATGAGGGTAACCTGGCCGAAAATCCTTTTGTACTCACTACCCTTTATCCCAAACCGAAAGAACAAACCAGCTATACACACAAAAATAATGATGTCAAAGTGTTGGCCACGCGCTCGGGCAATATGATGGTTTTTATTGATGAGGATGGCGATGCAAAAATCCAGATCAGCAACAGTGAAAAGCTGGATACCTACCTGCAATTCAGTTTTAAGGAAGAGGGTGAAATTGAGCTTTTTGTAGAGAATGGCCTGGTGAATATGGTATCAAAAAACCTGCATGTAAAAGCCTCCGAAAACATTGAAATGAAAGCCGGAAAGGAACTCAGGCTGGAAGGAAATACGATTTCCGTTAATGCAAGCGGGGATCTGAACATGGAGGCCAGCCTGTCCGCAACGCTGAAAGCAGGTACCACGCTCACTGCCGAAGGTACCGCGGGCGCAACCCTCAAAGGTGCCCGGCTCAGCATGGAAGCTGATGCCATGGCCGAAGTAAAGAGCAGCGGACCTGTCAAGGTCAGCGGGCTGCCTATCATGTTAAACTGAAAACTATATCCATACCTGTTTTATTCACTTTTAAACAATCACAATTATGCCAGCTTCAAGTTTTGACGCGTATTTTACCTGGGACGGCGGTCCTTCCGGTGACGGGATTGCAGTTATTTCCTGCAACTACTCCCTGTCACAATCCATAGATGATAAAGGCCGGGTATCATCCAAAGTATACGGCGGAACCGTGTTCATACAGGTCGACTCATCCGGCGTGAGCGACAGTCAGAATCTGTGGGAATGGATGGTGGACCCCGATGGGAAGAAGCCTTCCGCCAAAATTACCTTCAAGAATGTAGACGAAGAACAAACGCAAAAAGAGCTCGAACTCACCGACGTATATTGCGTACAGTACAGCGAAAGCTTTGTGGAAACCGGCTCCATGCCCATGACAACAAGCCTTACACTCTCGGCCCGGGAGATCAAGCTTTTTGGCACGCCGCATACCAACCGCTGGTAAACGACGATGTGGCAGGAGAGGGGATCACGCTGGTTTCGGCTCCTGTCACAGCTTTTTTATTGGTTAAAAGAAAGGGTACGGTTGCGGCATTGTACGGCTATGCGGCGCGTACGGCTACAATGGTTTCGTTATCAACAATGCCATTGTCCTGGAACGTAAGATCCGGGTCCATGTACTGCCGGCGGCGGTACCAGGGAGCTTTCCTGTAAAAAAGCCAGCCGTAGGGTGTACCGTCCGGGGCCAGGTACCCGATGGGACTACCCGGATTGCGATCGTTGTAATCGTTGAGGAAGATAAAAAACAGCTCCCCGAAGCGCATTGCGTGGGGTGCCTTGGCGCGGAAGTTGGTAAATACAGGCTCCTGGGCTTTTTTGGTAAACTCAAACTGAATCACAAGTACCCTCGAAAGATCAAGCAGGTCCATATCGGGCAGCGCCTTGCCCATCGGGTAGTACCATTTTTTATAGGATTTTACAGGAATTTCAAGATAACTCTGGTACACGCGTGCTATAAAAACAGGAAAAAGAAACCCGACGAGGGCGGTTGCCATCCCTACGCCCCTTACCAGGTCATTCGCCAGCTTGTGGTACAGGAAAATGATCACCAATGCAGCGCCCAGTGCAATAAGCAATGTAAAGCCAATAGCGAGACCAGCGCGGTTTTCAAAAAGACCGGGAAACCATTGGGTAAGGAGGTACACGTGCAGGATACCTGTTACAAAAAAGAAGGTCATGGCCATAGGATAGGCTGCACGGTATTCCGGGATCCAGAATGCCGTGCAGCCCAGGGCTGTCAGCAGGATGATTACTCCGATGGCATAGATAATCTGAATTCGTTGAGGAGCAGCTTGCGGGGAGAACAGTTTCATGAAGCTTTCTTGCTGTTTTTCAGGCAAAAATAGAATACACTTTCATTAATCCAACCCCCATTTTACTTACTGAAAACCATGGAGGATACAAACTATGCACTGCCCCTAAGTCTGGACAGGATTGTTGCCGGTCACCAGCATCCGCGTTGCGCCGAGCAGGAGGCGATTCACCAGCATGTGTATTTGCTTATGGTCACCCGGTTTGAAGAGCAGCGGTTTGACAGCCGGTATGGCTGTGCGCTGTGGGAACACGATTTTTCTGTTTTGTCCCAGATCAAATGGAAAGACCTCGTGCGCGAGTCGCTGGAAGAATCCATCGCCAGCTATGAGAAGCGTATTGCCAACCCGAAGATCCGTGTGGAAGTAGAGGAGCTGGAAATGATGACGAAAAGCAGCAATTACATCCGTAAACGCATTGGTGTGGAAGTGAAAGCAACCATCCGGCGTACCAATGAGCCTTTTACATTTTTTGAACGCATATACATTTCACCCCTGTCCATTGAGTGAGGCAGGATTGATAACCCGTACCATGGATTTTACCAAGGAAAATACAGCCCTACGCATGCTGAGACGCTCGGCAGAGCTATGGGGCTACGACGAAACGCAACTCGACCAGTTTGACCCGCTCGTAAAAATGCTGATCGGGGCATGTGCGGTTGAGTTTGAGAAAGTAGGGCAAAAGATACAGCAGACGGAGCTGCGGCTGATGACGCGACTGGCGGAAATACTTTCGCCCGAAACAACCCGGAGGGTACTGCCTGCCACGGCAATCGCCACTGCACGGTCCCTGGATGCCATTAGCTGGGTTGATCCGGAGAACCAGCTTGTTTTCAGACGTAGCTCGGTGCGGAAGAACGAAAATCCCGAGATGTACTTCGCACCTGCCGGGAGGTTTCCCGTAGTCAATGCAGGAATCTCCTGTCTGGCAACACCTGCCGGCCTGTACCAGGCAGACAATGGTGCCAGAAACCTGCTTTCTCCCGCACTTCGCAGAAATGCCGGTGCGCAGGATGTCTGGCTCGGGATCGAGATAGGTCCGGAAGTGCTTTCCTGGGAAAATTTCCGCTTTTATTTTGATTGGTCCAATGATGCTGCAGAATGGCATTACCGCGATTTTCTGCCGCTCACAAGCTGGACATGCAACGATGTTCCGCTACACCTGTCGGCAGGATCGGGCCAGGACAGTACGGGGGATACTTCCTGGTACGAGAGCGGCTTTATGCACATGACCGGACAGGCAAAGTTGGAAAAAGTCCAGCATGCAGCTCATTTTTATCCACTGGTATTTGAGCTTTTGTATGACCGGCAGTCTTTGCAAATGATGAAAAAAGAACTTGTATGGTTTCGTATCAGCTGGCCGGAGGCATTTCCGCTCAAAGGTTTTGAACATCTGCAGGTGGTGCTCAATGCATTCCCTGTGCACAACAAGCAGCTGCACAGGCTTGCGTACCGCCTTCAACCCGGCCTCAATGGCATTGCGCTGACTTCTGCGGACGCATTTGCAGGGGTACATGCGGTTTTGAACCAGAAAAATCAACAGTACACCCCATCCCACCAGAGGGATTACGGCGGAATGAACAGCCAGGAGCTGGTGTACACGCTGCGGGAGCAGGGGGTAGGCCGGTTTGATGCCCGGGATGCCAGGGCAATGCTTTACCAGTTGTCCGAGATGCTGAAAGATGAAGTAACTGCTTTCAGTGCGCTGGGCGACGACTTCCTTGCCGCTATACTGAGGGACATCAGTCAGCAACTTGCCCGCATTGATCAGAAGCTTGGGCCGAAAAAAGCGAGTGAAACAGGGGTACAGCCGTTTTTGGTGATACGCGGGGACAAAGATCCCGGGGTACTGGCCGTATCGTACTGGACGAGCATGGGCGGGGCAGCGAACGGCGTACCGGCCGGTGCACGGTTGCAGGCATATGCCGCCTCCGGGCTGAATGCCGCCGGCATGTATCTGGTCACCCGGACTACGGGCGGAAAAGCAGCACCCGAAGAAACGGAATATGTCGATCAGCTCAGGAACAACATGGTCACGCGTGACAGACTGGTAACCAGGGAAGATATTAAAGCATTTTGCCAGGCTGAACTGGGCGACCAGCTGGTGTCGGTTGAGGTGAGTACCGGCTACGAGCCGGGGCATTTGCCCGGCCAGGGTTTTATAAAATGTCTGCACATTGCCCTGCGTGCTGCTTCCATGCTTGCTGACGGGGAGTTGTGGCAGCAGCAGTGCGGGAAGTTGCAGTTAAAAATAGCGGAACGCTCGGCCGGCATGTACCCGGTGCGGGTTTTGTCGGCCTGAAACTGATACGATATGGAAAGCAATGATCAGACTGATCTCACCGCGGAGTTCATTGGTGCGGGCTGGCTGGACCAGGGGATTTCACAGGACAAATTTGTGTTGCAGGCACTCGGACCGTTTCGCCGGAGGAGCCACCCGGATGTTGCGGGAGTACGGCAGCTCGAAATCGGGCATTTCAGCGGCCCGGTCATCCGGGCCAACCGGAGCGGGCTGTACGACTACCTGCCCGAGCAGCTTTTTCACCTGCCGTCATCGCGGGAGATCAATACATTAAAAAAGAAAGTAGACGAAATACGCCTGCAAAGGGCGAAGGAGGAAAAAAGCCGCTTGTTTTTCCTGCCCTTCGAACAGGAATTTTTCAGGCACTGTACAATGCTGGAGCAGATCGAGCAGCGTGCCATGGAGCTGGCGGGAGATACGCGGCTGGTAGCGGTTTTAAGAAAATTCTGGGAGGTGCCGGAAGCTATCAGTACAGAAACGCTGGTCAGCCTGCTGCCCCTGCTGGCCGGAATCCATGTACACAGGGGTAATGTTCAGGTAGCGGCCAGCACCCTCACGCTGGTGCTTGGCCATGAAGTGGAAATAACAGAGAAGTGGGACGAGCCTGTTTTCACCGATTCTCCGGCTGTTTTGGCTGACGCTCTGCTGGGTATAAACCTGCTTCTGGGAGGCGAAGTCCGGCCGGACGTGCCGCAGTTATCCGTTACAGTTCACCTTCCCGACGTGCTTACGCTGGAAGAATGGCTGCATGAGCCTGCCCGGGAACAAACCGCGCGCTGGCTCCTGGGTTGGTTTGTTCCGGCGGAGTACGATTTTAATGTAGAATATACGTTGCCAGCTGGCGAGGCACAGCTGGTACTGGAAAATACGGCCTCAGGAGCATCCCGCCTTGGTTATTCCGTACTCAGTATGCAATAAGGAGGTTAACAATGCAGCAAACAGCAGGTTGTACAGGATTTGCCAACCAAAATATGTTTGTAAATGTGAATTTTTAAAATAAAATTTGCGGTTTAAACGGAATACCCAATCTAAGTGAAGACTGCGAAATTGATTCATCAGGCTATGAGCTTACTGCTTGCCACCTTACTGGTGCTGGCAGCGGGTGCGCGTACCTGGTCTGATTATGCGCAGCCGCATGCGTCGGATTACAAGGCGAAGAAAGCGCTTGCAGGACATGCACAAAAAGCTCCCGCCGGCGACAATGAGCAGGCCAAGTTCAGCGCACAGTCACTGGATGCAGTGATTACGCCTGCCATTTCGTTTGATTTTGCACATTATTTTTACTTCACACCGCAGCCAGCCTGGCAGTTTGTAGTCGCGCTGGGTATTGCGAAGACGTCCTACCGGGAAACCTTTTTCCTATTCACGTACTTCCACCGGATTTTTGGAAGGTATATAGTCACCAACGCTCCCTGAACGTTCCTGTGCATGCATTTCTGATGCAGTCATTTTCTGTTTTGCTGCATATGAGCCTTACAGAGAATGGATTATCAACCAGTTTCAAGAAAATCATCTTACTTTTTTATACTGAAAAATGACCAATAAGAATGGGATCATAGGGCTTACCATTGTGCTGGCCCTGATTAGTGTCTATTACCTGTCTTTCACCTTTGTGTCCAGAAACATCAAGGCGAAGGCAGCGGCGTATGCCACCGGCGCGAACGGCGAAGTGGACGTAGCAAAAAAGCAGCATTATATCGACTCGCTCTGGCGGGAGGAAGTGTATCTCGGACAGACTTTGCAGCAGGTAATGGAGCGCGAGCTAAACCTGGGCCTTGACCTTCAGGGCGGTATGCACGTAGTACTGGAAGTATCACCAGCCGACATCCTGAAAGGAATGGCAGGCGGTAATGCACGCAGCGTGGCATTCCAGAATGCATTGAAAAAGGCGGGAGAAGATAAGTCGGCGAGCAACCGTACATTCATCACCCGGTTTGTATCGGCATACAAGGAAGCGGCGCCTAATACCAGTCTGGCGAGCGTATTTGCAACCAGCGCCAACCGCGGAAAAATCAGCAGCAACTCTTCTGATGCAGACGTTGTAAAAATGCTGAACACGGAAATCGACGGTTCTATCGACCGTGCGTTCCAGATTACACAGGCACGTATTGATAAATTCGGGGTTACTAACCCGAATATCCAGCGCCTGCCGGGCCAGAACAGGGTATTGGTAGAACTTCCGGGTGTTGACAACCCTGAGCGTGTACGCCGCCTGCTTTCCGGTGCTGCCAAGCTTGAATTTTCGGAAGTATACCTGACCAACGAACTGGCTGCCGGCCTTGACGGTCTGGGAAAATACCTGGCGCGCCAAGCTGAAATTCAGAAAAATACATCCAAGCCTGCCGCTGCGGCAGCTCCTGCTGACACAACGAAAAAGGACGGGGCAAGCGGACTGGCTGCACAGCTGGAACAAAAGAGCGATTCGGTAAAAACAGATTCTTCGGCTCTGGCAGCTCAGAGCGCTGCATTGACCAGCCTGTTTGTGCCTATGCCGCAAGGATTGGGTGTGTACCTGAAAGATACGGCGCGTGCGGGCGAAATCCTGCGCCGTCCTGAGGTACGTTCCATGTTCCCTGCCGACCTGGTATTTATGTGGGACCGTAAAGGAATGGAAGCCGGTACCAACCAGCTGATTCTTCCTTTGTATTTTATCAAAAAGACAAACGGCGAAGCCGCTATGGAAGGGGACGTGATCGTGGATGCAACCAGTGATTACGACGACCGCGGACGTCCGGAAGTAACCATGCGGATGAATGGCGAAGGTGCCCGCAAATGGCGCTCACTTACCGCGCGCAGCGTAGGCCGGCCTATCGCAATTATCATTGATAACCTGGTGTATACGGCTCCCACCGTACAGGGCGAAATTCCGAATGGAAATTCAAGCATTACCGGCAGCTTCACCATTGAAGAGACCAAGGATATGTCCAACGTGCTGAAAGCCGGTAAACTGCCAGCTCCGACGCACATTGTGGAAGAAGCAGTAGTAGGTTCGTCCCTGGGTGCCGAGGCGATCCAGGATGGTCTGATTTCGTCGGCGGTAGGTTTGCTGATTGTACTGGTGTTTATGTTTGCTTATTATAGCAAAGCAGGCTGGGTGGCTGATATGGCATTGCTGATCAACCTTTTCTTCCTGCTTGGGGTAATGGCTTCGCTGGGTGCCGTACTGACACTTTCGGGTATTGCTGGGATCGTGCTTTCCATTGGTATGGCGGTGGATGCCAACGTACTGATCTACGAAGGAATCAAGGCCGAGCTGGCGGATGGTAAGCCTTTTGTGCAGGCTGTACGGGATGGTTTCAAGCACTCTCTCACAGCGATCATCGACTCCAACGTAACTACGTTGCTGACCGGTATCATCCTGTATACTTTCGGAACCGGACTGGTACTGGGCTTTGCAACTACGCTGGTACTTGGTTTGCTGACTTCCCTGTTTACAGCGATCTTCATTACGCGTCTTTTCATTGAAAACCAGATTTCAAAAGGCAAAACATTCAAGTTTTATTCAGGACTGACCAAAAACTGGTTCCAGGATAACCACTTCGATTTTGTATCCCAGCGTCGTCGTTTTTACATTATCTCTTCCATTATCATCGCGATCGGGGTAGGATCCTTTATTTTCAAAGGTTTTGGACTGGGTATTGATTTTAAGGGAGGCCGCTCATATGTAGTTCGTTTTGACAAATCAGTGGATGCAGACGAGGTACGCACAATCCTTGACGAGGCGCTTCAGTCCAGCACCGAAGTGAAGACCTTCGGCGGCCTGGATCAGATCAAAGTAACTACGCCTTACCTGATCGACGATCCGTCGCCGGATGCAGACCAGAAGGCCGAAACGAAAATCATGGAGTCTATCTCCAAGGTGAAGGACAACAAGGGCAAAATCGTAAGTTCCAGCAAAGTAGGCCCTACGATGGCGAAAGACACGCTGTGGTCTGCGGTATATGCCGTGATCCTGGCACTTATAGCTAACTTCATTTATATTTTTATCCGGTTCAAAAGGGTGGCATTCAGCTACGGTGCGGTGTTCTCGCTGGCTCACGATGTGGTGATCATCCTAGCGATCTTCTCACTCTTCAATGGCTGGCTGCCGTGGTCACTGGATATTGATCAGGCGTTTATCGGGGCAATCCTGACGATGATCGGTTATTCAATGAACGATACCGTGGTAATTTATGACCGTATCCGCGACTACCTGAAAGATGACAAGGCACGCGGTCAGAGCCTGCCTACCATCATCAACAATGCATTGAACAGTACTCTGAGCCGTACTGCCGTAACCGGTATTTCGGTAATTCTTGTACTGATCGTGCTGATGATTTTCGGTGGCGCCGTAATCCGCGGATTTACGTTCTGTATGCTTTTGGGTGTAATTGTAGGTACCTACTCTTCCCTGTTTGTAGCGGCACCGATCGTGGTTGACCTCCTGCAAAGGGATCAGAGAAAAGAGTCCGCCCTGGCAGTTGCAGAACCGACACCTGCTGCCGCTAAAAAGATCAAGGCTTAGTCATAGGAAAACAAAAAGGGGTAAGTCTTGTACTTTCCCCTTTTTTATTTTGTAATGATTATTTGTAAGCGAATTTTCTTCTAGATTTATACGTCTTTCATCTTTATAAAAAAGAGCTGATTATATATGGCAAGTCAAATTTGGGTTAAAAAGCCCCTTGATAAACTGTTGCACGAAGCGACCGGCGAAGGTAACCAGCTGAAACGTTCACTGGGATCCGGAAGTCTGGTGGCGCTGGGTATCGGAGCAATTATTGGTGCGGGGCTTTTCTCCATTACGGGAGGAGCTGCGGCCAACCAGGCCGGACCGGCAATCACCATTTCTTTTATTGTTGCTGCATTGGGATGTGCTTTTGCAGGATTGTGCTATGCAGAGTTTGCATCCATGATCCCGGTAGCAGGAAGCGCCTATACTTACTCGTATGCAACAATGGGCGAGTTTATCGCCTGGATCATTGGCTGGGACCTGGTACTGGAGTATGCCGTAGGTGCGGCTACCGTCAGTATCAGCTGGAGTCGCTATCTGGTTAAGTTTTGTGAAGGCTTTGATGTCCATCTTCCCACGGCCCTGACCGTAGGTCCCTGGGACGGGGGCGTGATTAACCTGCCGGCTATCTTTATTGTAATTCTGATGAGTTTGCTGCTCATGAAAGGTACTGAGGAAAGTGCAACGGTGAACGGTGTTATCGTAGGGCTGAAAGTACTTGTCGTGATCATATTCATTGTACTGGGCTGGAAATACATCAACGAATCCAACTATGTACCCTACATTCCTGAAAATACGGGCAAATTTGGTGAGTACGGGTTCAGCGGTATTGTCCGGGCGGCGGCCATCGTGTTTTTTGCCTATATAGGATTTGATGCGGTAAGTACTGCCGCACAGGAAGCCAAAAATCCAAGGCGTGACATGCCGATCGGTATCCTGGGCTCACTGGTAGTCTGTACCATATTGTACATCCTGTTTGCACATGTAATGACAGGTGTTACAAACTATACTTCCTTCAAAGGTCAGGATGGAATTGCGCCGGTGGCCGTAGCCATTGAAAGTATGGGAACAACGGATGCAGCAGGCGTTATTCATCCGGATTATCCCTGGCTGAACCGCGCGATCATCGTGGCTATCCTGGCAGGATATGCATCTGTAATCCTTGTGATGCTTTTGGGTCAGAGCCGGGTGTTTTTCAGCATGAGTAAAGACGGACTTTTACCACGTATATTTTCAAGCGTACATCCCAAATACCAAACCCCTGTTAGAAGCAATACCATGTTCCTGGTGTTTGTAAGCTTGTTTGCAGCGTTTGTGCCGGCCCGGGTTGTGGGTGAGATGACGAGTATCGGAACCTTGTTTGCATTTATCCTGGTATGCGCCGGTATCATTGTAATGCGCAGGCAAATGCCGGATGCACCGCGCGCGTTCAAAACACCTCTTGTACCGCTGGTGCCTATCCTTGGTATTGTTACCTGCTTTTTCATGATGGCATTCCTGCCGCTTGATACCTGGATCCGTCTTTTTGTCTGGATGATCATTGGATTCGACGTGTACCTGTGGTACGGAATCAAAAACAGCTACCTGTCCGACAGGCTGCCTTTGTCCATTCGCAACGGAAGCAAAACCGTAGGAAGTACAGGCCTGGTACTGGCAATCCTGCTCGCTGTGATTGCATTTGTACATCATGCACAAACAGATGGTGCAGACTCTGGTATTTTCTACTTTTCCGTGATTTTTGCCGCTATACATGCGGTCACATTCGGAATAACGAGGTTCAGAAAGTAGCGTCATAAGTAAAAGCAAAAAGGCCGCTCCTGTTCGGGGGCGGCCTTTTTGCTTTTATTTAAAATCGTGCGAGTACCTTTTCTGAAATCGTTTGCCCGATGGAGAGCGAGGAAGTAGCGGCAGGCGAAGGTGCATTACAAACATTGATGGCCACCTTATTTTCAATGATTGCAAAGTCGTCGAGCAGCCCTCCTTCGTAGTCGCAGGCCTGTGCACGTACACCGGCACCTCCGGGCACGAGGTCGTTCATCTGTATCTCGGGAATGAGTCCCTGTAAGGCTTTGGTAAATGCTGCTTTTGAAAATGATCTGTAATATTCACCCATACCCGTGCGCCAGTATTTGGCTGCTACTTTGCGGAAGCCCGGCCAGGCAAGCGATTCCAGCATTTCGGGCATATGGATATCAGTTTTCCTGTACCCCTCCCGCCGGAATGCAAATACGGCATTGGGTCCAGCTTCTATACCCCCTTCAATCATCCGTGTAAAGTGTACACCGAGGAACGGGAAATTGGGATCAGGTACAGGATAAATCAGGTTGCGCACCAGATGATGTTTGTCGGCTGTGAGTTTGTAATATTCACCTCTGAATGGAATAATGCGCACTTTTACAGGCTCGGGCTGCGTCATTTGGGCGATCTTGTCCGAGTATAATCCGGCACAGTTAACAACCAGCCGGGTCTCAAATACCTTTCCACTTTCAGCAATTACCTCCGGGTACCGCCCTTGATTGCGAATGCCGGTAACTTTTTGCCCGAATAGTATTTCACCTCCGGCTTTGCGAAAGCATTCCGCGTATTGATCACTTACACTTTTATAATCGATGATACCTGTATAGGGTACCCATATTCCTTCCAGTCCTTTTACATGCGGTTCGATTTCCCGGATCTCACCGGCATTGATCATGCGGTTGTCAGTCAATCCGTTCTGTACGCCGCGTTCGTACAGGTTGCGGAGCAGTGGTCGCTGTGCTTCATTGGTAGCCACCACAATTTTACCGCAAAGATCAAAAGGTACTTCCTCCCGCCGGCAAAAGTCGATCAGCATCTGGTATCCCCGGATGCAGTTGGTTGCTTTGAGGCTGCCTGGCTTGTAGTACAAGCCCGAGTGGATCACGCCGCTGTTATGACCCGTCTGGTGCATGGCTACGGTTTGTTCTTTTTCCAGAACAGCAATTTTGAGGGAAGGTCGCTGCTCAATCAGCCGGAGCGCAGTGGCAAGCCCGACAATGCCGCTGCCGATGATGGTAATATCGTACATTAATGTTGGTTAAAATGCGTTTTCGAAAGTTATCCCGGGAAGGATATCTTACCCAAAGATACACCCGGCACGCCATCTTTTGCTCCAAAAAATGTGTGGGTTCCGGCCATGGTTTCATTGGCTAGTACTGCAAACAAAACTGCCTCCTTCGCATCCCCGGATACGCCGAGTTCATCAAGTTGTTTTACCGGTAAGCCCGGCAACAGTTCCGAAATTGCCCGCATGAGCGTTTGGTTATGCGCACCGCCCCCGCTTGCATACATTACATAGGGCAGGGCATCATCCAATGCATGATGAATGGCGCCGGCGATGGTTTCTGCTGTGAACCGGGTGAGTGTGGCAATAAGGTCATCAGGTTGCAGCTTTGCAGCACAGCCTTCCATTACTTGCTCTACAAAGGTTGTACTGAATACTTCCGGACCAGTCGTTTTGGGAAAGGGCTGGGAGAAAAAAGAGTGTCTTTTTAATGTATCCAGGAGTTCGCCGTGTACCTGCCCTGATGCAGCAATATGGCCGTTTTCGTCAAATGGTTGATGATAAAACCTGCGTGTAAATGCATCAATGAGCGTATTTCCGGGACCAGTGTCTGTTGTAAAAACTTCTGAGGCATTCAGACTTGCAGGCAGGTAAGTAAAATTGGCAATGCCGCCCATGTTCAGGAGAATGCGGTTTTCCTTTGGATTTGAAAAAAGAAAAAAATCGCCATAAACAGCCAGCGGCGCGCCCTCGCCACCTGCGGCGATGTGTTTCTGCCTGAAATCACTTATGGTAATAATCCCTGTGTGGACGGCAATATGGTCAGCATCACCAATCTGCAGGGTTGCATTGGGAAAGCCTGAAAGCATGTGCTGCTTGCGAGGTGCGTGAAAAACGGTCTGTCCGTGACTTGCAATCAGATCCACCTGAGCAGGTGCGACCTTCCATTTTTCCAGACATTGCAGGATCATCCCGCCATGAAGTGTGCCGATATAGGGGTTCATTACGCAAAGCTGTTGAAAATCAATGGTCTGCTGGGCAAATACTTTCCGGACTTCATTCCTGAATGCTTCGTCGTAGGGTACCGTTGTGAAATGCTCCACAGACAGTTGTGTCTGGGTCCCGCTTCCTGTCACGCGGCATAGTGCTACGTCCAGCCCATCCAGCGAAGTCCCGGACATCAGGCCGATGATCCGTCTTTCTCCTTTTTGTGAAATGGCCTGTAAATGGTCGATGTGCTGCTTCATGGTCAAAAAAAGAAGTCAAGTGTTGAGCTTGACTTCCTGCTAATGCTATAAAAAAACCTACTTGCCCGGGGTGGCCGCCTGTGGCGCCTGAGGCTTGCTGGTATTGTTCTTGTTTTTATTCGACCGGTTTTTCTTCTTCTTTTTCTTCTTCTGCTCCTCGCTGTATTTCTTATCGAGGTTTTCCAGGTCGCTGTTCAGGCGCTGCGGTGTTTTATCCTGTGACTTGTCGGCCTCAGGCGTCAGTACTTCCAGCGATTCGGGAATTATATTGTTCTTGTTGAGCTCAATAATCTCCATTACTTTGCTGATGGGCACAGGGTACCAGTTGGTATCCTTATCAAACCCGAACCACATAATCTTTTTAAAAATATCCGTTTTCTGAAGGGTGGCAATTCCCTTTTTGGTTTTCAATGGTGCCTCTACCGTAGGAATATCGCGCAGTGCATCGATGTAGGTTTCCAGTTCGTAGTTGAGGCAGCATTTCAGCCTGCCGCATTGTCCCGAAAGCTTGGCCGGATTAAGTGAGAGATTCTGGTACCGGGCTGCCGAAGTAGAAATATTCTTGAAGTCGGTTAGCCAGGTAGAACAGCAAAGTTCGCGTCCGCAGCTGCCGAGCCCGCCCAGGCGGCTGGCTTCCTGCCGGAGGCTGATCTGCCGCATCTCAATCCTGACCTTGAACTCAGAAGCCAGTGCCTTGATCAGCTCACGAAAGTCAACCCGCTCTTCAGAAGAGTAATAGAAAGTTGTTTTAGAATTATCCGATTGAAATTCCACATCAGAAAGCTTCATATTGAGCTTCATTTCGCGGATAATTTCCCGGGTACGGTACAAAGTAGGCATTTCCCTGGCCATGGCCTGGGTATGCTTATCGAGGTCTTTTTCGGTTGCAATGCGGTAAATCACGTGCAGGTCATCATTTACTGCAACATTTTTACGCTTCATCTGCAATCGTACCAGCTCACCCTGCAGCGACACCGAGCCAATATGCTGTCCAGACGCCATTTCACACACCACATAGTCGCCGGTAACAAATTCAAGCTGGTTGATATTGCGGAAATATTCTTTCCTACCCCCCTTGAACTTTACCTCTACAACATCAAAGCGCTGACCGGCGGGCACATCCATGTGGCTCAGCCAGTCAAATACGTTCATTTTGTTACATCCGCCTGTACCGCAGCTGCCTTTATCTCCACATCCCGAAACCGCAGCACCACCGGTGCCGCACCCTCCGGACGAACATGATCCACATCCCATAATTTACACGTCTTCATCTATCAATCATTATATCGAATAAGGTCAACACCAATGTCATGACGGAAGTACTTCCCTTCAAACTGAACCAGTTGTGCAGCTCGCTGTGACTTGTGTACAGCGTTTTCAAGGGAATTGGCGAGGCCTGTCAAGGCCATCACGCGCCCTCCGTTGGTAACAATTTCGGTGTTGCCGTTGAAAGTGGTCCCTGCATGATACAGGAAAACATCTTCCACTTTCTGGCTGCCGGAAATTACCTTTCCTTTTTCGTAATCACCCGGATAACCACCTGATACTACTACCGTGGTCACCGCTACCTGGGGTGAGATCTGCATGTCAAAATCATTCAGTGTGCCTTTCGCTGTGGCAGCCATCAGCATGGCGAAATCAGACTGAATGCGCGGTACTACTACCTCTGTTTCCGGATCACCCATGCGAACATTGTATTCAATCACATAAGGCTCCCCTTTTATATTCATCAGGCCAATGAAAATAAAGCCTACATACTTGATACCCTCGCTTTTCAGTCCGTGCAGGGTAGGCTTCACTACTTTTTCATCTACCTTTTTCAAAAAATTGGCATCTGCGAAAACGACGGGGGATACTGCACCCATTCCACCGGTGTTGAGGCCGGTATCGTTTTCTCCGATGCGCTTGTAGTCCTTTGCTTCGGGCAAAATCTTGTAATGCTCACCATCACAAAGAACAAAGACGGACAATTCTATCCCTTTCAGGAATTGCTCTACAACAACCTTGTTACCCGCGGCTCCAAATTTGCCGTCGAGCAGCATTTCACGAAGTGCCTGCTCGGCCTCCGCGTGTTTTTCAGCAATGATCACTCCCTTGCCAGCCGCAAGTCCGTCCGCTTTGAGTACGATCGGCAATGAATGATTTTCGAGGTAATCCAGTCCTTCCTGAAGATTTTCAGCAGTGAATGTGCGGGAAGATGCGGTAGGGATACCATACTTCTGCATAAACAGTTTTGAAAAATCCTTGCTTCCTTCGAGCTGGGCGCCGGCCTTGTTGGGGCCGATGATCTTCACTCTGGAAAGGTCACTCCTTGATTCGAAATAATCCACAATTCCATTGACAAGGGGCTCTTCGGGACCTACTATAACGAGTTCGATTCTGTTTTCGAGTACGGCTGTTCCAACCGCCTCAAAGTCATTGTAAGAAATAGGAAGGTTCGTTGCTATTCCTGCGGTGCCGGCATTACCCGGTGCCACAAAAAGCGTATCACAAACAGGGCTTTGGGCGATTTTCCAGGCAAAGGCATGTTCTCTTCCGCCCGACCCCAATATAAGTATGTTCATAAAATGATTAAAATAAACACTAAACTGTCAGCCAGCATCCTAGTCGTGTCAGTTGGCCAGCTCTGATAAGAATTTAATTCGCATCAGTCTTAGTTCCTCTTCGCTGATTTCATCATTCGCAAATTCGTCCAGCGCCCGTGCGATATTATCTGTTTCTGCGGACATAAAGTAATCGTAAATGTCCTGCTGCCGCTCCCGGTCAATCACCTGATTGATGTAATAGTCCAGGTTGAGCTTGGTACCTGAGTAGCAGATATGCTCCACTTCTTCAATCACATCTGCCAATGCAAGGTCTTTTACTTCGGCAATTTCGTCCAGGCTCACTTTCCTGTCAACCTGCTGAATGATAAAGATCTTGATTTTGGATTTATTAACCGTCGATTTGATGACTACATCTTTTGCAGTTTCAATCTCATTCTCCTCGACGTACTTCGTGATCAGGTCTATGAACTGCCTGCCAAACTTCTGCACTTTCCCCATCCCGACCCCATTGATCTGGGCCATTTCCTGCTGGGTAGTAGGGTAGGTGGTAGCCATTTCTTCCAGTGACGGATCCTGGAAAATCACATACGGAGGCAGGTTTTTTTCCTTGGCGACCTTCTTACGCAGTGCCTTAAGCATCCCGAGCAGGGCTTCGTCGTAAGCATGTGCACTTCCATTGCCGGTAGTTACATCCTTCTCCTCATCTTCTGCTTTAACCTCTTCCTCTTCAAAGTTATGGTCTTTATGCAGGGTAACCGGGTAGGGGTCGCTCAGGTATCTCAGCCCTTTTTCACTGATCCTGATGATACCATAATTTTCAACGTCCTTTTCAAGGTAATTAAAGATTACCAGCTGGCGGATGGCCGAAATCCAGTAATCCCGCGATTCATTGATTTCAAGACCTTTACCATATACATCCAGCTTGTCGTGCTCATAGCTTCTGACATACTGATTTTCAGTCGCAGTAAGCAGGTCCGCGATGTGCTCGCAGTCGAACCGCTGCTCAGTCTGGTATACTGCATTCAGGATCAATATGATACCATCCTGCACTTTTGTTTTTTCGGTAGACTTGTTGCAGTTGTCGCAAAAGCCGCAGTCTTTTTCAAGATACTCTCCGAAGTAGCTCAGCAGCTGGCGGCGACGACATACGCCCAGTGTGGCATAGGCCACCATTTCATTCAGTAAGTGACGGGCATTGTCACGTTCGGTAACAGTTTTGTCTTTGTTAAACTTTTCGAGCTTCTGAATATCGTCATAGCTGTAAAACATCAGACAGTTGCCTTCCAGACCATCACGACCGGCGCGCCCTGTTTCCTGGTAATATCCTTCGAGGGACTTTGGAACGTCGTAATGGATCACAAACCGAACATCCGGCTTGTCAATGCCCATTCCGAATGCGATGGTAGCTACAATTACGTCCACTTCCTCATTGAGGAAAGCATCCTGGTTGGCCATGCGTGTGCTGGCGTCCAGACCAGCATGGTAGGGGAGCGCGCGCACATCATTTACATTCAGCAGCTCGGCCACTTCTTCCACCGTTTTCCGGCTCAGGCAGTATACAATACCCGATTTGCCTTTGTTGTTGCGGACATACCGGATCAGCTGTTTCTTTATGTCCTTTTTAGGACGGACTTCGTAGTAAAGGTTTTTTCGATTGAATGACGATTTAAAGGTTTCTGCTTCTTCCATCTGCAGGTTCTTGCGGATATCCTGCTGTACTTTGGGGGTGGCAGTGGCCGTAAGTGCAATGATGGGCAGGCTGCCGATATTCTCGATAATCCCGTAAATGCGCCGGTATTCAGGTCTGAAATCATGACCCCACTCAGAGATACAATGTGCTTCGTCGATGGCGACAAACGAGATCCTTACCTTTTTCAGAAAATCCAGGTTATCTTCCTTCGTAAGCGACTCCGGAGCAATATAGAGCAGTTTGAGACTGCCGTCCAGCGCATCGGTTTTTACGCGGTTCATCTCCGCCTTGGTAAGGGTCGAATTCAGGAACTGTGCATTGATCCCGAAAGCAGTAAGCTGGTCCACCTGATTCTTCATCAGGGCAATTAATGGTGAAATGACTATGGTAAGACCATCACTGACCAGCGCCGGCAACTGGTAGCACAGCGACTTGCCTGCACCGGTAGGCATGATGACGAAAGTGTTTTTTCCAAGCAGTATGTTTTGAATGATGACTTCTTGGTCACCCCTGAATTGACTGTACCCGAATATCTCTTTCAGTTTCTCTTTTAATGTGTCCAATACAACTGAATCAACCTTCTTTACCATACTCAGTTAACAAAATGGTTATTCCAAACTTCTATATCTTTGCCTTGAAATGAGCAATACAAGAGTCCCTATAAAACTGTATTTCAGATTTGAAATTAATAAAAAATATCCAGTCAATAGCAAAAGAAGTATTGCGTCAGGAGGCTGATGCGCTGCACTCTCTGGTCGAATTGATTGATGATGAATTTGAAAGCTGTGTGCATTTGATCCTTCATTCGGGAGGTCGGGTGGTGATCTCGGGAGTAGGTAAAAGTGCCATTGTAGGGCAGAAAATCGTAGCCACGCTCAACTCCACCGGAACGCCCGCCTTGTTCATGCATGCTGCCGATGCCATCCATGGCGACCTGGGTATGATCCAGGCCAGCGATGTTGTGCTGGTTATTTCCAAAAGCGGGGATACCGCGGAAATCAAGGTACTTGTACCCCTTCTGAAACGGACAGGCGTGCAGATGATCGCCATGGTCAGCAACCGGGATTCGTACCTGGCCCGCAACTGCGGACATGTGCTGCACGCATTCGCTCCCGCAGAGGCAGACCCGCTGAACCTTGCTCCCACGACCAGTACCTCTGTGGCAATGGCCCTGGGCGATGCCCTGGCGATCTGCCTGCTCGAAGCCCGCGGATTTACCTCAGATGATTTTGCAAAGTACCATCCCGGTGGGTCGCTCGGAAAGCGGCTTTATCTTAAAATCTGCGACATTTACCCGCATAATGCATTGCCTGTGGTGCATGAAAATGCAGGCTTACAGGAAATTATCCTTGAAATGACTTCAAAAAGGCTGGGTGCTACTGCAGTGCAGGATGATGAAGGTGGTATGGCAGGCATTATCACGGATGGGGACCTGCGGCGTATGCTCAAACAGTTCAATGGAAATGATATGCTCGGCCTGCGTGCAAGGCAAATTATGACGGCCACTCCGATCAGTGTAGGGCCGGATGAATATGCAGTGAAAGCACTGGAATTAATGCAGGCCAAAAGTATCACGCAGGTGGTGGTTGCCGAACACGGCAGGGTACTTGGGTTTGTCCACCTGCATGACTTGCTCCGGGAGGGGCTTGTGTAATGTGACCTACCGGAACCGGTTTGATTTCTGAACCGTACGTTCGTCCCGACGGATAAAGCGGTTTGCAAACACATTGGCCAGCATAGCGCCCACCAGCCCGTAAAAGCCCAGATCGTACTGGCCGGGTGAGTTGGGATCAAAAAGCTTGGCAGTTTTATAAAACGTAAAATAAATGACCAGACCCATCAGGATGGTCATCAGTATTGAGTTTACTGCACATAAGGCTGATTGCAGGATCCTGTTTTTATACTGAAAAATGGTATAAGCTGCGACTGCTCCTACCACAATCCCGAGAAAGATCAGGTAATATACCGGCTGCACTTCCGACTGGACGGTGTTGATGTAATGCGTAAGCGTTGTGGCTGTCAGGTCGGCCCTTTCTGTACCATTGAGCGAAGTTTTACTCCAAATAGGCAGGGAAACAAAAAGCCCCATTCCAATGACCGTCAGGGCCAGGAAAATACTTTGTATTCTTTGTATCATGTCTGATGTGGTTTGTCCCGAAAAACGGACAGCAAAATTAGTAAAGACGCTTGGAGCGCAAAGTTTATCAGGAAATTAGTTGTCCATAAAGGTCAAATTCCTCTGCCGATGTAATTTTTACCTCTGCAAAGTCACCGACCCGCACATACTGAGCCGCAGGGATAAGTACTTCATTGTCAACTTCGGGAGAGTCAAATTGGGTACGGCCTATAAAATGCCCGCCCTCTTTCCGGTCAAAAAGTACCTTGAAGGTTTGGCCCACTTTGGCCTGGTTGTGATCGTATGAAATCCCCTGCTGCAACTCCATAATGGCATCAGCACGCTCCTGCTTGATCTCAGCAGGTACGTCGTCTTCCATTGTATGGGAGTGGGTATTGTCTTCGTGAGAGTACTGAAATGCCCCCAGACGGTCAAAACGCATTTTTTCAACAAACTCATACGTTTCATCGAACAATGCCTCGGTCTCGCCGGGATGTCCTACGATCAGGGTGGTACGCAATGCAACATCAGGTACTTTGTCACGTATCGTACTGATCAGCGCCTCGGTTTTTTCACGCGTGATTCCACGCCGCATAGACCGGAGGATTTCCGTAGATCCCGATTGCAGCGGCATATCCAGGTATTTGCAAATGTTGCTCCGCTCGTTCATGACATCCAGTATATCCATCGGAAAGCCCGCAGGATATGCATACTGCAGCCTGATCCATTCAATGCCTTCCACATCGGACAGCCGCAGCATCAGGTCAGACAGGTTTCTTTTTTTATAAATATCAAGACCGTAGTAAGTAAGGTCCTGCGCAATGAGGATGAGCTCTTTGGTGCCTCTTTTTGCCAGTGATTGCGCCTCTTTTACAAGTTCCTCAATAGGACGGGATATGTGTCCGCCGCGCATCAGCGGGATGGCACAAAAGCTGCACGGGCGATCACAGCCTTCTGCAATTTTCAGGTATGCAAAATGGGCAGGCGTAGTAAGCAGTCGTTCGCCGACGAGCTCGTGTTTGTAATCGGCTTTCAGGGTTTTGAGCAGGCGCGGTAGCTCGTTGGTGCCAAACCATGCATCTACCGTAGGAATCTCAACAGAAAGCTCATCTTTGTACCGGTGAGAGAGGCAGCCGGTAACATATACTTTGTCTACAATACCGGCAGCCTTGGCATCGGCATACCTCAGAATCGTTTCAATGGATTCTTCCTTGGCACCGTCAATAAATCCGCAGGTATTGATCACCACGATCTGGGAGTCGTCCTTTTTGGATTCGTGGGCCACATTAAATCCGTTTCCTTTCAGCTGTGTGTACAGAACTTCGGAGTCCACAAGGTTTTTGGAGCAACCCAGTGTTACGATATTGACTTTGTTTTTAACTATTCCTTTGGTTTTCATTGGTATGAGCTGGGGCCACAGGCATTCAGCTATCGGCTTACATGGTTAAAACTGCATTTCCCGTCAAAGTGACTGATTATGAACGGTGAAATGGGGTGCAAAGTTCGGGAAAAATCAGACAGGAACTACTATGAGATCAGGGGAAATGCAGTAACGCAGAAGGTGGCCGGTATCTTTTTAAAATATTCATGGATCACCCAGTCACCCGGCATTTTGTCTGAGAGAACAAAATAATCACCATTTGTAAGATAGTACCTTGTAAAAGCAAATCTTGCCTTTGCATTATTATGAACCACCACAATCCTTTCAATATCCCCATTTTTCAGCCTGAGGCTGCTGTCTGAAAATGTAATTTCAAGTTCATGTTCTTCCGGGAAAGTTTCAATGGTAACTCCCTGTACATTGTTCCAATGGTTGAGATCCATAACAATCACGAATAGTCCCAAACCTATGCATGCCAGGCTTGTTACAAGCAGCAAGAGCCACACCAGGATCTGATAACTGACATCCGGTCCGATGTATATGGTAAATATTAGTTTCAGAAGCATGCTGCCTATTGGAAGCATGAAGTACCCGGGCAGATTGGATGAGGTCAGGAAATAATACCAGGCTGTGATCTTGTAAGTACGCTTTACTTTCAGAGGCGAGTTGGAGCCGATCGTGTCCCTTGTATGCCGGAGCATCCACCACAAAATGAGGCTTGCAGGTACGAAAATAATCAGGAAAACAATGAGTGTATCCATAAAAAAGGTATCTTATGACCGATGTCTTTAAGATACCTTCATTTCGCAAGAACTGCATTAAACATTGTATCCTGCGGCTACTTGCAGGGATTAACGGAATTAATCCTACTTCTTAAACAACGAGTCCACAAACTCCGATCGGTCGAATTATGAACTACTTAGGGATCTTGGGAAACCAACATTTGTGGTTGGTATAGTTTAGCTTTTCAAAATATTTGAAAATGTCCTCTACTCCGTATGTGCCACCGGGAATAATTACCTTGGTATCGTCTATCAGGCTAAACTGATAATAGTAAATATTCACTTTGCCACGAGTGTGAAACCGATCAACTCCAATAATGGTTTCGGTTGAGAGCACGCTTTCAGATTCATCTCTTCTTACTCTTATGATACGACTTCCCGGCTCAAAAAACAGGCTTGTCTCCTTGACATGGCGCCAATGATTGAATAGCAGATTAAGTAAGCCATATCCTATAAAATCCATCAGAAATGTTACCAGCAGACTTAATGACTGGGCCATTGTGTCACGAAAGGAACTTGTAATGTAAAACCAAAACATGATCACACCCATGCATGCATAAATGATCGCGATTATGCTATCAAGTCTTACAAAATAGCGCCAGGCTGAAGTCGTAAAAAGTGTAGGTTCTTTAAGGATACGCTGCGTCCGGAGATTGCTCTGGTAAGTAGCATAAGCAATAAAAAATGGTGGTCCGCATGCTACGGCGAATACGAAAAGCACCAAAAATACGGTCTCGCGAGTTGTCAAAGACTATTGCTTGGGAAGGATACTGATCTTACGGACTGACCTTATTTTTGAAATGCTCCGGCTTGCATGAATTATATTTAAAACCTCAATTCTATCCGATACTTTGTAAATGATGAGGTAACCTCCATATCGGGCATTCCGGTATTTTTTCGTTTGGGAGCCAAATGCCGGCACTCAGGATGGTGAAGATACCCTGTGGAAAGACTCTTGATTAAATCGGATAGTTCATTAATAAAGACAGTGGCGGATCCATACGAGAACGTCTCAATACCATACAGGTAAATATCTTCCAGACTTTGTATAGCTTCCTGGCTGATGACTACTTCGCGTACTTCGACTTCCACTTGTCAATGGTTTTTGCCATTTCCTGCATGTTGACAAAAGGACCCTTCTCAACCTCTCTGATCATGTTTTTAAACTTTTCTTCACTCAATGCATTTCCTGCAAAGGTCAGATTTGTTTTCGATGTTTTTAGTTTGCCCATATCCCAAGTTAGCAAATGCAGATTGCAGCTCCTACTTCTTAAACAACGAGTCCACAAACTCCGAGCGGTCAAATACCTGCAGATCATCCATTTTCTCACCTACGCCGATGTACTTCACGGGAATTTTGAATTCATCGGAAATCCCGATGACCACGCCGCCTTTGGCCGTACCGTCGAGTTTGGTAATGGCAAGGGCTGTGATTTCAGTGACTTTAGTAAACTCTCTGGCCTGGATCACGGCATTCTGGCCGGTACTGCCGTCGAGTACGAGCAGGACTTCGTGGGGGGCGTCAGGGATGATCTTCTGCATTACCCGCTTGATTTTCGAAAGCTCATTCATCAGGTTCACTTTCGTATGAAGGCGGCCTGCTGTATCGATAATGATCACGTCCGCACCTGTTTCACTTCCTTTTTTCAATGCATCAAATGCAACTGCGGAAGGATCTGTGTTCATGCCATGGTCGATAACCGGTACGTTGACCCGCTGTCCCCATAATTTCAGCTGATCCACTGCGGCAGCCCGGAAAGTATCCGCAGCGCCTAGTACCACCTTGTGACCACGCTGATGAAACTGATGTGCCAGCTTGCCGATCGTGGTGGTTTTTCCCACACCATTTACTCCGACTACCATAATCACAAATGGTTTGGGTAAATGTTCGGTTTCAAAACTGTCGGTTACATCGATGGATTTATTCTCGGTCAGCAGGGCTGCAATTTCTTCCCGGAGCATCCTGTCGAGCTCGCTGGTCGTAGCGTATTTATCTTTGGCGACCCGCTCTTCAATGCGCCGGATTACCTTCACGGTAGTTTCCACGCCTACATCTGAGCTGACGAGTATATCTTCCAGTTCATCCAGTACATCTTCGTCGATGGTAGTTTTGCCGACCAGTGCCTTGGACAGTTTTCCAAAGAAGCTGTCCTTTGTTTTTTCAAGACCTTTATCTAGCGTTTCCTTTTTCTCTTTGGAAAAAAAACCAAAAAAGCTCATAGTGCCGGGATGTTAATTTTTCACAAATAAAACAAAAAAAGTCCCGAATAGGGACTTTTTTGCAAATGGGGTCTTCGACTGCGCTCAGACTGACAAGGTGGCTTGGCTCAGACTGACAACCCGGCTCGCTCGGGCTAACAATTCGACTTTGGTCACCGGACAATCATAGATAATTGACTGTTCAATGCACAAATGCTCTTGCGTACGATCAAGTGATTGTCGGTCTGAGCGAAGTCGAAGACTAGTTTTTCAGTGCGCCCTGAACTCCGTCAAGGGGTACGATTTCTTCTTTAAAGGTGTAAGCTCCTGTTTTTGGAGATTTCACGGCTTTAATCACTTTGGCAAATGATTTACCGCCTTCTTTTTTCAGGGTAGCAACTACTTTCTTTGCCATGTCTGTATATGTTTTATGAAGTTATAACTTGTATCAAAACCGGTCCCAGGACCTGGTCAGATCATTATTTAATCTCTTTGTGAACCGTATAACGTCTCAGGAATGAATTGAATTTCTTCAGCTCCATACGGCCTGGCGTGTTCTTGCGATTTTTTGTCGTCACATAACGTGACATTCCTGGAACACCGCTATCTTTTTGTTCTGTGCATTCCAATATGACTTGTACTCTGTTGCCTTTCTTAGCCATTACTTTCGATCGTTTTACAAAATAGGATTGCAAAAGTAAAGACTTTTGACTTTGCACGCAATAACTGCTTTAAAATATCACGCAATTTTTTGCATCTAATCAGGTGGAAAGCGCAATGTTAAGGAGTTGCAGCACAGCAAAGTACAGCAAAGTTTACCTACATTAAATGCTATTTTCTGGCACGATTGTTAAGGAAATTCAGAGCAAACTTGTTTTCTTCGTGATAAGTTTTGCAACAACCTTAATCTGGCGGAAATTTTTAAATTGAAAAAAATGACACTTAAACATTGTACTTCTGCGGCCTTTACTGCTCTGGCAGTTTCCCTGCTGATCAGCTGTTCTTCCAAGGAAGATAAGGAAAAATATGATTACTACTATGGCTCGGGAAGTAAAGTGAGGGAAGAGGCTGCCTTGGTAAAGCTTCAGAACGATCGTAAAAACCCGGTAGATGAGTCGGCACCGATGGCTACTCCTGCTGCCGCACCAGCTCAGGCCGACGCTGCCAAGCCAGCTGGCGACAGTGCTGCTGCCAAAACCGCCGATGCTTCTAAAGCAGGGGCCGAGGCAGCGCCTGCGGGTCCTCCCAAGCGTAAGCCTGTTCCTGCTGATGTATTGGCTTTGGTCAACAAACACGCATGTTTTGCCTGCCACCAGGCTTATGATAAGGTAATTGGTCCTGCATACTCGGATGTTGCCAAAAAGAAATATACTACGGACCAGATCGTGGAGCTGGTGCACAGCCCCAAGCCTGAGCACTGGCCGGGCTATCCTCCGATGGCTCCAATGCCTCATGTTCCAAAGGGTGACATCGTGGTAATAGCTACCTGGATCAACTCTTTATAAGCTGCATTTGCAGATCGTAATTTGGAAGTCCGGCCGGTATCGAGCCGGACTTTCGTGGTTTTCACATAGTCCCATCCGCACCAGAACTGCCGCATTTGGGGCGGTTGTTATATCTTTGCAAGACAACAGTAACTTGTTATGACCCCAGAGACTTTGCTACCTGCCGTAATTACAGACGAAGTGTTGGCACAATATGAAACTGTAATAGGACTGGAAGTGCATTGCCAGCTTCTGACAGAATCCAAGCTGTTTGCCCGTGACCGGAACCTTTTTGGTACGGAGCCTAACACGAATATAGGCCCGCTGACGATTGCGTTGCCGGGAACATTGCCGAAAGTGAACCGCAAAGCAGTGGAATATGCTGTGCGGCTCGGACTGGCCTGTGGCTGCGAGATCAGCCGCAAGACGATTTTTGACCGCAAAAATTACTTTTATCCCGATTTGCCCAAAGGATACCAGATATCCCAGGATAAAAGTCCCATTTGCGACAAAGGCGGAGTTACGATTTCGGTAAAAAATGAAGAGGGTAAACTGGTCGAGAAGGTCATACGCTTTCACCACATTCACCTGGAAGAGGATGCCGGCAAGTCTGTCCACGACGGCAGTGATACCGAAACGCTGCTCGACTACAACCGGGCAGGTACGCCGCTGGTTGAAATGGTATCTGAGCCGGACCTGAGATCGGCGGAGGAAACCGGCGCATTTGTAACGGAAATCCGCCGGCTGGTGCGCTACCTGGGCATTAGTGATGGCAATATGGAGGAAGGTTCCCTTCGCTGTGATGTCAATATTTCAGTCAGGAAAAGAGGTGCTGCTGAATATGGTACCAAGGTTGAAGTCAAAAATATGAACTCGATCCGCAACATGATGCGGGCGATTTTGTTTGAAACAAAAAGGCAGGTGACTGCCCTGGAAAGTGGTGATACCATCAGCCAGGAAACTAGAATGTTTGACGTTGAAACCGGTCAGACTTTCGGAATGCGGGTAAAGGAAACAATGAACGATTACCGCTATTTTCCTGATCCTGACCTCAGTCCGGTTATCATCTCCGAGCAGTGGCTCAGCGAAATACGCTCACATATGCCTTCCCTGCCGCAGGAGCTGCGTGAAAAATTTACAAACGTTTATGGAATTCCTGCTTATGATGCTGCCGTACTCACAGATACCCGGGAGCTTGCAGCGTATTTTGAAGCAGTTTGTGCAAATACAAAGCATTACAAATCAGCATCCAACTGGCTGATGGGCCCTGTAAAATCATTCCTGAATGAGCACGGTGGTGAGATCAGTGCTTTTCCGATCAAACCTGAGGCCCTGGCGGCACTTATTGATCTGACCGAAGATGGTGTGATCAGTAACAGTGTGGCTTCACAAAAGATTTTTCCAGCTATGCTGGCATCCCCGGACGAGTCGCCCGCGGATATCGCTTCTGCAAATAACTGGCTGCAAAACAGCAATACAAATGAGTTGGAAACGTTGGTAGAGGAGGTTATTGCGTCGATGCCGGACAAGGTAGCGGCCTACCGGAAGGGTAAAAAAGGGCTTATCGGATTGTTTGTCGGGGAAGTGATGAAAAAGTCAAATAATACGGCTGATCCCAAGCTCGTAAACCAGCTGCTTGCCCGGAAACTATAAGCATACTGTCACAAAAAAGGTCCACCTGAGATTATGAAAAAGTATATCAAGCCCGTATTTCTTGCCTGCCTTCTTTGCCTTACCGGAATGCTGGCAGTAGCCCAGAACCTGGAACCCATGAAGTTTACGGTAAACGGAAAGGTGAAAAATGGTGCGAAGGGTGAAAAGGTCATTCTGGCACAGTCAGCTGCAAACGGTTCCGCGATCGTGATCGACTCGGCGATGGTAGCCAATGATGGTACTTTCAAATTACAGGGTACAGAAAAGGATAGAGGCAGCTTTTTTACTTTAAATATAGCAGGTCGTCAGAAGGTGGTTCTGCTGGTGGAAGGCGGCGAGACTTTTAATGTACTTGCAGATGGAACAAGCAAAGATGCCAAAGGAAACGGAGGCGGATCGGAAGTGACAGGTTCCAAAAATATGGAGTACTATGGAAAGGTTGACCGCCTGATGCAGGACTTCTCCAAAAAAGTGACGGTATGGAACGAGGAATTTGCTGCTGCCGAAGAAAAGAAAGACACCAAGAAAATAGCAGAAATACAGCAGGCTTATACCAAGGCTGATCAGGAGCGGCTGGGTGTAATCCGTGGACTGTTGCCTGAAATGGGTACTTCACTGATTGCGCTTTTTACAGCTAATAACTTCCTGGATCCCGATACAGATCTTCCATTACTTAAAAAGCTGGCAGATAGTTACGACCAGGTAAAACCTACACCTACTCTGGCCAGAGCCTTTATTGGGCAGGTGAAGCGCACAGCTGGTCTAGCTGTGGGAGAGCAGGCGCCTGACTTTACCCTGAATGATCCCGAAGGCAAGCCGCTTGCACTTTCTTCACTCAAAGGAAAATATGTACTGATCGACTTCTGGGCATCATGGTGCGGACCCTGCCGGATGGAAAATCCGAATGTGGTACGGATGTACGATAAATTCAAGGACAAAGGTTTCTCTATTTACGGTGTATCCCTGGATGATAATGAGAAAGCCTGGAAAACGGCTATCGCACGTGATAACCTCAAATGGCAGCATGGCTCGGAGCTGAAAAAATGGAACTCCGGTGTAGCCCAGACGTACGGCGTGAATGCGATTCCCGCCACTTTCCTGCTCGACCGTGACGGGAAAATCATTGCTAAAAACCTGCGCGGACCTGCATTGGAAAGCAAGCTTACGGAGTTGCTCGGACAATAAAGACTATTGCTCCTCCAAAGTGTAATGAAAGCCGAGCGGATCAGGGAATTTGTAACTAAAATCAAAATCCCTTGAAAGCTTTTCCGCCAGAACAATTTTGAATGCGGGCGTTTTTTCCGGTGAATCATAAGTCGGAGCTTCCCATCCGAATTGTGCACAGCATAAATCATAGACAGCCCGGCGACTGGGATGCAATGGGGCTACAACATTGTAGGTCCCGCTTTTTATCCCCTGCACGAGCATCGCTGATATAATTTCCACGGCATCGTCCCGGTGAATGTAATTGACAGGAAGGTCGCCTGTAGTCAGGTTCTTTTGTCCCCGCACGTACTTGCCCGGAATGCGGTTGTAACCCAGCAGTCCGCCGAGTCGCAGGATTGTCACCGTTTTGTCCGCCCTTAAATCTTCCATCAATTTTTCAGCAGTAACAATATCCTGAGATGCCGATTGTGCCGCCTCAATCACATCTTTCTCTGTTACTGCCCGGTTAAGGTCAGGGTACACGCTGGTGGAACTGATAAATACAACCTCACGGATCTGTGACTTTCTAATCGCGTTTGCAATGGCAGAAACCTGTAAAGGATAGTGGCCGTCACCATACACTTTGGTGCGCGGTGGGAGTGAGATAATAAGGGTGTCTACTTCAAAAAATGGGCTGTCCAGCGCCTGTGCAAGGTCGGTTTCCTTACCCAAGTCGATCAGGTAGCCCTGAATGCCCTGGGCCTCAAACAAGTTTATTTTGGCAGGCGAGGTAGTACTGCCTTTTACCAATGATGTAATAGGAAGGGTTTTCAGACGTTGAGCTAGCGGATACCCCAGCCACCCGCATCCCAGGATACCAAAACTTTTTTTACCTACTTTTGAAACCTGTTCTGTCATAAATTTTTCACAAAATGAGCATTCGTTTTCTTCAGTTTGCCTGGCTGATCCTACTTATACTGGCGCTTGGTTCCTGTCAGACGGACCAGAAGAGTGAGGCGGCTATGGAAGATGTTGAAGTAAATGTAAATTATCAAAACCTGGATACAGTCCTGTATGCGTGCAAATCCGTGGCAGAGGTACAAAATTTTCTTGATAAACATCCTCACTTGGGAAAGGTCTATTTCGCCCATGCGCCGGTACCCCCGAACCAGCTTGCACAACACTTGTTCGGGATCATGCAAAATCCCGGATTCAGGCAGTTTGCCAGCCAGCTCGACAGCCTGATCGGAGATCGGGAGGCGAATATTATCAGGCCTTTTACCAATGCATTCAAACATGTCAAATCATATTACCCGAATTTTCAAGCACCGAGAATTGAGCTGATCGCTACGGGGTTTACGGGTGATGACCTGTACATTTCAGATTCGCTGATGATTGTCGGGCTGGATTATTTCGGTGGTCCTGCTGCCCTTTACCGCCCCAATGTATTTGACTATCAGCTCAGGCGGTACCAGAAAGAATATATCGTTCCATCGGCTATGTTCTTTGTTTCGGACCGCTACAACCGGCTTGACCCTGCTGATCGCACCCTGCTGGCCGATATGGTTGCTTATGGAAAAGGGTATGAGTTTGTAAAACAGGTTATGCCCGACACGCCCGACAGCCTGATTGTTGGCTACTCGGAAGAGAATCTGAAGCGTACCTACAATAGTCAGAGGGATATATGGGCATACCTGGTGTCCAGCAAGCTGATTTATGAAAACAGCGACCTCAAAAAGCGCAAGTTCATCGAAGAACGGCCATTTACCACAGAAATCGGAGAGAAAGTACCGGGCGCGATCGGCCGCTGGGTAGGCTGGCGCATCGTAAGCAAGTATATGGCCGGGCACCCCGATGTGAAGCTGCCGGAGCTCATGCAGATGGAAAAACCCGCTCTCCTATTGCAGGAATCGGGATATAACGGCGAGCTGGACGAAGAGGAGTAAGTTTTTTACTTACTTTTGCACAGTTCCGAATCCTGTCTCAGCTGCATTAATGCCGGTTACTCTCATTATTTTTCTGCTCCTTGTTCCCGGCTTTGTAGTCATAGGCGTCTACCTGGAAAGGAAAGTCTCGGCTTTTATCCAGGACAGGCTGGGTCCTATGGAAGTGGGTAAATGGGGCTTGCTGCAGCTTTTCGCCGATTTGCTGAAGCTTCTTCAGAAAGAAGATATTGTTCCCCGTGCAGCGGATCGCTGGCTTTTCCTGATTGCTCCCTTCATTATTTTTATTTCTGTTTTTGCGGGCTTTGCCGTGGTGCCCCTGGCGCCGGGACTGGCAGGCTCGGGCACGGCAGTCGGTATCTTCTTCCTGCTCACGATTGTATCGGTGGATGTAATTGGTTTGCTGATGGCAGGGTGGGGTTCCAATAACAAGTTTGCATTGTATGGCGCCATGCGGGCCGTAGCGCAGATTATTTCTTATGAAATACCGCTGGGGCTTTCCATTCTTTGTGTAATCATGCTGACGCAAACGCTTGATTTGCAATTGATCAGCTTCCAGCAGGGTATTTATTCCACTGATACCGTTTATCTTTTTGGACTAAAATCGCTGGGAATAGATGTGACAAATGTGGGTGGTTTTCTGGCCTGGAACATTGTCCGGAATCCTTTTCTGCTCATCGCCTATGTAGTCTTTTTTATAGCGTCCCTTGCGGAGTGCAACCGTGCGCCATTTGACCTTCCCGAGGGTGAGTCCGAGATTGTCGCCGGCTTCCATACTGAATATTCGGGTATGCGCTGGGCGCTGTTTATGCTGTCGGAATATGGGATGATGCTGCTGGTGTGCCTGCTGGGAGCAATCCTGTTTTTGGGAAGCTGGAATACACCTTTTCCCAATATCGGTCCGTTAAAGCTGGCCGAATGGACCAGCGGTGAGCCGGGTACGATCTGGGGTTATATCTCTGGGGCATTCTGGATATTGGCAAAAGCCATGTTCGGGATCCTGATCCAGATGTGGGCACGCTGGACGCTTCCGCGGCTGCGGGTAGATCAGCTGATGTACCTGGGCTGGAAAGTGCTTACACCCGTGGGACTGGTACTCTTCTTCATTTCCGGTGTCTGGCGGCTGATCGGCATGTAATGCTTAGTTGACGATCTCGGCATTGTCGAGAATGTAGTTCATCTGGTAAATGTCGTCCGCATTCAGTTTCAGTGTTCCTGAAAAAGTAAGCTTTTCGTCTGTTTTAAACTTTCTTGTATCCTTTTTCTTGAAATTCAGGGTCATAACCGTTTCGGGCCCTGCGCCTCCGCAAAAGAAACACGCGCTGAAAGGGAATGCTGATAGTACATATAAGTTAGCTTCCAGATCTACGGGAAGTATGTAACCCGTAATCACTACCTGTTGGTTTTTCAGTTTCTGCACATTGGGCCCGAACGTAGGATGCAGCATGTAAATGGATTCTTCTGCATACCATTTCTTCTTGAAGGTCACATCCCGTAGTGTTTCCCAGGTTACTTTTACCGGATTCTCCGCCGGCTTAAATGCTGCAAACGATACAATAAGAAGTAAAAAGAAGAAAATCCTGACTGGTTTCATAGTGCCTCGCATTTGATATTACCCGAAAGTCTGTTTAACAAATTTACTCACAATATCATTCCTCCGCCAGCGTACGGGAGATATTCAGGTTGTAGATGCCCAGCGAAGGCAGCGCAGCAGCTACCAGCCCGATCGCCAGTGCACCTGCCAGCAGGTACAACTCTTCTTTCAGGATTGTAAATTCCCGCAGTGAATAATGAAAGTCCTGTTCCGCTGCCTGCGAAAATGCCCATAATCCAACGCGGCTGAGTACCACACCCGCCAGAAACCCAATTGTCGCGAGCATAATACCTTCCAGCAGCAGCATGAGAAATAACCTGCTGCGTGTCGCGCCCATAGACAGCATGAGTGCCATTTCGTACTTGCGTTCTTTCAGTGAATTATAAAGTGAAATGAAAACGCTTACCCCGGCAATGGTAATAATAATGATCGCCAATGCACGCAGGGTTTCAATGCCTACTCCCAGGAGCGAAAAGAGGCGGTTGATCTCAATACTGGGCAGCGCCGCCTGCATCGATGTATTCTCATTGATCTGCCGCGGAATAGTCATCAGGCCCATCGGATTACGAAACTGTATCAATGCACTCGTCACCTGCCGCTCCGCTCCATGCCCATCCTCCATTCCTCCCTCCTCCTTTTCCCCTTCCTCCATTCCTCCCTCCTCCTTTTCTCCTTCCTCCCCATGCTCATGAATATCCCACACGCTCGACAAACCCGTAAGAATAAGCTGGTCCACTACCGTTCCGCTGGGCGAACAAATGCCTGTAACCTTGTACTTATGATCACCATGAGCGTCCCCCTCGGCATCGAGCCCGTGTGAGCTGGCAAAAGTGTCGCCGATTTGGAGGTTGAGCTGGCGGGCTACTTTACTTCCAATGCATACTTCCATAGAAGCCTCGAAAAGCTTACCCTCAGCTACCTGAGCTCCGAAATGTTTAAGATACTGGTCCGTAGTGCCCACAATGCGGTACCCCTGGTAGTTGTCGCCCATGGACAGCGGGATAACTGTTTTGACAAACGGATTGCGTTTAAGGCTGTTTACCTCGGCCAGCGGAACATTGCCCGTAGGTGCGTCAATCTGGTAAATGCTGGAAAGAATAAGTTGTAGCGGACTGCCTTTGGCGCCTACTACCATGTCTATTCCCTTGATGTTTCTTTTAAACTGCGCATCCAGCTGCTTGTCGAGGAGCAGCAGCAGCGAAATCATGCCGATCCCCAGGGTCAGCAGTAATGCACTCAGAAAGCTGTTCAGTTTTTTCTCGCGCAGGTTGGCAAGGCTGATTTTAAATATGTTCATGCTGAGCGTTTATGTAAAATCAAGAGCATTACAGAAGAACCTGGTTAAGAAATTCATCTTTCAGCCGCTGATCGTGCGTGACGACTACCAGGCTGGCGCCGATCGCAGCAGATTGTTCGCGAAGCAGCTCGATCACCCGGTAGCAATTAGCATCGTCCAGGTTTGAAGTGGGCTCATCAGCCAGGATGACATTCGGATTGTTCATCAGCGCGCGTGCAATGCTTACCCTTTGCTGCTCACCCTGGCTGAGCTGGGTGGTTTTCTTGGATAAATGATCAGCAAAGCCCAGGTGTGTAGCCAGCTGAACGGCCTTTTGCATGTCTTGCTGCGCGCCTGCAAGGTAATTGGCAAGCAATATGTTATCCAGCACAGACAGTGCGCCTACAAAGTGCGGCTTTTGATAAATGATACCCATGTTCCTGGCCCGCATCCGGACGGTTTCCGAAGCAGAAAGGCGCATGACATCCTGATTCTGAACAAGGATCCGGCCTGACTCAGGTTTCAGCAGGAGTGCCAGCAGATGAAGAAAGGTCGTTTTGCCACGTCCTGATTGTCCCAGGATCAGCAGTGTCTCGCTGTCGTCACAATGGATATCCGGGAATGTAAAACTCTTACCGGAAGGATAGGCGAAACGCAGGTTATTGCTTGAAATCATGCACGCAGAATTGAACCGACGTACAATAATAAGGAAGATATGAATGCTTTCGTCGTTTAAGCAAGTGGAATTGTCGCCAGGGGTAAATCTTCAAACGGATGATCGTTTACCGGTTTTATACAGGTGTAATTTTAAAAATACGGTGCCTGTAAATAAAAGGATGGCATTTACGTTGAAAAAGGTGTACTACCTCAAGAAAACCAACAACTGTTCTATTTTTGCAAAAAAATGATCCTATAATGCGCAGAGAACCTTTATTAAAGAGCGTGTCCGGTGGGCTGGCATTAGTATTGACTTTTGGACTTTTACTCACACACCGTGACATACAGGCGCAAAGCCGGGGCTATTTTGTTCCCTATTCAACAGCAGGCTTCGGTATTGGTACATCCAACTACTATGGTGACCTTGCTCCTTACCGCCGGCCGCTTTCCTCTACGTTCAAAATGATGCGCTGGAGTGTAGGTGGTAATTATACCCGTCACTTCACACCCCGGCTGGCGGCACGTGCGAGCTTTATCTATGCTAGGATTGCCGGAGATGATTATATTATGAACAGGGATTCAAAGCATGAAGCAAACATCTTTTATGCCAGGAACCTGCACTTCCGTAATGATCTTAAAGAATTTTCATTGCAGGGTATTTTCAAACTTACCCCGGATAACCGCAGCTACGACAGGCGTCCACAGCTCGGAGCCTACCTGTTTGCAGGGATTGCATTAACGGCTCAAAATCCCAAAGCACTTGATTCGCTGAAAGGGGATTGGGTGAAACTGCAGCCGCTGGGTACAGAAGGTCAGGGAAATGAAGGTTATGCAAAGCCCTACTCCCTGGTACAATTTGCGATTCCGGTGGGTATAGGTGTGCGTTATAAAATCAATTCACGGTTTGATATCTCGGCTGAGCTTGGTTTCCGCAAGACATTCACGGATTATCTGGACGATACACACGGGAATTATGCTGATCCTGCCTTGTTTGCAGACAACCCGCTGGCACTTGCCATGGCTAACAGAAGTACCAACCCGGTAGCTGTGCGGAAAAATGCGGATCGTACCCAGGCATTGCAGAAGTTTTTACAAACAAACTATAACATCGAAACCAACGATCCGCTGGCAGTATTGCCTACTACGGGTTTCGGCGCACCGGGTACAGCCCGGGGCAACAGCCCGACCCAAAAGGATGCATATATGTTCGGGATGATACATGTACATTATATGCTGCCATCCCAGATCAAATGTCCGCCATTGAAATAGACAGCAGCAGCTTAACACAACACACCTTTGAATTACGGATTTAAGAAAACAAAGTGTAAATACTTGCTTACAGTACTTGTGGCAGGTATTTGCTTTTTTACAGGACATACACCCGTCTCTGCCCAGAAAATAGAGCTGGGAGCAGGCCTCGGCGGTCTTAATTATAAAGGAGATATTTCGCCTTCCGTCCGGCTGCGGTTTTTCCGTCCGGGTGGGAGCTTGTTTTTCCGGTATAATCCTTCACAGGCATTATCACTGCGTGCAGAAATCATGGGTGGTCTTATTACTGCTTCCGACGAGCATAGCAAGGATCCTTTTCAGCAGGCCAGGAATATGTCATTCCGCAGCCGGGTTTTTGAGGGAAGTACCGTGGCGGAGTACAACTTCCTGAACTACGAAGACAGGCGGTTTGCATTTAACTGGACACCTTACGTGTTTGGCGGAATCGGATTGATGAAATTTTCGCCTTCCCCGCAAACTGCTTCCTACAAGACCAGTTCTCTTGTACTTCCTTACGGGGTAGGGATCAAGTACCAGGTAAAGCGGCCCTGGAACATTGGTCTTGAACTTGGTGCGCGCAAAACGTTCAGCGACTATCTTGACAATCTGGGTGGTGAGCCTGTCAATAATGACAAACTGCAGCAGGGTGATCCTTCTCTCAAAGATTCCTACCTTTTCCTGAGATTATCCGTGAGCTACACCTTTTACAAGATTGTTTGTCCGTGACAAAATGAAAAAACCTTTACGCATCACACTAATTCTTGCAACTGTCATCATCTTGGGCTATCTGGGTTTCAGAAAGTACACACGCTCATTCAGTCCTGCCAGTGTTGCCGAAACCAGCATCAATGATGTCGATATCAAAGTTACTTACGGTAGTCCCGGCAAAAAGGGGCGTTTATTGTTCGGCCGGGAAGAGGACAAAGCGCTGCTGCCTTATGGCAAAGTATGGCGTACCGGTGCCAATGAGGCCACTGTGATAGAAATAGGCCGCGATGTTGCAATGAATGGCAAACCTGTTAAGGCAGGCAGCTACTCACTTTATTCGGTGCCGGGACAAAGCAGCTGGAAAATTATTTTAAACGCCGAAACAGGCCAGTGGGGAACTGAGTATAACGATGGCAAGGATGTACTCCGGGTAGATGTGCCGATCAGGATACGGCCGGCTGTGCAGGAAAAGTTCAGGATTTATTTTGAAGAAATCCCAAAAGGCGTCAACATGGTCCTGAGCTGGGATCAGACCGAAGCACTCGTTCCATTCACCCATCTGTAAGAATGCGTAAATATGTTTGTTGAGGCCATAGAGAAGGTCGACCGGTTTACGCGTCCCATTCATTTTATTTTCAGGTACTATAACGGTACCGATATCATTCCGGGCACGGCTACTTTATTTTTTGTAAATGATGAGGGGTTTGCGGTTACGTGCAGCCACGTAGCGCGTCAGATCTTGCAGGCACAGTCGATTTACGAAAACTATCAGAAATTCAGGAGTGAGCTTCGCCGGTTTGAAAAGGACCCCGGCCTGGCCACGCAGCGGACCCTGCTCGAAGGGAAATATAAGATCAATGCTTCCAGACCCATCCGGATCCTGTTTGACTTTATCAAGTGTGTTGACAAGTACAAAGGTTTATCCATTCATCTTCACCCCACACAGGATCTCGCAATCATCCACTTTCGCGATTTTGAAAGCAGCCAGTATCAGGGACATGCGACATTCCTGAAAGACTCACGCCTGGTAAAGCCGGGAAGATACCTTTGCAGGCTGGGTTACCCGTTTCCGGAGTTTAGTAATTTTCAGTACAACAATGTGTCCGGGGATATTGAATGGACCCGTGATGGTAAAACACGCACTCCCACCTTCCCGATAGACGGTATTGTGACTCGCCAGATAGGCGATCAGAATGAAATTGTAGGTATTGAGATGAGTACGCCTGGACTGAGGGGGCAAAGCGGCGGACCTTTATTCGACAGTCAGGGAACAATATTCGGAATGCAGGCTTCCACCCGCCATCTGCACCTTGGATTTGACCAGGTCAACAAGGAGGTAATCACCGGCGGGCAGCGTAAGAAAGTTTCAAATTATCCTTTCCTGAATGTAGGTCAGTGCGTGCATGTAGACGTGATCAAGCAGTTTCTCCGCGACAAAAAAGTTAGTTTTCACGAGGGCGACTATTAACAGTTTTACAGGATCAGCAGCAACTCGTCCAGCTTCCGGATGTCGTAAGTGGGTGTCTGGTCAAAGGTAAGTCCTGCGGGATTGTAGTACACGGTATCCAGCCCTGCCTGTTTGGCGCCCATTACATCAGCTATCCAGTTATCCCCGATCATCAGGCTGTTTCCTGCTTTTGCACCCGATACGGAAAGCGCGTATTCAAAAATCCTTGGATCAGGCTTTTTTGCCTGTGCATTCTCAAAAGTGATGACATGTTCGAAATAGTGGCTGATCTCCGAGCCCGAAAGCTTCCGGGCTTGTACCTCATTGAAGCCATTTGTAATAATATGCAGCTTGTACCCTGCGGCAGTCACATAGTCCAGCACCTGCGAGGCACCTTCCAGTAAATGTTTTTTGTCCGGTAAGGTTTGCAGGTACAATTCTCCGATTTCAAGGTGATTGTCGGGGCAAGCCAGGCCTAGGGATTCAAATACCAGCCGAAAGCGGTTCTGACGTATATAGGTATGGTGTATTTGTCCTGTGTCAAAATCGTTCCACAGCTTTGCATTTATTTTCAGGAAAGAACTGATAAAATCATCACAAGAGTGGACGCCGTGCTGATGCAGGGTTTGTGAATGAAAAATTTCTTCCAGGCTTTCGGATGAATTTTTGTCAAAGTCCCATAGGGTATGGTCGAGATCAAAGAAAAGGTGCTCGTACTTCATTCTTGGAAAAGTTCAAAAATTGTTAATAAAGTGAAATTTCTGTGTGTGGCAGCCAACCAGTGTATTTGACCGCAAATTTTGATGGGTTCTTTTTCCTTTTATTCTTATAGTTCTACAAAATGTAGCAATATCAACAGCCGGGAGGCGAAATTGTAGCTGGGAGCAGCCTGCACGGGTGATTTGTTAACATCTGTTAACGTAAAACGGTTTATAAAAAAAAGCAACCCAAAGATTTGCAAATTATTTGTGTTCTGTACATCTTTGATATGTATAATTCAAAATTGAGAAAGTCACTTCCATCTATCACCTAACCAGAAAGGAGAAACAATATCGACGAACTGCTCTACGTTAACTAAATCGAATAGTAAAAATGGAGAAAGTCCAAGTTAGCGACAGTGAGTTGGTAACATTGTATATCCACGGTAATGAAAAAGCATTCGAAAAGCTTGTTCAGCGCCACAAGTCAAGAATATACACCACTATTTATCTGATTGTCAAAGACCAGTATGTAGCCGAAGATTTATTGCAGGATACATTCATTAAGGCAGTTGATACAATAAAGGGTGGTCGGTATAATGACGAAGGCAAGTTCCTGCCATGGATTATACGAATCGCACACAATCTCGCTATTGATTATTTCAGACGCGACAAACGCTATCCTAATGTAGTATTTGAAGATGGGAGCAGTGTTTTCAACACGCTGGATTTTTCGGAAGATTCCGTTGAGTCAGTCCAGATTCGTCAGGAAACACATGAGCAACTGCGGGAGATGATCCAGCGGTTACCGGATGTGCAGAAGCAGGTTCTGATCATGCGCCATTATGAGGACATGAGTTTTCAGGAGATTGCAGATGCTACGGGTGTGAGTATTAATACGGCATTAGGAAGGATGCGTTACGCGTTAATAAATTTGCGTAAGCAGTTTAACCAACGTGCCCCACAGTATGATAAAAACTTCTACCTACGATGATGTTGTAAGGTACCTTTATGCCGAAACAACAGAGAATGAAAATGAACTGATTATTGAGGCGCTGGCGCTGGACGACGATCTGATGAACTTTTATCTTGATTCTCTTGAGATCAAAAGTCAGCTCAATAACATCGTCCGTGTACCTTCGGATCAGGCGGTTTCCGCTATCGTCAGGTATTCGCAGCAATTCACTGCCAAACGGCCTGCTGCTCTCTTGTTTTAAGAGCAGCAGGCTTTTTGTTTGTCCGTCAGTTATGGGCAATGCTTATTATTTATTGCCGCAGATAGCTTCTGTCTGCGGCATCAGTTTTGTCGCGGCGTAGGTCCGGCACTTTTTAACATGCAAAGAAGAGCGCGCTTTAAGCTGTTCCTGGATTACTTTACGCAGAACTTTCCCGATCCGGAAACTGAGTTACACTACCAGGATCCTTACCAGCTTCTGGTAGCAGTTATCCTTTCTGCCCAATGTACAGACAAGCGGGTAAACCTGGTGACACCATCCCTGTTTGAGCGGTTTCCCGATCCTGAATCACTCGCTGCGTCCAGTGCGGAGGAAGTTTTTACGTACATCCGGTCCATATCATACCCCAACAATAAGAGTAAGCACCTGGTTGGCATGGCCAATATGCTGGTTCACGAATTTCATTCTGAAGTACCCGCGTCAGTCGACGATCTGCAGAAGCTTCCGGGTGTAGGCAGGAAGACGGCCAATGTAATTGCATCGGTAATTTTCAACCAGCCTGCCATGGCTGTGGATACGCATGTTTTCCGTGTTTCGCACAGGCTGGGATTGGTACCTTCAACGGCTACCACGCCGCTGGCTGTAGAAAAAGTATTGATCAGATACATCCCGGCAGAACTCGTACATAAGGCGCATCACTGGCTCATTCTGCATGGCCGGTATATATGTCTGGCACGCAGTCCCAAGTGTGACCAATGTCCACTTACCTCGTTTTGCAAGTATTACGAGAAATATGTCAGACAAGATATTTTTCCCTCCTGATTACAACCATTTTGGTACCTCCCGCATCCATTGACATAGTACTTATCCCATTAATCGTTCAAATACCTAATTATTTCCAATGAAGCATATCCGTTTATCATTGTACTTCTTTGCGGCACTTGTGGGCTTGTCCTCCTGTATGGATTCTTCGGACAACAAGGATGTTGAGAAAATTGCAGAGAATGAAACTGCCATCGAAGCTGTTATCAAAACAGACAGCATGAGCGAAAAAGCTGTAAAAGATAGTTCCGGCCTGTACTATATCAAGCGTACCGCCAATCCTGCGGGAATAGCTGCCAAAACAGGGGATGCCGCGACAATTAAATATACCGGCTACCTGCTGAATGGTACCAAGGTCGTTTCGTCAACTGTCGACAGCAAAACTGAGTTTACTTTTCCAGTAGAAGGTTATGTGTACTGGGGTGGAATCGAAAGAGGGATCTTCCTGATGAAAACAGGTGAAAAAGCTACTTTCTTCCTGCCCTACTACCTTGCTTCAGGCAATGCCGACAAAGTAAATATTCCGGCCTATTCACCCATCCGTCTGGAAGTGGAGTTTATCAAAACCCGCACGGAGGTTCAGCAGATTGATGATTTCATTGCAGCTAAAAAATTCGTTGTGTCTGAAAGAACTGCGGATAACATTGTAATTGTAAAAACCAATACGGTCACCGGTGATACCATCGGACCAGCAAAGTCGGTCAGCGTTAAGTATACCGGCAAGTTGCTGGATGATACCAAATTTGACAGTGGCACTGCCTCATTTATCACGGGCAACGGCAATACCATCAGTGGTTTCGACCGGGCGATCCGCAAGCTGAAGAAAACGGAAAAAGCAATTATCATTTTCCCTTCTTCATTGGGTTATGGTAAAAACGGCAGCGGGACCATTCTGCCTTATGCTCCATTACAGTTTGAGGTTGAAGTACAATAGATTCATCATCATCTGATGACCAGGCCTCCGCATTGCTATGCGGAGGCTTTTCTATTGACTGCGCAACATACAGCCGGTAATGCGGTCAAGCTCGCCGGATGTCAGTGCTGAGCCCGAGGGCAGGCAGATTCCATTCTTGTATAAACGTTGGGCCACATCCGAGCCAAAGAATTGCGTGCCCTGAAAAACAGGTTGCATATGCATCGGCTTCCATACCGGCCGGGCCTCAATGTTTTCGGCAGCCAGATTCTCAAATAGGCGCAACCGCAGTCCTAGTAACATGGCTGGATCAATCTGTAAGGCTGTAAGCCATCTGTTTGAATATGCAGTGTCCTGCTCGTGCTGGAAAGATATGCCTGTTATATTTTCCAGCTTTTGTTTATAGTGCATGAATACATGACGTCTTTGCTGCACACGTTGATCCAGTACCTTCATTTGTCCCAAGCCAATACCTGCACAAACATTGCTGAGCCGGTAATTATACCCGATCTCTCTGTGCTCATAATGCGCCACATTTTCACGGGCCTGGCTGGCAAGATACCGGGCGCGCTCCGCAAGTGCTGCCCGGTCTGTGAGTAACGCACCTCCCCCTGAGGTAGTGATTATTTTATTTCCATTGAATGAGAGTATGCCTGCATCGCCGAAAGTACCGGCCTTTTTTTCCTGAAAAGCAGATCCCAGGGCTTCTGCCGCGTCTTCAATAATCGGAATGTTGTATTTGCGTGAGAGATAGAGCATTTCCTGCATGCAGGCTGGCATGCCGTAAAGGTGCACTACCATAATTGCCTTGGGTACGATGCCTTTTCTGATGTAATACAAAATAGCGTCTTCGGCAGCATTCGGGCAAATATTCCAGCTTGCAGGCTCACTGTCAATAAATACCGGCACAGCACCCTGGTACATAATCGGGTTCGCAGAAGCACAAAAGGTCAGGGATTGGCAAAGTACGATATCGCCCCGGGTGATGCCCAGTGCGAGCAGCGCGAGGTGAATGGCAGCCGTGCCCGAGCTGGTGGCAATGGCATATCTGCTGCCGGTGTATTTACAAAGCGCGTCTTCAAATGCATCAACACTGGGGCCCGTGGGAGCAATGTAATTGGACTCAAATGCCTCCTGCACGTAATGCACCTCACTGCCACCCATATGCGGAGGAGAAAGCCAGATTTTTGGTTTCATCGGGTGCAGCTGGCTTTGATGATACGTGCGGGATTTCCTCTTGCTACGGAGTGGTCAGGAATGTTCCGGGTAACTACGGTACCTGCACCAATAATACAGTTTGCCCCGATGAAAATGTTGGGACAAACCACGCTTCCTGCCCCTATGAGTGTACCCTCGCCTACCGACGCCTGCCCGCAGAGCACCACACCCGGACCAACGTGTGCGTAATCATGAATAACACAATGGTGCTCGACAATACTTCCCGTATTGATGATGACGTGTTTTCCAATTCGGCTACAAGCCTGGACGATGGCTCCCAGCATGACCACACTACCGAGACTCAATTCCGAGCATTTATCAATGTAAGCATCCGGATGAACAAGGCATGCAAATGAATGCAGTACTTTGCCGGCCACCAGCCGCCTTGTCTGATTATCACCGATGGCGATTAAAATCTTTTCGTCTGGGAAAACCGCCGGTTGGTAATGTACAATCGGAATGCCTTCGATGTTACCACCCGCAACCAGGTCATCAAAAATGCATTGTACGGGAATGTGGTTTTCACATAACAAGGAGAGGAGCACGCTGGCATGTCCGCCCGCACCGTAGATCAGCATGGTACAATAGTGTGTTTTGTAAAAATGGTTTTCAGGAAAATGTGGATGTCGAGCGACAGGGAAGCATTGTGCACATACCACACATCGAGCTCGCACTTTTGCTCCCACGACAGCCTGTCCCGCCCGTTGATCTGTGCCCAGCCCGTCAAGCCGGGACGCATGTTATGTCTTTGCTGCTGATAAGCATTGTAGGCGGGAAGGTACTCGGGCAGCAGCGGCCGGGGACCTACAAAGCTCATTTCACCTTTAAGTATATTCCATAGTTGCGGTATTTCATCCAGTGAAGACCGGCGCAACCAGCGGCAGAAAGGACTCGCCCGGCCGGAATGTTGACAAATCGTCCTGAATTTTACTACAATGAAAATCTTTCCGTGCAGGCCTGGGCGTGGCTGAAAAAACAGGGGACTACCGCTATGTACGGCTGCCAGCAGGAGGGTAAGGACAAGAAAAAGCGGTGACAGGATGATCATCCCCGCCACCGCAGCAAATACATCAAGAAATCTTTTTCCTGATTGAAGATAAGTCATAAAAATCGCGCATTAGTATAGCTCCGGATATTTTAGCGGGGCCGCCTCGTGCATGATTTTGTAAACAGTTTCAATTACATCGTCCATATTGGGCTTTGTAAAGTAATCGCCATCCGAACCGTAGGGCGGGCGATGATCCTTTGCGGATATGGTTACAGGCGCAGCGTCCAGCCAGCGGTATGCCTGCTGTTTTTCCACTACCTGCTGCATCATGTACCCCGACGCACTTCCGGGCAGGTCCTCATCGGCAAATACAACCCGGCTCGTCTTTTTGATGGACTCAACGATACTGTTGTTGATATCGAATGGTAATAATGTCTGCACATCAATCACCTCTGCTTCAATACCCAAATGCTGCAATTGTGCAGCGGCCTCCATTATTATACGGCACATGGAGCCATAAGTCACAATTGTAATGTCATTTCCGGGACGTAAAATTTCGGGTTGGCCAAGCGGAATGCATATTTCACCTATATTTTCGGGCAAAGTTTCTTTTTGCCGGTACGAGTTCAATGGTTCCACAACCAGACCGGGATCGTCTCCTTGTAAAAGGGTATTATACAATCCCGCAGCCTGTGTAAAGTTACGGGGTACTGCAATATGCAATCCGCGGAGGCTGCTGAGCATGGTACCCATCGGAGAGCCCGAGTGCCAGATTCCTTCCAGGCGGTGACCGCGGGTGCGGATGATGAGCGGCGCGCGCTGCCCGCCAGCCGTCCGGTACCGCAACGATGCCAGATCGTCCGTAAGGGTGGATAGTGCGTAATAGATGTAATCGAAATACTGTATTTCCACAATCGGCCGCAAACCGCGCATCGCAAGTCCGATACCTTGTCCGATGATCGTCGTTTCCCGGATACCCGTGTCTGTAATGCGGAGCTCGCCGTATTTTTCCTGCAGACCGGCAAATCCCTGATTTACATCCCCGATCATCCCGATATCTTCCCCGAGTGCCACTACGCCAGGATCTTTTTCAAACAGGGCATTGAAGTAAGAGCGGATTACCTCCCGGCCGTCTACCAGCGGACTATGTGCTCCAAAAACCGGTGGTACAGGCTCTACGTGCAGGGGCGATTGCGGAGTGTCACTGTAAAGGTGTGTATTGAACCTTGCCGCATTTTCTTTCAGATCTTTCTGCAAACATTCCTGTAATGCATGCTTAAATGTATTTTCTTCTTTTACAAGAATGCGCAGCGCCTTACGGATGGCAGATACCATATCGCGGCGTACCGGCAGGTAAGTTTTTGAAAGTTCGAGCGCTACATTGCTCAACGCAACCGCCGACTGTGCCGACTCTTTGGATGCATTTTGTATCAGCTGAATGGTTTCCAGGTATTCCCTGTCCAGATCCTTGCGGTAAGCCTGCCATGCCAGGTTCCTGGAAGCAGTTGCTGTTTCCTTCGCCTCAACTTCAATCTGTTCAAGCTCCTCGTCGGTAGCATAGCCGTTTTTCAGGATCCAGTCCCGGAAAATGATGTTGCAGTCGTGTTCCTGTTCCCATTTGAGGCGCTGCTTGGACTTATAACGTTCGTGCGAGCCCGATGTGGAGTGGCCCTGCGGCTGTGTCAGTTCGGTGACATGCACTAGTACCGGTACATGTTCCTCCCGACAAATACGGGCGGCTTTCTGGTAGGCTTCGATCAATGCAGGGTAATCCCAGCCTTTTACCGAAATAAGCTCCATCCCGGGTTCATCCTCATTCCGCTGAAACCCGGCCAAAGCCTTGGAGATACTACCTTTTGTAGTCTGGTACTCAATAGGTACCGAAATTCCATAACCATCGTCCCAGACAGAAGTAAGCATTGGGATCTGCAATACGCCGGCTGCATTCATGGCCTCCCAGAACATGCCCTGAGAAGTGGATGCATCACCGATGGTTGCAAAAACGATTTCACTTCCCTGGTGCGAGAAGTTGGTAAATCCATGGAGCTGCTGGTTTTGCCTGAACAATTTGGAGGCATAAGCCAGCCCTACTGCACGGGGTATCTGCCCGGCTGTAGAGGAAATATCGCAAACTGAGTTGAAAAGCTTTGTCTGGTCGAGCCACTGCCCATCCTCCGCTATCCAGCGGGTGGAGTAGTGGCCGTTCATGGAGCGGCCGCCTGTGCTGGGCTCGTGTTCAAGGTCCGCATGGGCATACATCTGTGCAAAAAACTGCTGCCAGGTAAGATTGCCGACCGCCGCTTCCACGGTCTGGTCGCGGTAGTATCCCGACCGGAAGTCGCCGGGTTTAAAGGCCCTTGCCATAGCTAATTGCGCCAGTTCCTTCCCGTCCCCGAATATGCCGAACTTAGAACGTCCGCCCATCGTATCCTTCCTTCCAAGTAAGCTTACCTGCCGGCTTTCGCAGGCCAAACGGTAGTCATGAATGATGTTTTCCTTACTTAAAATACCGGAACCGGTGAGACTGTCATTTTGATGCATACGCAAAATTCGGATTTCAATCTATGATCAAATTACGCCTTTTTGAGGCCAGGCCAAAATTATACAGGAAAATAATAATCCCATTTACTAATACGTATAACTTTAAAACCCATTGTTAATAATGGTTAATGATTATTAATTTTAACTTTTTAAAGTTAATCTTGTTTGCTAATCAGTTTTCATCACTAAATGTCTAAGTGCATTATGAAAGTATTCTTTTCAGCGCTGGTATTATTGGTAGGTCTTTCTACCGTTAGTTTTGCCCAGAAAGGCGTTCTGAAATTCAAGGAAGAGACGCATAAGTTCGGCAAAGTGCCACAAGGAACTCCTGTTACACACGAATTTGTGTTTACCAACACCGGAACTGATCCCGTGGTCCTTTCCAATGTAACAGTTTCATGCGGATGTACCACGCCGGTCTGGTCCAAGGATCCCGTGCTCCCTGGTAAAACAGGATCTGTGAAGGCTACCTTCAACGCTGCTGCTGCCGGCCCTTTCAACAAGCCAGTAACAGTTTTCAGCAACACCGAGGGTGGTTCTATTACATTGTATCTCAATGGTGAAGTTGTGCCAAAAGCAGCTGCGAAGTCTTCTAAATAAACGTCGCATCATACTTCACAAAAAAATGGCTGCCAGTACTGGCAGCCATTTTTTTGTGACTTTCCATCAATAAGCCGACCTGTCGTAGAAAGAGCGGCGCCTTGTTACTTTCAGGTCCTGCAGGATGGCAGATTTTACCTTTAGGGTGAAGCTATAGTTGCTTACCCGGGCCGAGCTGCCGGCAAAAGGTGTCCAGGTGAAACTCATATCCCAGCAGTGCAGGTCGCGGTACAGGGAAAGGGTTGTTATCGTAGGACTGAATGCCGTAAAGTCAAACCCGGTACTGACGCTTACTTTAAAGTTCTTGGTTAGGCTCAGGTCACCTGTAGCCTGAATGGCCTGAATCAGCATGGCATTGGACAACCCCGCCTTGGACAATCCGAAGTTGTAGTTCAGCGACACGTTCCACGGAATGTTGAAGTCCACATACAGGTCCGGATTTTGCGCGATAAACTCTTTTTGAGCCTCGGTAGGCGAGTTGTCGGGCTGGCCGGGCGTTGTCGGTTTGGGTTTATTATTGGACGAACTTTTGGGTGAAAAGCTGGTACCCAGTGTGAAACCAAGGTTCTGAAGGTTGGCAAGGCCTTGTCCCTGCGTAATGGCATACTTGTTCACTTTGGTCCCTATCTGGTTGCCTATGGCCCTTGGATTGGGCTCATATGCGTAAGGATCAAGGTTCATATTGAAGTTCAGGTTCAGGTTCCGGCCGATCCGCGCATTTGCATTTACAGTAATATTGGTCAGATTGAGCGAGTCGGCAAGCAGGTTATAGCTACCTCCGATGCTCAGGTTGTCCAGCAGTGATACTTTTTCAAACTGCGCTGCCGCCGTGTCGCTCTTGCTCTTGAGCTTCATTTCAAAAGAGTTGTTCAAACTGAATGAAATGACGCTTGATGCCCGCCCATTGCCTATACCCGAGCCTACTCCCCTGAATTTGGAAAGGGACAGCTCCCGGTTATTTCCCGACCTGTCGGTCACATTGATCCTTTCATAAAATCCGAATGCATCACCGGTAAAGTCGGGTGTGTAGGTAAATGAGATCAGCGGGATTACCGTATGCCGGATCGCTTCCAGCCTTCTCCCGCCTATAAAGAAAGTACCGTAAAAGCGGGTGTTAAGACTTGTCGCAAAGTTGTAGGTGTACTCGGTACCTGCCTGTTTCAGAGTATCAATGCGGATGCTGTCCTGGCCTACCTTGGTGTACCGGTACTGCTTGGTAAATACCTCGCCGGAAAGTCCGATGCTGGGCGTCACGTTCACAAAGCGCAATACCTTGAAGTTGGGCAAAGAAATAGGAAGACTGTACCGTCCCGTAAATTGTGCGTCGCGGAGCATTGCGGGCAGGTTGTTCAGGTTAAATGCAACCGTTTTTGCCGTGTTGATGCGGGAGGAATTTACTTTATTGGTGAGTACAAAACCCAGAGTACTGTAAGAAGTGTCGATGGAAGCCAGCGAGTTGGTCAGGGTGTAGTTTCCATTGAAATCGAGGCCCAGCCGGAAGCTTTCGTACCACCGCCCCTGTCCGCCTCTCAATGCAAATGGTGCGATCTGGTTGACGCCAAAGCTGAAATCGGATGAAATGTTGGTTTTTCCGCCTTCCCGCCTGTTTGTAACCTGGCTGTACTGACCGAAGTTCTGGTTCACGCGCAAACTTGCTGCTGCCCGCATGTACTGCCCGAAAGTGCGGTTATACTGCACCGATGAGCTTGCTACATTGGAAATGTACCTTTGCGTATCAAATTCCTGAAACTGATTGTAACTGTTGCTTGTCACGTTAACATTCGCAGAAAACGTGGAGTTGCCCCGCGGCCTTGGCGTGTGCGACCATACAATGCTGAAATCATTGGTGATACCCCGGCCCAGGAGCCTGTCGATCTCGTCACTCGACTTGTTACGGTTAAAGCGCAGGGCAATATTGCCCGAGTACTGGTACCTTTTGGTATACACCGAGCTCAGACCAAGCCCCCAGCTGCCTGTAGAGTAGATCTGCCCAAGCAATGTCAGGTTCACAAATTCACTGATCGCAAAGTAATATCCGCCTTCCCGGAGGTAAAAACCGCGTCCGTTGGGCTCCTCACCGTAGGTAGGCACAATGATCCCGGAGGTACCCGTTTCTTTTTTCTTCGGAAAAGGGAAAAAGCCGAAAGGCAATGCAATTGGCAGCGGTACATCGCTGATGACCAGGTTGAAAGGCCCGGAAATCACCTGCTTCTTGTTCACCATCTTGATTTTGGGCGCATTGATGTAATAATGCGGGTGTGTGAGGTTACAGGTTGTATAGATCGAGTGGCGGATGTAAAAGTTTCCCTCGTCATCCTTTTTGACCTTCTCGCCGCGGATATTGCCGTCGCCTTCCTGGGTTACAATCCCCTGGATCAATGCTTTCTTGCTCTTGAAATTGTAGCGTATTTCCTTGGTGTTGTACATCTCCGTCCCATCCTGAAAGATAGGATCACCGACTATTTTTTTGGCCGTGGAGTCGTAGGTACCTACCGCATATACTTCATTGGTAATCCAGTTGAGCCGGATGTAGTTGGCTTTCAAATTGATGGTGCCGTACGTTACCTCGGCATTGCCATATAAATGTACCTGCTTCAGCACGGCATCCGTGATGGTAGAGTCCTGCGACACGTACTGGACTACACTCTGAAGATCGTCGGGATTGGATAGGGAATCTGCCCGGGTTGAATCAGCGGAAAGGCTGTCGGCCCGTACGCTGTCTCCCGGCATTCGTGAGGAAGACAGTAATGCTTTCCCGGTACCGGAGGTGTCCGTACGGGAGTTGTTTTGCGCAGTAACCAGAGAATCTGCTGACTGATTGACAGAAGCCGTAACTTTCGTTTTTCCAGCATTTTTCCCCGCCTTCCCGGTGCGTTGCCGCACGCATGCTACTGTGCTGAATAGAAGAAGCGCAACAACAGACGATATAATAATCGCCTTTCTTTTCAGTTCTAACAAATAAAGTATTTTTGCATAACGGAATTTCAAAATTAGCAGAGAAACCTCTAACGAGTAACGCCACCTTATAAAAAATAATGTTAAAAGTTCTTAATTTGGTTATCCCTGCAAGTTGTCTCCTGGCAAGTCTTGCATTTGTCTTCAAAAACGAGCCGGTACCTGTCAGAAAAGAAGCTTTTACAGTCACCAGAAGTAAGGTGAATACTGTGGTGATTGATGCGGGCCATGGCGGCAAGGATCCCGGTACGAGAGGCCGTACCACCAGAGAGAAGGATGTGGCGCTCAGCGTAGCCCTTGAACTGGGGAAGAAGATCAAAGAGGAAACACCTGATGTAAAGGTACTTTTCACCCGCTCCACCGACGTCTTTATTGAGCTCGGTGAGCGTTCGGCTTTTGCCAACCGCAACAATGCCGACCTGTTCATCTCCATTCATTGTAACGCCACGCCCCGGTCGCGCTCCGTACACGGTACCGAGACTTTCGTGATGGGTTTGCACAAAACAGAAGGCAACCTTGAAGTGGCAAGAAGGGAGAACTCGGTAATTCTTCAGGAAACCAACTACAAGCAGAAATACAAGGGTTTCGACCCTAATTCCCCGCTGGCGCATATTATGCTGGCCAACTATCAGAGTGCATTTATTTCCGGCAGCCTGCGTCTCGCCGACCTGATCGAGCGAAAGTTCCAGACTGTTTCCCAACGTGAAAGCCGGGGTGTGAAGCAGGCCGGATTTCTGGTTCTCTGGCGTGCCGCCATGCCCAGCGTGCTGATAGAAACCGGTTTTTTGTCCTCACCCGACGAGGAAGAATACCTCAGCTCGGACGAAGGCCAGGAAGAAGTGGCAGAGTCCATTCACCAGGCATTTATGGCCTACAAGCGGGATATGGACCGGTAGCCTGGCGCACTTTGTTTTGATTTAGCCAAACAAATGTCATTAATTTGATGTTTACGGTAAATCAGTACAAACACACAGTGCCAATCAGCTAGTCCATGAAATTATCCAGAGAAGCAAAAGTCGGAACGATGGCCCTGGTGGCTATTGTAGTTCTCTATTTCGGCTTTCATGTCCTCAAAGGTTCAGATGTTTTCTCAAGAACCTATAAGTACCACGTCATTTACGATAATATCGATGGTCTTACGGCCTCCAATCCTGTACTGTTAAACGGGCTGAATGTAGGTCGCGTACAGGAGATCAGGCTGCTTCCTGCTCAGAATAACAAGCTGCTCGTGACGCTGGACATCCAGAAAAGCGTGGACATCCCGGTAGGAAGTACTGCCGTACTGGCTGATGGCGGATTGCTGGGCGGTAAGGTAGTGCACCTGGCAATGGGTCCGGCCGGCAAAAACCTGGAAGATGGGGATACCCTGCGGGCTGATAAGGAGTCGGGCATTAGTGCCGTACTCGAAAAGCAGGCTTTGCCGCTGGTTACGCATGCAGACTCTCTTGTGAAAAACCTGGACCTTGTTGTAAGCGGATTTAAAGAAACCGGGCTGATCCTGAATCAGGTACTAAAAAACTACGATCAAACCGGCAGCAGTCTGCAGGGGCTTTTAGGTGAAAACCGGAAAAACCTCCTTGCGCTGACAGGCAATCTCAATACGCTCTCCACTTCACTGGTTGAAACTGAAAAGGAACTCAAACCGCTCCTCACCAAAACCGGCAGTCTGGCCGACTCACTTAATGCGCTGCGGTTGGGAGAAACCGTGCAAAATGCCAATAAAGCCATCGGCGAGCTGCGCCAGATTCTTGACAGTGTTGAGTCGGGCAAGGGAACAGCCGGCCGGCTCATCAAGGATGAAACATTATACAATAACATCGACCGCACGATTGTGAGCCTTAATAAGTTGCTGACAAACTTCCGGGAACATCCCAAACGCTACGTCAGTATTTCTGTTTTTGGTAAAAAGGATAAAGGTCCTGCCGAATCGCCCCTGGACACCACTACGGTCATTAAGTAACATTGGAATTGAAGATCAGATACGAGTCGTTTGCTTACCCGCAAACGACTTTTTATTTTTAGAAAAATACGCACCATCATGACCAACGAGGAAAGCCTGACGCAAATGCTCAATGAGCTTCGCCGCAATTACGAGCGCGTAAAACTCGGCGGAGGGCAAAAGCGGATCGACGATCACCACCGTAAAGGTAAGCTTACAGCCCGCGAACGCATTGATCACCTGACTGACGAAGGCAGCTACTTTCTGGAAATCGGTGCATTTGCCGGAGAAGGGATGTACGAAGCGGAAGGAGGAAGCCCCTCCGGCGGGGTTGTGGCGGGTATCGGGTATGTGGCGGGCCGTCAATGCATGATTGTCGCGAACGATGCCACGGTGAAAGCAGGCGCCTGGTTCCCGATTGCCGCCAAGAAGAACCTTCGCGCGCAGGAAATCGCCATGGAAAACCGCCTCCCCGTCATTTACCTTGTCGACAGTGCGGGTATTTTCCTTCCACTGCAGGCCGAGGTTTTCGCGGATAAGGAGCATTTTGGCCGTATTTTCAGAAACAATGCACGAATGTCCGCCATGGGAATCGTGCAGATTGCCGCGATCATGGGCAGCTGTGTGGCCGGGGGAGCTTACCTGCCCATCATGTCCGATGAAGCATTTATCGTGGAAGGTACCGGCTCCCTTTTTCTGGCGGGGCCTTTTCTGGTCAAATCCTCGATCGGGGAGGATGTGGATGCCGAAACCCTGGGTGGGGCCGAAATGCACTGTAATATTTCCGGCGTTACTGATAACCGTTACGCCGACGACCGCACCTGCCTTGATGCCATTAAAAGACGGATCAGCAGCCTGGGTAGTCCGGCGAATGCCGGGTACGACAGGGTACCTGCACAATTGCCCGCCCGGGATCCCCAGGAAATTTACAGCATCCTTCCTGCCGACAGGCTCAAACCATACGATATGCGGCCGCTGCTCGAATGCATCGTGGATGCGCCCGGCCTGGACGAGTACAAGCCCGAATATGGGAAAACACTGATATGTGCCTATGCCCGGGTTGATGGCTGGGCAGTGGGTATTGTGGCCAATCAGCGAAAAATGGTGCGCTCGGGTAAGGGTGAACTGCAGATGGGCGGCGTCATTTACAATGAGTCGGCTGATAAAGCGGCACGTTTTATCATGAACTGTAATCAAAAAAAAATACCATTGCTCTTCTTTCAGGATGTGACAGGCTTTATGGTGGGCAGCCGGGCCGAACAGGGGGGCATTATCAAGGATGGGGCTAAAATGGTGAGTGCCGTGGCTAATTCCGTTGTACCGAAATTTACCTTCATCGTGGGCAACTCGTATGGAGCGGGCAACTACGCCATGTGCGGCAAAGCTTATGATCCAAGGCTGATCTATGCATGGCCTACTGCCCAAATGGCGGTGATGAGCGGTGCTACTGCTGCAAAAACCCTTTTGCAGGTACAAACCGCCACCATGAAGGCCAAAGGTGAAACCATGACGGAAGCAGCCGAGCAGCAACTTCTGGACCAGATTACCCAGCGATACAATGCCGAACTGTCCCCATATTACGCCGCTGCACGCCTTTGGGTGGACGGGATTATTGACCCGGCAGATACCCGCCGGATTATTTCAACCGGCATTGCCGCAGCCAATCAGGCGCCTTCCGATGCAACGTTCAATGTAGGGGTGATCCAGGTTTGATTTTTGTGCCCTGAATCCAGCTAAACACATTTTTTTACAAACATATAAACAAAAATGTCCGAAAAAATCGCATTTCTTGGCCTGGGCAACCTGGGCTCGCCCATAGCCGAAAGTCTGATCAATGCAGGCTATGAGCTCACCGTCTGGAACCGTACTGCCGCCAAAGCCGATCCGCTGGCAAAGCTGGGCGCGAAACTAGCCGCAAGCCCCGTTGAAGCCATTACGCCGGGTGCGCTGGTGATATCGGTACTGTCCGACGATGCTGCTGTAAAGGATACATTTTCCGAGGAGGTACTGCAAAAGCTGGGCAATGGAGGGATACATATTTCCATGAGCACGATCTCGCCGGAAGCTGCGCGCTTTCTCGAAAAGACGCACGAAAAGTTCGGGGTCGGGTATGTGGCTGCGCCCATTTTCGCACGTCCGGAAGCTGTGAAGTCGGCGGTAGGAAATATCTGCCTGTCGGGTAAAGCAGCCCCCAAGGAGCGCATCCGTCCTGTTGTGCAGACGTTTGTGAAAGGTGTTTTTGATTTTGGGGAAGATGCGGGTGCGGCCAACGTGGTCAAGCTGGCAGGCAACTTTATGATTGCGGCAAGCATGGAAATGATGGCAGAAGCATTCACGATGGCCGAAAAGAATGGTATCGAGCGGCAGAAGATCTACGAAATGCTTACGTCGACCCTTTTTGCAGCACCTATTTTCCAGAATTACGGTAAAATCGTGGCCCGTCATATTTACGAGCCTGCCGCATTTCGGTTGCCCCTGGGCTTGAAGGATATTAACCTTACTTTAAAAACCGCATCCGACGTGCACGTGCCTATGCCACTCGCCGATTTGTTGAAAAACCGCTTTGTGGCTGCATTGGCAAAAGGGCGTGAGGACCTCGACTGGGGTGCGCTGGCGCTGGGTGCGTCGGATGATGCAGGCCTGTCCTGATCAGTCGAGCAGCCTTTTGACAGCCACAAACCGCTTGCGGTAATAAGAAGCATCAAGCAGATCGTACCGGATTCCACCGTTCCATGCTGAATGTATGAAGCGGATGGAATTGGGTGCGACATCGGTGATAATGCCTACGTGGCCGATGTTCTTGCTTTTTACACTTTCTCCTTTGAAGAATATGAGGTCGCCCGGCCGGGCATCGTCCAGGTTCACTTCCGCACCGTGCGTGGCTTGTGCTGCACTGGAATGAGGCAGTGTAATGTTCCATTTATTGAAACAGTACCGTACAAAGCCCGAGCAATCAAAACCTTTTTTAGAAGTTCCGCCGGAGCGGTAAGGGATGTGCAGATGCTTGACGGCAAAGTTAACGATGGCACTTTCTGAATGACTGCTGTCTGCTTTGACAGTTGTGCGTACATGTACGGCTTTTACGCCATGAATGCCTGCGGTACTGAGCAGTACGAGTACAAATAACCTTGAAAAAGACACGCGCATGAATGCAGGAAGGTTTGTTACCAGACTTTTACGGATCAGGAAAATGTCCGTATTGTTTTTTGTTAAAAAACCATTGAATCATAAAGCTAACGTCTTTTTTGCATCATTTAGCTTCTTATTTTGTATTAAAAATCCATATAATTTGTAAATCGCTGGGCTTATATAACAAATCCTTTTCAGGTTAAAGTAAAGCTTTAACAATGTCGCAAACGCCTTTTTGAGCTTCAATCGCCCCGTGTTTTTTCCTACTTTTGTGTTTTCGGGCAGCGCCCGGTCCATCTAATTCTGCTCCAATGAACACCACCGACCGTTACTTGCAACGCGGCGTATCGGCATCCAAAGAAGATGTGCATAAGGCAATCGAAAAAATTGACAAAGGGCTTTTTCCAAAAGCATTTTGCAAGATTGTGCCTGATACCCTGGCCGGTGACCCTGATTATTGTACGATCATGCACGCCGACGGTGCGGGTACCAAAACCTCCCTGGCTTACCTCTACTGGAAAGAAACCGGCGATATCTCAGTATGGAAAGGCATTGCGCAGGATGCGATCGTGATGAATACCGATGACCTGCTTTGCGTGGGCGCATTGGGGCCGATGCTGTATTCCTCGACCATCGACCGCAACAAGAACCGGATTCCGGGGGAGGTGATCGCCGAGATCATCAACGGAGCCGAGGAGGTACTGGAAATGCTGCGCAGCTATGGGGTGGAAATTTACAGCACCGGGGGCGAAACAGCGGATGTGGGCGACCTCGTGCGCACTGTTACGGTCAATAGTACTGTCATTGCAAGAATGCGGCGCTCGGAAGTGATTGACAATGCAAACATCCGTCCGGGCGATGTGATCGTAGGATTATCATCTTACGGGAAAGCAGCCTATGAGACAAGCTATAATGGTGGGATGGGCAGCAATGGGCTTACCTCCGCCCGTCACGACGTACTTGGCAAGTACCTCGCTTCAAAATATCCCGAGAGCTTTGATCCGGAAGTAGACAATGCATTGATTTATAGCGGATCAAAAAGGCTGACAGACGCTGTACCCGGAACAACGCTCAATGCAGGGCAGCTTATCCTGTCGCCTACACGCACCTACGCACCCGTAGCCAAGGCGCTGCTGGATGAGATCAGGCCGCATATACATGGCATGGTACATTGCAGCGGAGGCGCTCAGACAAAGATTCTACATTTTGTTGATAACCTTCACATTATCAAAGATAACCTTCTGCCGGTACCCCCATTGTTCAGGATGATACAGGAAGAAAGCGGTACGAGCTGGCAGGAAATGTACAAGGTGTTCAATATGGGGCACCGGCTCGAAATTTATCTTTCCGAGCAATATGCTGCTCAGGTTATCAGTATTTCGAATTCATTCGGGATTAAAGCACAGGTAATCGGACGGGTAGAAGCGGCTGAGCATAAAAGCCTGACGATCCGGAGCGAGGCAGGCGAGTTCCGCTATCAGTAGGTCCTGACAGGCACAAGTATTTTACAAAGGGGTAAATAGCGGTTACAACTATTTTGTAACCGGTTCGTCAACTTTCTAAAATACTCGTGCTGATGAAAAAACTCGCCGTATTGAAAATTGCTATGGTCGTGGCCGTGCAATTTTGTATTGGATTGCCGGGGTTTGTGGCCGCGCAAATTCCTAAAATCAACATTGATACTATTCCGGTCATCTCCGGCCTCACATTTCCCATGCAGCTGACCCACGCCGGTGACGCCAGCAGACGTCTTTTCATCGCAGAGCGACGAGGCGTAATCAAAGTTTTCAGGCCCGGGCAGCCTGATGCTCCCGGTGTTTACCTGAACATGAATGCACCCGACTCCACCGTAAGCAGTGTGGGTGAGGGAGGATTGCTCAGCATTGCATTTCATCCGGAGTTTGCCTCCAACGGATTGCTGTTTGTATACTATACCGACCTCGCCGGCGACCTGGTACTCGCCCGGTATACGGCTTCTGACCCTGCTGCCGATGCAATTACTTCGGTAGTACGCCAGCAAATATTGAAGATTCCGCATCCCGTCAACAAAAACCACAATGGGGGCGAGCTGCATTTTAACAAAGAAGACGGCTTGCTGTACCTCTCCACGGGCGATGGGGGCGGAGCCAATGATGTCCCCGGCAATGCGCAAAACAATGAAAGTTTACTGGGCAAAATTCTGCGGATTGACGTAACACCTACTGACAGCCAGAATAATACATACACGATCCCCGACAGTAATCCTTATGGTAATGAAGTTTTTGCCAAGGGTTTACGAAATCCCTTCCGTTGGAGCTTTGACAGTGAAACCAATGACCTTTGGATCGGGGATGTAGGTCAGGGTGCACAGGAGGAAATTAATCAGCTGTCAAAGAATGCAGCCCTGGGCGCAAACTTCGGCTGGCGGTGCTTTGAAGGTGATAGTCCTTCGCCCACAGCCGATTTGACCGGGTGCGACGAGGCATCCGCATATACGATGCCTGTTTATACTTACCAGACAGGCATTCTGCGCGGACAGTCAGTTGTAGGCGGCGTAGTATACCGCGGAAAAAAATGGCCCATGCAGGGCTACTACATTGGTGCGGATTATTTCTCAGGCGACATCCACAAAATAGCTGCTGACGGTAGTGTCAAAGAGTATCAGACATCCCGTTTTACCGGCATTACCGATTTTGGGGAGGATGAGGACGGAGAAATTTATGCAGTATCCAATGGTGCGGTTTACAGCATTTCCGCAGAAATAATCCTACCCGTACGACTGGCCAGTTTTTCAGGGGAACGCAGCGTTGAAGGGGTAAAGCTGTCCTGGGAAACGGCTTCTGAAGAAAACTTTCAGGGTTTTGATATTGAGTTCAGTACCGATGCGAAAACCTTTGAAAAGGCGGGCAATGTTGCAGGTGCGAACACCCAGTCGGGCTCCCGCTATACATTTTCACACAATACCGCTGCAAAGTCGGATCTATATTATCGTCTGAAAATGATTGATACAGACCAGACTTTCAGCTACTCACGCATTATTCCTGTTCAGGCGGCGGGTAATGACGACCTGTTTGTACTGCCATCACTGATTGACAATGGTATATTGAATGTCAATGCCGGCGGCTCCTTCCGGTCTGTGGAGCTCGTGAGTACTTCGGGGCAGGTTTTGATAAAACGTGAAATCGTCAGTTCAGCAGTTCCGCTGCGTATTTCCATTGCCGGTATGGCGCCCGGCATTTATGTGGTGAGGCTTGCAGGACAGGATAGCGTGGTACAGCAAAAAGTACTGGTGCTGAAATAAGGCATGGAATTTTATGATTCTCTTGCAAAACTAAAAATGCATCTATGAAAGCAGCTGAAAACATTTCCGCAGGTGTGGCCGGTTCAGTAGCATTGAACCTGCTGCATGAAGGTGCCCGGCACCTGTTTGGCAATGCACCGCATATCCATGAAGTAGGAGAAGAGGCGATTTCCAAAACCGCAAGATTCGCCGGTTTGAATCCGCCCAAAGGCAATGCATTGTACGCAGTTACGCTAGCCAGTGACCTGCTGAGCAATTCATTATATTATAGCATGATCGGCTCTGCAAAGAAAAAGAACCTGCTGCTGCTCGGCGCAAGCTACGGCCTGGCTGCAGGCCTGGGTGCCCTCACGCTTACCAGGCCCATGGGGCTGGACGATGAGCCCGTAAACAGGACCACTACCACCAAGCTGCTGACGGTGGCCTGGTACCTGGCAGGCGGCATTGTAACGGCACTGGTCATTAAAGGGCTACGTAAATAGTATTAATTCATGTACATTCAAAAAGCGGGAGAAACAGAATGCTCTTCCGCTTTTTGCTATATCATCATAACCCAAAACAGAAGAATCATATGCGTTGGCAAGATTTACGGAGAAGTGGGAATGTAGAAGACCGCCGGGGAATGTCGGGCGGTGGCAAATTCGCGATCGGCGGCATCGGCGCTATTATTGTACTGGCTATCGGCCTGCTTACAGGGCAGGATCCGTCTGTTATTTTAGGCAACCTTCAGGGAGGTCAGTCGACGGAGCAAAGTGCGACGCGCCCTCCCGGGCCCCGTCCGGACGATCGTACAGCCGACCTGGTATCCAAAGTGCTGGGAAGTACCGAGGAGGTATGGGGCGACATTTATTCGCGCAACGATGCGCAATACGAAAACCCGAAACTGCAGATATTTGAAGATGCGACCCAAAGCGGGTGTGGCGGTGCCTCTTCGGCGATGGGACCGTTTTATTGTCCTGCCGATCACAAAGTGTATATCGACCTTGAGTTTTGTGATGAGCTCAGGGACAGGTTCAAGGCACCCGGCGATTTTGCTGTGGCGTATGTAGTAGCACATGAAGTAGGTCACCATGTACAGAACCTGATGGGAATTTCGGAACAGATGCAGCAGCAGCGTGGCCGTTTGAGCGAGGCTGAGTATAACAAGCTTTCTGTAAAACTTGAATTACAGGCCGATTTTCTTGCGGGTGTATGGGCCAACCATGCCAATGAAATGAGCAAGATCCTTGAACCCGGAGACCTGGAAGCTGCGCTCAAAGCTGCTAATGCAATCGGGGACGACAAGCTGCAGAAGGAATCGCAGGGGTATGTCGTGCCGGATGCATTTACCCACGGTACGTCAGAGCAGCGCATGTACTGGTTTAAAAAAGGGTACGATACCGGAGACCTGAATCAGGGTCGATTTGAGGATATTCAGTAACCAAGCACTCTCTTAATGAATATTGTAGTCCTGGACGGTTATACCCTGAATCCCGGCGACCTTAGCTGGGCGCCTCTCGAAAAGCTGGGCCAAGTTACCATTTACGACCGCTCTGCTCCGCATGAAATTGTGGAGCGGGCTGGCAAGGCTGAGGTGTTGCTGGTCAATAAGGTAATACTCCCGGCAGAAACGCTGAAAAAGCTGCCGGCAGTAAAGTATATAGGCGTGATGGCGACCGGCTATAATAATGTGGATACCGCTGCGGCCCGCCAACTTGGAATTACGGTAACCAATGTAAAAGCTTACGGCCCTGCCTCGGTAGCCCAGCAAACTTTTGCCCTGTTGCTCGCCCTCATGAACCGGCCCGAAATGCATAGCGACAGTGTATTTGCGGGAGAGTGGGCGTCGGCACAGGACTTTTGCTACTGGAAGTCACCGCTGACAGAACTGGCGGGAAAGACGATGGGGCTTGTGGGGCTGGGTGATATCGGCTCTCAGGTAGCGCGGATTGCGCAGGCATTTGGAATGAAAACCATCGCTTACCGCAAAGATCCGGGTAAAACAACGGATGCTCATATTGAGATGGTAACACTGGATGCATTGTTTGAAAACGCCGATGTGATCAGTTTGCATTGTCCGCTCACAGAGGATACTAAAGGGATGGTAAATGCTGCAAGGATCCAACGTATGAAGCCTACCGGAATCCTTCTTAATACAAGTAGAGGTCCTTTGATCAATGAGTCGGACCTGGCCGACGCATTGCACAAAGGACTTATCAGGGGTGCCGGACTCGATGTATTGTCTGCCGAGCCTCCCGCTTCCGATAACCCTTTGCTGTCTGCCTCAAACTGTGTGATAACGCCGCACGTAGCCTGGGCTACTTTCGAGGCAAGGTCACGTTTACTGGTGATGGTAGCCGCTAATATTGCGCATTTTCAAAAAGGAGATCCGCAGAATGTGGTATCCTGATTTACTTCTTTCCCCACTTATTTTGCATGTCTTTATAGGACTTGCTGTTTACCGTCTTCTTCTTTTTTGAGCGGGAAATGCCCTTTTTTTTGCGGGCATTAATGTTGTTGACGAGGGAGTTTTTAACCCCGAGGCGATTTTTACTGCTGTGGCTTTTTTTCTTCGCTGGCATGAAATGGTGTTTTGTAAAATACACTCCAATATCTATGCCCGATTACAACTTCTGCTGAGGATCAGCATGTTTACAAAAAAGGTTCCAAAAAACTCTGCCGATTGATAAAAAATTGTGCCCGCAGGCATAATTATTTTGGAAAAAAGCCCGGTGCGTAGCTTCAATAAGTAAAAATCTTCTCTTTTTGAACTCCCCTGAACACTGCCTGCTTTACGGGTGTTTTTGTCAGCTTTATGTCTTTTCTTAATGTTATTTAAGGGTATTTTGGTCACATTGCAGGATAGTTGCTATGTCAATTATTTTATAGCAATGTAATAGTTGTTCTATCTCTGAGAACTTCGCGCTGCTCCGGTTCATGCCTGATGATCCTGCTGCGCGTCTTCTTTTTGACGGAACTGACCCTGACAAAATTGGAATGACAGAGGAAATGGAAATCAACGAAGCCCGCTGCCAGGCAGCCGGCTTCTGCAAGGAAACATATATTGTCAAATGGTTGGAATCAGTTAAAAATGAATGGAGATGGTAGAACTTTATTTTCGTAAAGCACAATTTGTAAGCAAGCAACTCTTCCGGTCGTCCCTGGCCGTTCTTTTCGCAGTAATGCTGGGCAGCTTTGCCCCTGATGTTGAAGCCGCAGCCGCTTCCCCGGTAGCAGAAGGCGGATACCTGGTCCTGCAAAACATGGACGGCTTTCCGGCCAACGATGAACTAACTTTTTCCCGCATCCAGATCCCCTGGCGGAGAACAGATCCCGAGACTCCTTTTAACGAGAACCACGATCAGGTAAGACTGAAGATTTACAACCGTGGCTACGGCGCACTCCGGCTGAACGGACTTACGCTCTCAAACCCTGCAGCCTGGACAATCGTTTCGGTAGGCGGTAATACCAATCCTTCGTATCCGATCAACATCAGTCCCGGAAGTAACCGCGAAGTTATCATCAAATTCATCGCAGTAGACGCTGGGACGCGGGTAAAGGTGTTTAAAGACCTGCTCACAATCAGCAGCGACGATGCCCTCTCACCTTCCAAAGAGGTGTCGCTGATGGGCTTGTGGCAGTACGAAGGCGAAGGTAAAAACGAGCCTTATGCGCAGGAAATTATCAGCGCTTTTAACTTCACTTCCAAAACAGGATACAACCAGGCAGATAATGGTAATGAGGGTTCTACCATCGTGGAAGGATCCAGCGAAGTGCTTGCGCCGCACTTTGTACGTGCCGACCCGAATATGCCTGTGACAGTGTACCAGCTTGCAGCTTACCACTCTTGCTGCACCGCAGTGGAGTCGTTCCGGTATTACGCAAAAGGCAGTAACACGCTGACAACGCTGTATACCCATGATGGTAAAGATGCACAAAGCCTGAGCCCGAGAGAAAGAAACTCAACCAACCTGGCACATGGAACCTTTGAGCCTTCCGGCGCTTTCGGTATACGTATAGGTAACTCCTATTCTGACCGTACCAGAAATGCAAACAACCTGATCGGCCTCCGCTTTCTCAAAGCGATTGACGCAAACGGAAACGTGATCCCCAATGCATATTTCGTAAACCACGACTACATCGATGTGTCTTTTACGAATTATGACTATCAGGATAACATGTACTTTATCACCAATGTAAGACCTGAGACGGGTCCTGCCAATTACTCGGTACTCTCAGCTACTACCGGCTCGGCCGTGTACTTTGATCCGGCACAGGTAGGTGAAAGCAAAACAAGATCGGTGACGGTTCAGAATACCGGACAGAATTACAGCAATGGTAGTGATCCTGAAGTGCAGATTAAAAGTATACGGATCATTGGTCCCAATGCTTCTGACTTTTCAGTACCATCTTCTTCACAAACACTGGCGCCTCAAGCTACGCACAGCGTGGATGTAAAATTTAATCCCAAAACTGCCGGGATTAAAAATGCGACACTGGTTTACTACTATACCAGCTCCAAATCTCCATTGCGTGTACCATTGTACGGTAATGCAAATCCGGCCGGTAAGGTGATCGAAGCAGTAAAGCGGATCAAGGGAGGTATGGATACTCCGGTAACTGTGGGCGGTTTTGAATTTGAGCCGGATCAGCCGTACCGCACAGGCTCGGCACTGAAAGATGCACAGATGGTACAGTCTGACGTGGCAGGTACCGACTGGGATGCATTGTACCAGACTTATCTTTCCGCTCAGGAAAACCTCGCACAAACCGGCTATAACATTCCTATGGCTGATGGTGACTACATGCTTCGCCTGCACTTTGTGGAAAACTATTTCCCTTCCCAGGGCTCACGCGTATTCAATGGTGTCATCGAAGGCGAGCAGGTGATCAGCAACTTGGATATTTTCAATGAAGTAGGTTACCGTTTTGCCATTGTGAAGGATTTCAATGTAACGGTTTCGGGCGGGGCATTGAACATGAACTTCACGCCTAGCGCCAACCGCCTTGCGCTGGCAGGTCTTGAAATCTTCAAGATCGGATCGCCGCTGCCTGTGACGCTGATCGACTTCAAAGGTACCAAAGAAGGATCTACTGCATCCCTGGCATGGAGTACTTCGGCAGAAACCAACAGCAAAAGCTTCGACATTGAGCGGAGTGGGGATGGTAAGACATGGAATACAATCGGTTCGGTAGCAGCGCAGGGCGAAAGCAAAGTTGAATTTGCCTACAACTTTACCGATGCAAATCCATTGGCAGGAGAAAACCTTTACCGCCTCAAAATGATCGATTTCGATGAAACATCTGCACATTCGAAGCTGGTAAGCCTGACTTTTGAAGGTGGAGAGGCTGTAAGCGTGTATCCTAACCCTGTGGCAGATCACCTGACCATCAAAGCTGCTGACTGGGCCAAAGTTCAGCATGTTCAGCTGCTGAATGCAGTGGGCAGGGTGATATATAGCGCGAATGCAGTGCCCGCAGCCGGCATCGATGTGAAAAACCTGCCGGCAGGTATGTATGTAGTCCAGATCAGCCAGACCGACGGCTCGAAAGTGACCTACAAGATTATTAAACTCTGAATTTAAACTCCCATAACCTTAAAGCCCGTCCGGATTTTCCGGGCCGGGCTTTTTTCTTTTTGGGGGTACTGATAAAAACAGGGCGCTTTTTACCGGCAGGACATTATTTTCCCTGCGAGTTCCGCTTTATAATGTTGTTGGAAAAATCAAATAAAAGCGTCACTGCTTACCATTGCAGATAGTTCCGGCGTTATATTTTACCTAAAACCCTTAAAATGAGTTGTATTAAGATGAAAAAAGCAAACGCTGCTTTTGTGTGGCTGTGGATGCTTTGCTTTTTGTTGTGTAAAAGCGCACTCGCACAAACCAGGCCCGCAGCATTGGATTTGAAGGACGGGGATCGGGTTGTCATGCTGGGAAGCTCTGTTTTCGAGAATGATTTTCAGTATGGTTACCTCGAAACCATGCTTACCACCCGCAATCCCGACAAAGGTATCACCTTCCGGAACCTGGGCTGGACGGGCGACAATGTGTGGGGCGAAGCCCGCAGTACCTACACCAACCCGCCTACTCCCTACGAGCATTTGATTGAGGACCTTACCAAATCCCAGCCCACGGTTGTAGTGCTGGGCTACGGAGGCGTGGAAGCTCAGGACGGGATGGCCGGCCTGCCGCACTTCAAAGAAGGGCTTAACAAGCTGATCGACAAGATCGACGGGCTGGGTGCCAAAACCATATTGCTGTCTACCATCCCGGTGATGTCGCCGGATACGGCCCAACATATTGCTCAGCGCAATGCGGATTTGCAGCTGTATTCCCAGGCCCTGTCAGAAGTGGCTTCACAACGTGGAAAAATGTTTGTGGATATCTACAAGTCCATTGATGAGCTGAGTAAAAAAGAGCAGATCATTGAGAATACCGTCCACCTGAATGAGCTAGGCTATTTTCACCTGGCCCAAATTCTGGAAAAAGCATTAGGCCTGGAAGCAGCACCTGCCACCACCACAATCACGCTGGGAAAAGGCGGCCCGCAGGCGTCCAATGCAAGGATACTGCCGCTCGACGGAAATGCCGTGCTTGCGAAGTTCAATGTGATCGATAAGTACCTGCCGCTGCCCGCTCCGGCTGGCTCGCAGGTGATGGACAATGCACGGACAGTCATCGTTTCAGGTCTGAAAAAAGGATTTTATGCATTGATGGCAGGCAATGAGCAGGTAGCATCCGGCTCGGCCAGTGCATGGGCCAAAGGCATTGCCATCGCGCAGGGACCTCAGTTTGAACAAACCAGGTGGATACAGGAAATGGTTAACCGCAAAAATGAGCTGCACTTTTTCCAGTATCGGCCATTGAACCAAACCTACATCATCGGCTTCCGCAAATATGAGCAGGGCCGCCACGTGAAAGGGTTGGAAGAGCAGAATATCCTGATCAAATGGCTCGAAGGGCAGATCATACTCAAGAGTGTGCCGAAAGAAACTGTTTATGAGCTGAAGAAAGTGGAGTAGGGAAACTTGGGCTGCCGGCTCTCAGCTGCCAGCCTGTATTTCTGTAAGCGTATCAAATTATCAAATTTAAAAGGCCGAAGGCCGGACAGCCGACTGCCGAAAGTCCAGGTATGAAAATCACCAAACCAATATACGGAGCAGCATTGCTTGCCACCATGCTCCTGGCAACTTCCTCCAGCAAATACCGGAACGTGAAAGAAGACCCCGATCCGGATCCGCAGAAAGAGCTTCAATCATTCAAACTGGCGGAGGGATTTGAAGTTACATTATTTGCTTCAGACCCGATGGTGGCCAAGCCCATTCAGATGAACTGGGATGCCGAGGGACGGCTATGGGTTGTGAGCAGCACTGTGTACCCGCATCTCAAAACAGGGGAGTCCGCCAATGACAAGATTTTTGTCCTGGAAGACACCGATGGGGACGGCAAAGCCGACAAGTCTACTGTTTTTGCAGAAGGGTTGATCCAGCCTACGGGTATACTGCCGGGTGACGGCGGCTGCTATGTGGCAAACTCAACTGAAATCCTGCATTTTTCAGATACAGACGGCGACGGTAAGGCCGATAAAAAGCGTCGCGTCCTCAATGGATTTGGTACCGGTGATACCCACCACCTCATTCATACATTCCGCTGGGGTCCCGAGGGCCGGATGTATTTCAATCAGTCGATCTATATTTACAGCCACGTGGAGACACCTTTCGGGATCCGCCGGCTCGAAGGCGGAGGTGCCTGGGCATTGAACACCCGGAACCTGGACATGGAGGTGTATGTACGCGGCCTGGTAAACCCCTGGGGCCTGCAGTTTGACCGCTGGGGGCAATCATTCCTGACCGACGGTGCAGGAGGCGAAGGGATCAACTATGGTTTTCCCGGTGCCACTTTCGTGACAGCGCCGGGTGCAGCGCGTATCCTGCGCGGGCTTAACCCCGGCCAGCCCAAACACAGCGGGCTGGATGTTGTTTCAGGAAAACATTTGCCTGATGCCTGGCAGGAGCGCATGATCACCAACGATTTCCGCGCAAACCGTATCAACAGCTTCAAGCTGGAAGAGCAGGGGGCAGGTTACGTTTCCAGACAAACCGATGACCTGATGTGGTCGGATAATGTGGCTTTCAGACCGGTGGACATCAATGTAGGTCCGGATGGCGCCATTTACGTTGCCGACTGGTACAACCCGATTATTCAGCATGGAGAAGTAGATTTTCACGATCCGCGCCGTGATCAGCAGCATGGACGCATCTGGCGCATTGTAGCCAAGAACCGACCTTTGGTACCCAAGCCTCAGCTTACAAAAGCCAGTGTCAGGGAACTTCTGGAAGCACTCAAACTGCCCGAAGAATGGACGCGCCTGCAGGCCAAGCAGGTACTGAAAGCAAAAGGTGCAAAGGAGGTAATTCCGGCTTTGCAGCAGTGGGTTGCTGCTTTGGATAAAAATGACAAGCAGTACGAGCATAATCTGCTTGAAGGACTCTGGGTTTACCAGACTATGGAAACGGTTAACCAGCCGATTTTACAGGAAGTATTAAGTGCCAAAGATCATAAAGTCCGTGCTGCCGGTTTGCGTGCCCTGGAACTGTGGTACCCGCAGCTGACAGGTGTTCCCGCAACGCTGTCCAAAGCGGTCAGGGACGAACATCCGCAGGTACGAATGGAAGCCGTGATTGCATTGCGTAAAACCAAAACTGCTGATGGCGCAAAAGCCGCATTGATGGTACTGGATCAGCCTATGGATGAGTTCCTGGACTTTGCATTGTGGCAAACTGTTCGCGAACTGGAACCGGTATGGCTGTCGAAAATAAAGGCAGAGCCGGAGTTTCTGGGTGATGCAAAAAAGACAGCTTACGCATTGAAATCTGCGACCGGGCCGGACGCTGCCGGATTACTGGTACAGCTCTACCAGAAAGGTCAGGTACCGGAAGATTACCAGAAAGATGTACTTGCAAGTATCTCGCGCACCGGCCAGGTGAATGAGCTGAATACCTTGCTGGATATTACAGTCCGGAACAAAGACAAAAATGCAGCGGCACAGCTGGCAGCGCTGGAACAAGCAGCAAGCCAGCGTAATCTTAAACCTGATAAAAATCCCGCACGTATTGCTGAGTTTATAGAAAATGATGACGAAGCAGTGAGCGGGGCTGCAATTCGGCTGATTGGTTTGTGGAAACTGAATGAACTGAGCGGAAAGCTGATCAACTTGATCAAAACCGGGGAGCCGGCGACAAAAAAAGCCGCGTTGGGTGCATTGGCCGGCATTGACCAGTCAACAGCAAAGCAGCTGATGGTAGACCTTGCCGGACCGAAAAATCCAGCTGAGGTACGACTGATTGCTGCCTCTCAGCTCGCGTCGGTTGATCCGAAGGAAGGTGCAAGAATAGGCACCGAGCTCCTGCGTACATTGCCGGCTGACACGGATGTTTCTGAATTTTTTCTGGCATTTATTCCTACCAATGAAGGTAGTGCAGCATTGGCCGAGGCCATCGGGACCAAGAAAATACCGGAAGGATTTGCGAAGCGTGGTCGCCAGCTGGTACAGCAGCGCGCCGGATGGACACGCCAGAACCTCGACGAAGTACTTGCTTTGAAAAATGCGCTGGAAACGTCGGGTGGAGCAATGCCTACCCAGAAAATGCCGCAGGACCTGGACGATCAGCAAATTGCCGGGCTTGCCAAACTGGTAGCCGAGAAGGCGGACCCGGTAAAAGGAGAGCAGATTTTCAGGCGGGCAGAGTCCAGCTGTACGACCTGTCATGCCATTGGCGGTGCAGGAGGGTTGATCGGTCCTGACCTGAGCAGCCTGGGTACCAGCTCGCCTGCCGAGACCATTATCCGCTCCATTTTGTATCCGAGCCTATCGATCAAGGAAGGCTACGATCTGAAACGGGTTGTAAAAAAAGACGGCTCTGACCTGATGGGTTACCTTGCTTCTGACGGGGCAAATGATATTGTGATTCGTGATGTTACAGGCAAGGAAGTATCTATTGCGAAAAGTCAGGTGCAGGTCATGGAAAAAGTGCCTGGCTCGCTCATGCCGCCGGGACTTACCGCAGGGTTGGATCAGACTGAGTTTATTAACCTGGTTGGTTTCCTGACCAGGATGGGTGAGCCGGGAGACTTCCGGGTATCAGCCAACCGGTATGTGCGCCGGTGGGAAACAACGTCTAATGCAGGCGCGGTGACGGGTAAAACTGTAAGGAACGCGAAAGCTGCATGGGCTCCGGTTTATAGTATGGTTTCCGGCGAGCTGCCTGTGGGCGATCTGCCTGAGGTAACTTCCGGCGGCAAAAAGGTAAGTGTGGCCAGGTTTGATGTGGAAGTTTTGACAAAAGGCAATGTGACCCTGGCATTCAACGCACCGGCGGGGATTACTGCAACTGCCGATACAAAGCCTCTGAAGTTTTCCGAAGGCAATATCACAGCCGACCTCCCGCAGGGAATGCATTCGATTACGCTGCTGATCGACAGGGAAGCATGGAAGCAGCAGGGTTTGAAAGTAGAATTAAAAGATGCCCCCGGCGGCGCACAGACGCGGCTGAAGATGGGGAGATAGGAAATGATAAAACAAAGGCCCGGCAGACGCCGGGCCTTTGTTTTATATCAATGCTGCCCGAAGGCTCCCGCAAACTCCCTGGCAAAGTCTTCCAGCTTGTAGCTGCCGGGTACCGGACGGTTTTTCCAGTATTCTTCCTGCATTTTACCACTGCGTAAAGCCTGGCCCATTTCAACATAAAGTGAAGCGAAGCTTTCATTCAAACCTGCACCAAGCATTCCCTGGTATGCATCTTCGTCGCTGAACGTAACCCAGGGCGTATTTTCCTTTCCAATTGCTTTTCCGAGGATTGTGGCGATTTCGCTGGGGTGGCGCTCATCGTTGGCGATGTTTGTGATATGATGCCCGGTGAAAAGGTTTAATAATTGTTCGGTAGCTACTTCAGCGATGTGGTCAGTATGGGTAAGGACCAGCTTTTCGTCTGTATCACCAAAATTATTGCCTGCAATACCTGCCTGCTGAATCAGCCCGCCAAGGCTGAACAAATTACTGAAAAAGTAAGACGGGCGCAGAAAATTCAGGTTCAAGCCCGGGATTTGCAGCAGTTTTTCTTCCAGATAGCCCAGGGCATCAATCGGCCCCGCACCTTCGCGCAGGTGGGCACCCAGGCTGCTCAGCACCACAATATGTTTGATCTGGCTACCTTGTAATGCATGCAGGTAAGCATCCGCTACTTTCAGCTGAAAACCTTTATAGTCTGTCAGCGCAAAGCTGCTGGGGATCATGAGGTAAGCCACTTCGGCATCCCTGAATGTGCGGGTAACAAACTCCTGGTCTGTGGCAGATCCGATCGCCGCATGCGCACCGAGTGCTTCAATTTCTGCTTTTTTATCGGGATTGCTGCTGATAACAGTCACGTCGTGTCCGGCTGCTGCCAGGTTTTTGGTCACGGGTAAGCTTACATTGCCCAATGATCCGGTGATGATATATTTCATTGTTTCAAGTTGTTTTTTGTTGGGACAAAGCTAACTTTGTACATACTTTTTGACAAGTACTTACCCCAAAGTATGTATCATGACGAAGATCAAGGAAAGCTCGACATACAATGTAAACCGGGAGATCGTGATGCAGGAATGTCCGGTAACTTATGTAATGAATAAGATCGGCGGGCATTGGAAACCCATCATTCTATATCACCTGCTGAGCGGTGAGAAGCGATATTCGGAAATCAGGAAAGCGATGCCGCACATTACTGAAAAAATGTTGATCCAGCATCTGAAGCAGCTTGAAACAGACAAGCTCCTGGTACGGGAATCCAGGCCCGTAGTTCCCCCTCATGTTACTTACACGCTCACAGAAGCCGGCCACGAGCTGCGGACGGTAATTAATGCCATGGCGGAGTGGGCAGCGAGGGATATGACGCGGCAGTAGCGGACCAGCTCCGGCGCATTCAGAAAAGCCTGTAACCCAGCACCAGCGCAAGCCGGGCATGTTCGGCATCAATCCGCATGTAGCTCGACCGGAAGGGGACAGGGCTATTGTAACGTACTTCGGCACTGAAACGGTTGCTTGCCAACCCGGCGCCGGCAGCGTAGTAAAACCAGTTGGTATAAACCTCCATTTGCTGCGCTGCATTTTTGGAAGTGCCTGTTATGGTACGGAGTACGCCCAGGGCATTGACAAACAGCTTACTATTGTTTTTCAGGAAAAAATAGTGGCGTGCGCCCGCAACTACATCTACCGACCAGAACTGCACATTCAGGTTTGTGTTGACCACATTGAGCTTGTAATGGTAATGCTGCCACACGGGTTCAACCAGTATCGACCACTTGTTCCTGTTGACGCTCAGAACATACTCACCTTCCAGTCCAATCCGAAATGCCGGGCTCGTAGCATGGCGGCTTCCTTCGTTGCTGAATGTAAACTGGTCGGTGGAAAGCATATTCAGGTTCAAGCCTGGTGTCACTTTGACGTGCAGGGCGTCGCGCTTTTCAGGTTGCAGCAAAGGTTTGGCGCCGGGTGCAGTACATGCATTGTATTTTTGAAAAAAGGAAACCAGGTCACCCTCACGGTAAGTCAGGCGTGACAGACTATTCTGGGAAATATCCCCGCAATTGACATCATTAAGCAACTGCTGCCGAAAGCCGTAATTGAACATGGCCTGTCCGTCGTCATTGATATATTGCTTGTAAACAAGCGGCACAATGAGTGAGTCGCCTTTTTGATAATAAAACTGGCGCAGATTACCCGAGCGGTACAGGAACAATTTGGCAGGGCCATGGACAAGCCGGTTTAGAAAAACCATCCGCACCGCCCACATCGGATTACGATCATGCGAAAGCGCACCTACGTCTGTGGGCGACTCGTCGATCCTGGCCTGGTCGCGGATATAAGTGATCCCGTTTTCGGTGCCGAACTCCTTCACATGGTCGATTGAGCCGGTGAGGGTTTCTCCTGTTGGGCTCAACTTGTAACGAAAGGATTGAGGATTATTTTCCCATCCCACATTACGGAGGAGGCACTCGGTTTTTTGATTTTGGTCATCAATAAAATATCCTTTTTCAAACTGAATCTGGGCAAGTGCGGGCGCAGCCAGGATAATCAGCACACAAAGTTGCAGGTAGCGAAAGATCATAAACAGACAGGAAGAGAGGTTTCACACAAAATAAAGGATTGTTTTGAAATCTTAACTGCCGGTTACTCAGGCGGGATGATGAAAAGTAAATCTGTTTTGGCCGCGGGAAAGGAGAAAAGCAGGTACATTCCGCTTTTAAACGTGTACATTTTATTGATTAATGATCGCTATGTTCAAAAAACTATTATCCCTGACCCTGCTTCTCGCCGCAGCTTTTACGGCTCAGGCGCAGCAGTTCAAAGCATTACTTTTTACAAAAACAGCCGGCTTCCACCACGTTTCTATTCACGAGGGCGTAACAGGCATCAGGAACCTGGCATCCCGCCACAACTTCTCGGTCGACTGGCAAGAGAGTGCAGATGTTTTTAACGAGAAAAATCTGGCAAACTACCAGGTGGTCATTTTCCTGAATACGACGGGAGATATTTTGAATGCCGAGCAGCAGGCAGCATTTGAAAAATATATCAAGAGTGGAAAAGGCTTTGTCGGCATTCACTCCGCTGCCGACACCGAGTACGACTGGCCATGGTACGGCAAGCTGGTAGGTATGTATTTCAAAACCCACCCTGCGCAGCAAACCGCGTTTCTGGATGTGAAAGACAGCAATTTTCCAGGTCTCGAACGCTTTCCAAAGCGCCAGCTGTGGACAGACGAGTGGTACGAGTACAAAAAACCATACAATGCCGATGACCTGAAAATCCTGATCACGCTGGACGAAAAAACTTACGATCCCAAGACTAACCAGGGGACCGGCATGGGCGCCGAGCACCCGATGTCGTGGTACCACAATTTCGACGGCGGCCGCGCATTTTACACGGGATTGGGGCACATCGGACTCGTGTACTCAGACCAATCTTTTCTGGATCATTTGTACGGAGGAATCTGGTGGGCCGCTACCGGGAAAGGGATGAAGTAGTGGCTCTATAACTGCTTAGTTTGATAATAGGAAGTGGCAGCGCCACTCCCTATTATCATCCACGCAGTCCCTACTATTGTCACCCTGAAGGCTTGGGAAGTCAGGCTTATAAAGTGGAAGAATTATAGATGGTTATCCTACTTCACCTCGAACAAAGCCATCGTATAATCCAGCAGCGATGTGTTCCCCAGCTCTCCGTGCCCGGGAATTACGATCTGAGTATCCGGATATTTCTTCTTGATTTTGGCGATGGTAGCAGGCCAGGCTTTTTCATTGGCGTCGGCCAGGTTGCCTTTGGTCGCATTGAGCTCCTTGACCAGGCAGCCTCCAAACATGGCCTTTTCACTCGGGAAATAGCCGATAATGTTGTCGGGCGTATGGCCTTCTCCATTGAACTCGGCTACAACGGTACGGTCGCCTACTTTCATTTCGAGCCGCTGCCCGAACCCTTTTTGCGGCACGGGGAAATGCCTTGATTTGGTTGAATCAATGGTTTGGTTGGTAGCATAGGATGGAATTCCTTTTTTGTGGAAAGCCGCCAGTCCGCCTACGCAGTCCTCATGAAAGTGCGTCGCGATCACTGCTTTTATTTTCACATTCAAATTCGTTTGCAGCCACTCCATGACCGCATAGGAAGTGGAATCATCTATCGGTGTGTCAAAGATAATTGCTTCACCTTTATCAAAAACGATCATTCCATTGCATTCAACCCGGCCAAAACTTTGTGTCTGCAGGTAGGTGACGTGGCGGTACACATGGTCTTTCACCTTTTCAATAATCAGATTGTCGGTATGCAGTTCATCGGATTTCTGCGCGAAGGTACAGCTGGAAATCAATGCAAAAAGGAAGATAGAAAGTCGAAAAATCATGGGAATACTTTGGAGTGAACGGCAACGGATTGGCCTAAACGCAATATAGGATAAAATCCTATATTTGAGGATTATCACACTTTTTATAAACCTTCCAAATCCACATCCGCTATGGAAATCCTCGGTAAAATCCTTGTCGGCCTCGTCGCTCTCGAACATCTTTACATCATGTACCTCGAAATGTTCGCCTGGGAAACAAAAGGCAAAGAAACCTTCAAAGGCTCCCTCGCACCTGAGCTTTTCGAGCCTACCAAAACATTAGCAGCTAATCAAGGTCTATACAACGGTTTTCTGGCCGCCGGCCTGATCTGGACCCTATTCATCGAAGATCCCAACTGGTCATTTTACATAGCCGTATTTTTCCTGACCTGCGTAATGGTAGCCGGGATTTACGGGGCATTTACGGCTAGTAAAAAGATTTTCTGGGTGCAGGCACTGCCGGCGATTGTGGCGTTGGTGGTGTTACATGTGAGGTGAGGCTACAAATAAGCCCGGCCTTTTTTTTGTTACCCTGACATTATATCCTTTATCTTCTGTTCACTTCAACTTTGTCACCCTGAGCGGAGTCGAAGGGCCGATGCAGCAGCAACCACGTAGTTCTAGCTTTCGCATTGCAAAAGGCGGCAAGTAGCAAGCGCCGTTGCGGGAAGTGCTTCGACTCCGCTCAGCATGACAAGGGTTGGTTAGCAAGTAGAAGGTTGGTGAGCTCTGAAAAGTTGGTAGACTAATTCAATCACTTATTACCCGAATGCGAAGCATTCATACACTCCGCCAGCTCTCTCAACACCTCCCAATTTCCTTTAATAATCGCCTCCTTCTTCTTTCTGCTCCAACCTTTCACCTGCTTTTCAAACGCAATCGCATTATTCACATACTTGAATTCATAAGAAAACACCAGCTCCACCGGCCGCCTTGTATAGGTGTAGCATTCCGGATTTATGCCTGAGTTGTGTTGCACGAAGCGGAAGTTGAGGTTATTGGTAACGCCGGTATAATAGCTGTCGTCAGCGCATTTAAGAATGTAAACGTGGTAAGTTTTGTGGTGCATTGGCGTTGTCTTTTTGTTTAGACGTGCCAATGTGTGAAAGGTAACCGTAGTTAATTGTAAAAAAGGTAGGGAGGTAACCGCCCCTTGTTATGCTATCAGCTTTTGTTAAGCTAACCCACTCATGCCAAGCTAACCAACCTTCGTTTTGTCAACCCACCCCAGTCAGCTAACCAATCCTTGTCATGCTGAGCGCAGTCGAAGCAAACGTGCACTACGCAAAAAAACTCACTCTTTTCAGCACCCCGGGCTGCCAGCTGCCATCCCGCCTTCTTAATGCCCGCGAAATGGTGAGTACTTCTTCCAGACGTCCCTCGGGATCGCTCATGAGGTTTTGGCTATGGAAGTATTGGCCGATGATTTCCCACTCGAAAGTGTCGGTTTGGGAATCGTAAATGCCGATGGGGATGCGGTGGCCGTCGGTCTGGAGCGTGCCCAGGACGTGCTGCGCCTCTTCCTGTGACGAGCAGCCCACGTGCTGGTACTGCCCTTTCAGCGTATATAGTACCGAGTAACGGTTTTTCGAAAATTCGTTTCCTTGCGCTTTCTGCTTGTTCTGTCTGAGGGAATTTTGCAATTTTTTCATGATCTCTGTGTTTGTGTCTCCGTTCACACGTTCGCTTAATCTGCTTATTGTAAAAATGATAAAATGAACGGAGATGTTTAAAGTTTCAAGCCAGCATTTCGTGCCGCTCAAAACCATAAACGCATCTTGTATTTCAATAGTTTAACAAAATTCCCACACAGGCGAAAGTTCTTCTGATCTTGAAGGTGTTTGATGGAATAGTGCAATTTTCAACGATTGCTAAAATTCGCTAAAATGGTTGTTTGGTGGAACAAATGGAACTCTTGTAGGTAATGCCATGACCTTTTACACTATATTAATGCTAACAATTAATAACGAGTCATTTCCGATGAAAAGAGTTACAGCTATTGGATTTTCAATACCTAGTTTTAGCAATGACGATCATATTCCACTTGATAGTCTAGGTGCGCTTTCTGATACCGATATCGCGCTATTTTCCCCTAACTTATCGTATACATCGTATTCAAACTACGATTCTGATAGTTATCCAAGCAGAGAAGAGTTTGAAGGAAAGAAGCTATACAATAAAAAATCTTCCGCCGACATGTTGCTACACTCGCAACACTGGCGAAATGAATTAACGCATTTTATCGAAAATGGCGGAACGGTATTTGTAATTTTATCTAAGCAAGAAGATTTCTTTATTTATACAGGAACTACCGATTTTACAGGAACTGGACGTAATCGTAAGGCTGCCCCTCACGTTAGTCCTTTCTCAAATTATAACTTTTTGCCATTTAAAGATTTAGAATTTAAGGTTGCATCTGGTAAAACCATTGTTCCAAGTAGTTCTTCTGTAGCTGATTTGTTTGCAAACTTTAAGGATTATTTGCATTTCGAAATGTACATTAAAGGTGACAAGCTAAATAATCCAACATTTACGACAAAAAATAAAGATCGTGTTTTAGGTGTAAATATTAAGTTCGGTAAAGGGCTTGTTCTATTCATACCACATTTAAACTTAGAAGTTGATAAGTTCATCAAATATAATAGTAAAAAAGATCAAAATGATTGGAATGAAGCAGGCATAAAGATTGGTAAAATGCTCCTGACTAATCTTGTAGAAATTGATAAGGCAATTCGGAAACATGTTGAGAAGAGCCCTCGTCCGAACTGGATACAAAACGAACAATTTCTGCTCAAATCATCTGAGAGTACAAGATCTTTAATCAAAGAGCATAAAGTAGAAGTTACAAGAATTGAAGCAGAGATTGCAGAGCTTAGAAAAAAATTCATAGACCAAGAAAGTTTGAAGGATTTGCTATATGAAACCGGGAAGCCGTTAGAGGACGCGGTAATCAAGGCGCTCAAAATACTTGGCTATCAGGCAGAGAATTACAGTGATGGCGAATTAGAGTTAGATCAGGTCATTATATCACCAGAAGGAGATAGGTTAATCGGCGAGTGCGAAGGAAAGGATAATAAGGATATCGATGTGACGAAATTTAGGCAGTTACTGTACTCTTTGAATGCAGACTTCGAGTTAGAGCACGTACAAGAGAAGGCTTTCGGCCTGTTATTTGGAAATCCTCAAAGATTAGTAGACCCAGCTGAAAGAACATTGGCATTTACAAAAAAATGTTGTTCAGGTGCTGAGCGAGAAAAAATTGGGCTTATTAAAACTGAGGATCTTTTTAGAGTAGCGAAATATATTTCGGAGAACCAAGATAATGACTTTGCCAAATTGTGCAGGGACGCCATTATTCAACAGCTTGGGAAAATAATACAGTTTCCCCGTAAAGATTGATATGCATTTCTGAGGTTTTAAAGAGGACGCAAATTATAAATTAATTACGCTATGCAATCAGATTATGACCGAGTAACAAATATTGAAAAATGGAAAACAAATATCCTTTATCTATCGACGATAATAACCCTATCATTGACCATAGATGAAAAATACGAATTTAGCAAAAGATCAGACGTTTTGTTGGATTACGTAAATTGGCTAATCGGGATTAACTCAATCTTTGTTTTTGTTTACGTCTGGATGGAAATTCAAGGAAATCTTATTTTTTCGAAAGCGGAGAGGAATAGAACTCTGCAATATGTAGACAATTCGTTCGACACTAATTTTGCAGGCAAAAAATTGGATAATTATTTTACCCAGGATAAACTAAGCCCTGGGTTTTATAAGTTCAGTGTAAATTGTTTTGAAAACACGTTTCACACCTTCAATATTGTAAAACAGATGCAGTTGAAAACCTACGCAAAGGCGGCAGTTATCTTTGCCGTATTTATGTTTTCCGCTACTGTCGGTGAGAAAGGAATGGCACGTTATCTCATTGAATCAATTCTGCCACTTTCCCTAATTCAACAAGCAATCAAGCTAGCGATTTTTGTTACAAGACTTGATAATCTTTTGGAAGTCTTTTCAACATTTTTTTCCTCGTTGAGGGGAAAAGATTTTACCGATAGAGAACCTGAGGCGCTAAAAAACGTAATTACTTACGAGACTATTTTGGCATGGGCTTCAATCCCACTGGATAGTAAGGTTTTTACTAAAATGAGAGATGAGTTAGCGGACGAGTGGAGTCAATTAAAGATCAGTTTTAGTATCGAATGACTTTAACGACTAGGAAATTCGGAATTATAGAAAAGATTCCACCAATAGAAGGCATTGTCAATGCTTGAAGTTCTGTTATCGTAGGCTTTCAACACTCGCGAGTATCCTGTTCCCAGCCTTGATAAAGCTATTGTTTTCTTTGCATCACTTTTACAAGCTTTCACATATCCTGATATTCCCATTGGATCTTGAATGTCAGGTAAATTATTGTCATATAAAAATTTGAAAATATTGCGAAGATCAATATCGTATACTATTGCGCTTTCTTTTTCGGCATATTTAGTCACTCTAAGTTCCAGGTAAAAGGAATATATGGGGACTTGGTTGTAATATTTCCAAGCTTTAACAAGCTGAATAAGTGGTTTAAGCTTACCGTTTAATCTATCATTTTCTCTATTGACGTAAGCATTATGAGCGCCAGGACTGGACTGCATCCAACCACCATCATGACTTGGTATATTGTAGCTGTATTTCTCACCCATAGGTGTATTTACAAGTCCGTAGTAGTAAGCTGGCGTCAATTCAAGTCTTTCGGAAGCATATTTTCCGAATGGTATTCTAACAGCGGGACTTTTTACTTCTATACCAACAGTTCTAGGAAATGTGTATTGTAATGCCTCCTTTACTTTTCTCAATGTGTATCCTGAGTCATTAAAAAATTTATCCGATGGGCATCTAGCAAAATAATCCGTGTCACTATAGTGTCTTACACCGGTCCCGTTTCCAAACGAGCCAGTTTCAAAGAATGAGGTGCACCCGAAATTATTTTCCATGCATCTCCTTACTGAATCTTTGTGAGAAGCGGCAGTGGTATGCTCGGATTGCAAAGGCTTTAACCACCCTATAAATGTTTCAAATCCTTCCTCTAAACTTTTTGGCATAATATTGATTTTGAGGGTATTTAGGATATTTAATAACCACGCTAAGCGACAAAGTATATAGATTGCGCCTTATTCTAAGCATGCTCATTCATTTCGTTGAAGACCTCTCGTGCAAATTTGTCTGCATTTCGTTCCGAAATTAATGATACTGTTATATTATTTGACTGTATAGTCAATTTGTCACTAATAAAATCACTCAATTCCCCATGCCTCTTTGGAATCGAGGTAAGCAACGTAACATCAATCTTCTCCTCAGCCGTTGCCAATTCCGCCAACTTCCCCGACCACTTATAAACCTTACTCCTAATATTCTCAACATTCTGCAAATCAAATGAGACTGGCAGATAACAATGCCAAATCTCATTCTTCCAAGCTTTGTCGAACTGAAAATTGTCATACTTAGTCTCGACTTCGTATTCAGTTAACTTCGCTGTGATTCCGTATTCATCGAAATACTTTTTGTATTTCTTTTTCCAAACATCTGCGTCGCTGGTTGCTGACTCGTCGGTTTCACTTTGCCATTTGGTGACTAGCAATCTGTAAAGGTCCGCTAGTGATTTGTTGAAGTCCAGGTCGATGCCTTTTTTTACTTCGGTTAATGTGAGTGAGCTGTCGTCGTTTGGGAGGATTGTTCTTGTAATTTCTGCTAAGTCTTCTGGCGCGGGAAAGAGGCCGAAGAATTGCGGTTTTGCTCTGGCGATCTCTTTTTCGAAATGGCGGAGGGATTTTAGAATTGCTTTTCCATTTGCGCCGGGGAAAAATGATGTGATTCTTCCGTATTTGGTGATCACTTTGCAATTTAGATACTGACGCTCAGGCGAATAGACGATCACGCCGACGTTGATGAATTCGCCGGTGACACGGTCGTGAAGATATCTGATGACTTGATATTGATACTTTTTCATGCCAAAATTGCCTGTGCCAGTTGTTGCGCAAAGATAGTTCTATTCTCAACGATCAACGCAAGATGGTTTTTGATTGTTGTCAAGTCGTCGGAACGCCAGTTCGCCGGCAGTAGTTCAGCGGCTTTTGTCCAAAAATGATCGTCCAGTTGCGTAAAGCGTTCTATGAAGTCTGTGATGTGAATTTGTGTTCCTTGCAGTTTCGGATAGAGAAAATGATTTCGTAGCATTTTCAGTTCCCAATCTCCGAGCTCCCAAGGTCTGGGATTTCGGGTAAAGGATAATATCATCAGAAAGTCAAATGCAAGCTCGTGATCGAAGACAAATAGATTGTTTTCGGCCAATACGAGGTTTGGCTTTTCCAGTCTTCGGTCGCCATTTGAAATAAACAAATCAAAAGATGTAACTTTTTCTGCCTGCGATGATTGAATGTTCGTAAGGCAGTTTTTACCAATGATTTGAGTTGTCCCAGGAACATATCGGGTGCCGAAGTTGACGCCAACGCTTTCTATAAATCTTTGATAGCATTGATTTCCGCGAAGCGTTTCCACAAAATCGGTACTCACTTCAATGTACACCGGCTCGAATGCATTTAGTTGGAGTTCCAGGGCAATCCACGCGCCCAGGCATTCTTTCATGACAGCCTGAGGGTAAATTCTGGGATGACCGAATGGTTTTATTACATAACTGTCGCGGTCCCCGCTTTCGGCGTCCATAGCCCAAATCAGCATTGGTTCGGTCGTCCCACTTGAAAAGACGTCGTGCCATTCAGTGGCGTGGACAGTTTTAATCTGATAGTTTTCGTCTGTGATTTTCGGCATTCATTAGCTGGTTGAGGGTTTTGCTACTGAAAGTTGAATTAGACTTGGAGTTACTAGTTTGATTTAAGCCGATTATCTAACGGTAAAACAAGACTGTGAGTTTGTGCAATCTGAATCCAAAATGGGAATAGTAATATGCCTTTTTGAAAAGTTTTTTAAATTTTTTTTACCCTCCCAAAATGTACACGAAATTATAATTGTTTAGCATTTTGTGTAAAACAATTAGCGTATTACGTCATACTTTTCATTTTCAACCATTTGTAAAACAGCTTCTTACAAATCCTCCCATTTTCATTTCCACTTTTTTCTGTGTTAATATTGCCTAGCAAAACTTACAAACTATGACACACGAAAAAAATTCTTCTTCGCCTTCGGAAAGGCAGTTGACAGTTTATAGCAAATATGTGCCGCGGGCTTGGTATCGGTATGTGGTGATGCCGGAGATCAGGCTTTGCGGGAAGTGGCTGCTGGATGCCGGTTTTGCGTGTGGGGATGAGGTGACGGTGCGGTGTTTTGGGAATAAATTAGAGATTACGCTCAATCCGGTGCCGGAGCCGGAACCTGCGCCGGTTCGGAAAAGGCGGTCGCGGCGGAGTGAGGTGCTTTCTTAGGATTCGCTATTTCAGCTTTTTGCGGAGCCAGGCCCGGGTGGGTTCGTCGTAAAATTTCAAACTGATGTACGCCAGCACGATCGCGCCGGAGAAGGTGAGCAGGGCGGCGGGGAAGGCTTCGGATAATGTGATGCCTTTGTGGCGGCTTACCCAGGCGACGTAGAAATAGACGAGCACGTAATGTGTCATGTATAAAGGATAGGAAAGGTCGCCGAGGAATTTGCAGATTTTGGCTTCGGCCGGGCTGCGCGCCACGCCGCCGGCACCGAGGTAGACGATAGCCGGGAAGACGATGATGATGCAAAATGCTTCGTACAAACCATTGAGCCAGAGGCGATCTGCGCCGCCGATGCGGGGCATGAGCAAAACGGCCGCCACGAGGAGGCTGCACCAAAGAAAGGCATTCGGGATACGGACGGGCCGGGCGACGCGGGAGAGGAGCAGGCCGACGAAAAACGGGAATATCGTCCGCGTGATGCCGACGCGCATGTGTTCGGCATTCAATGTCCAGCCGCCGGTGACGTCACCGTTCGGGTTCGTGACGGCGAAATGCAAAAGCACCGCGCCGGCCAGGGCGACGAAAACGGCCAATGCTCGGTTGGATAACTTCCTCAGGCCGACGGCGTAGAGGATGTTGGCGATGTATTCGAAAAAGAGCGACCAGCCGACGCTGTTGAGCGGGTGCATTTCGAACCAGCCGCGGATATCCATCGAAAGCGGGACGGGCAGGAGCGTCCACCCGATGAGCATCACGACGAGCAGCTTCCAGAGGGGCACGGTGTGAATGAGGGGCCAGATGGGGGAGTCGGTGTAATAAAAGCCGATGGCGCCGAGCGTCATGCCGAGCACGACAAGTGGTTGCAGCCGCTCGAACCGCCGCCGGAGAAAAGCGCCGACGGTGAGTTTGTCCCAGCGGTCGTCGTATGCGTAGCCGATGACGTAGCCGGAGAGGAGGAAGAAGAAGTCGACGGCGAGGTAGCCGTGGTTTATTACGTTTTCTAGCCGGCTGGCGGCTAAGGGTTCGGTGAGGTGGAAGCAGACTACTATTATGGCGGCTATGCCGCGTAAGCCGTCTAGGGTTTGGTAGTGGGGTTTGGTTGGGAGGGTGGTGTTGTTATTATTATTCATGGTTGGTGAGCTAGCTCGTGCTTCGACTCCGCTCAGCATGACAAAGGTGAGATGGGAGCTGGGTTACTTGCTCAAACTATCGTTGTTTCCCTCATTTGTCAACGTGAACTAGCCCTCTTTTGTCACCCTGAGCGGAGTCGAAGGGCGAGCTAGCTCACCAAGTTTATTTTTGTCTATTTAAAAAGGCGTTGCTTATTGCTCAAAGTGCTTTTTGGCTGCCGCATCTGCCCTTCGACTCCGCTCAGGGTGACAAAGGTAGGAGTGCTCAGGGTGATAAAAAAGGTGGGTTAGAAAGCATATCGAATCTGGCAATAAGGCAATTGCGTCTTCACAGCCTCCACCAACTCCCCAACAATCTCCCTCTTAATATTATTCTTATACCGCACATTCCTTTGCCCGGACTGGCTGTACTTCACCTGCTGAATGTCCGGCCGCCAGAGGACCTCTTCGGCTTTGGGGTGCCAGGCTAGGTTTACTTCGTGGAGGCGGTCGTTGTGGGTGAGGAAGATGATTTCGGTGGCGAGCTGGGCTTTGGTTTGTTCGTCGAGGACCTGGTTCATTTCCTCGAAAAGCGCGTACCAGTCGTCAAGCCAGCCTTCGTAATATATCACCGGCGCGAAACTAACATTGACCTCATAACCAGCCTCGCGGAATTCGTTCATGACGGCGATGCGCTCGCTGATGGGCGTGGTGCGGACGTCGACGAGCCTGGACATTTGATGCGGCATGAGGCTGAACCGGATACGTGTTTTGCGCTGCGGATCGTAGCTGAGCATTTCTCGGTTGACGAACTTGGTAGCGAAAGTCAGCTTGGCATTGGGCAGCGTTTTGTAAAGGTCGATCATGTCTTTCACATTATTACAAATGGCCGCATCGGCTGAGCAATCGCCATTTTCGCCGATTTCATACACCCAATATTTCGGGTCGATGGCGTCTGGCTCGGCTTTGACGCCCTGCTTGGCGGCGTGGCGGCTGAGGTAGCCCATGATCTGCTCGATGTTCACAAAAATGGAAATGGGATTGGCATAACCTTTCCGCCGCGGCACGTAGCAATACGAGCACGACATGGTGCAACCATTGGACTGCGAAGGCGCCACCCAATGCGAGCTGCGGGTATTGGGCCGGCAAGTCAGGCCTTTTTTGGCACCGAGGATAAGTACATTCTTTTTGTTCCAAAGCCAGTCATCGACGGATCCTTCGAAGCCAAAAAGCTCGGGGATTTTCCAGTGGGAATCGACTTCAATGCGTTCGGCGTCGGGGTATTTGGCCAGGATCTCGCGCCCGCGCTCGTAGGTCGGGACGGAGGGTTCCATGTAGATCTGGTGGATGGTGAGGAGGTCGGTGATGGTTTTTTGATGAAGCATGGTTGTAGTGTTTTGGGGTGGTTGTATTAAAAGTTTGCCATGGTGGTCATTGGTGGTCATTTGTAGTCAGGTGTGGTCAGGTGTTGTTTGGAGTTGTCTCACCTTTGTCACCCTGAGCGCAGTCGAAGGGCAGGTGCGGCAACTATAAAGTACTTTCTTTCAAGCGCCTTGCTTCGACCGCCGTGCGGCCCGGCGCGTTCAGCACGACAAAGCTGTTTGTAGAAAGAAAAATAGTATTTACATTTACATAATTAATTATGTAATTACCTATGAAAATATTTAAGCGTACGGGCAAAATGGCGCTTGGAAGCCGCCTACGGATGCTGACTGCAAAATTTACGGACGACGCAGCGGCGATTTATCGGCTTTACAACATTGATATGCAGCCGAAATGGTTTCCTGTGTTCTATGTGTTGTCCGAGCGGGATGATGTGACGATTACGGAGATTGCGATGGAGATTGGGCATTCGCAGCCTTCGGTGAGCAAGATTGTGCGGGAAATGGCGGCGAATGGTTTGGTGGTTGAGAACAAAGATTCAGCCGACGGGCGGCGGAATGTGGTGCAGCTTTCGGCCACCGGGAAAGAGATCATTGAGAAAATTCAGAATCAATACCAGGATGTGAATAATGCGGTGGAAGCGCTATCGGCGGAGGCGAACTATGATCTCTGGAAAGCAATTGAGGAGTGGGAGTTTTTGCTCGATCAAAAATCGCTTTTCGAGCGGGTGCGTGAAACACGGAAGCGGCGGGAGAGCAGCTTTGTGGAAATTGTGCCTTATGAGGCGAAGTACCAGTCTGCTTTTCGTGAGCTGAACGTAGCGTGGATTTCAAAATACTTCAAAATGGAGGGGGCTGATTACAAATCACTGGATTACCCGCAATCGTATATACTGGATCGTGGCGGCCAAATCCTGGTTGCATTGTACCGCGGCGAGCCGGTGGGCGTTTGTGCATTAATTAAAATGGATGACCCGGAATATGATTTCGAGCTGGCTAAAATGGCTGTTTCGCCCAAAGCACAGGGGCAGAATATCGGCTGGCTGCTGGGCAATGCAGCCATTGAAAAAGCAAAGTCGCTGGACGCAAATGCACTTTATTTAGAAAGTAATACGATTCTGAAACCTGCGATTAACTTGTATCATAAATTGGGATTCAGGAAAGTGACGGGTCGGCCAACACCTTATGAACGAGCCAATATTCAGATGGAGCTTCGGTTGCATTAGGTTTAATCTTGAAAAAGGTACTTTATGAAAAGCAAATACAACCTGAACTGGCTAATCCAGCAGGAAAGGAACGGAGCCGCATTGAAATACCTGCTCTTCTGGTCGCATATCCGGCGGCATGGTGAAGAAATTGGTAAATATTGTTTCAGTCAGTGGTTTGAGCTGCCTTTTGCAGTGGATGGCGTGACTTACCTTACGTCTGAGCATTGGATGATGGCAGCAAAAGCACAGTTGTTTGGCGACCTGAAAACGTACGAACAAATCATCCGGGCAGAAAAGCCGGGAGCTGCAAAGGAACTGGGACGACTTGTAATGCATTTCGATGAGAAAGTTTGGGAAAGGGAGCGGTTCCGGATTGTAGTCGAGGGAAATGTTCAAAAGTTCGGGCAAAATCCTGCCTATGCTGATTTTCTTGTAAAAACCGGAAACAGAATTCTCGTGGAAGCCAGTCCCCGCGATCCGGTATGGGGAATTGGGCTGGCCGAAGACGACGAAAATGCCCGTGATCCTGAACGTTGGCCCGGACTGAACCTGCTGGGATTTGCGCTGATGGAAGCCAGGGATATTTTGAGAAATCAGTGAGGGTTCTGAGCTCAGTGCGGTTTAGGAGGATACTGAAAAATCACCTCAAACCTTTCTTCAATATTCCGTTGGAAGTTCGCGGCAATCCTTGCCCAATCCAGCAAGTCTACAAGAATGGGAATGTTGCTTTCACGAATTTTGTCTTTTAATTCAAAGAAAACATCGGCGTCTAATTTTGACAAATCTTCGCTGCGAATAACCAGGTCCAGGTCGCTGCCATCATGCGCGGAGCCATTGACCCGGCTTCCATACGCCCAAACTTCTATCGGTACATTTACCGAGGCGAAAATTTCCTGTAATGCCTGAAAGTCTTTTGGTGGATGATCATAAAGTAATATTAATTTCTTATTTCAGTATCTTATTTTACAATTGATGCAGTTGTAACATCTTGCAATCGTTATTAAAATCGGCCTGATTGACCAATTTAATTTCTGGACTTACCAGTTTGCATTTTTATGTAAAACATAGTTGCATGGTTAAGCTATTCTGTTCTAATATCTCTCAACGACATTGATACTCCCACTTCATTTGTATAGTATCCGAGCCCATAATGCGTATCGCGGAAATTGGATAGTTGGAATCATTGTATTGATAGACAATTTTATAAGGCACCCACCCTACCGGCCGTGGATTGGCTAAGTCGACAATATTTCCCAACTCGGAAAAATCCTCATTAAATGGCAGCAGATTCAATGCTTTCCACTGAGCAGATCCCTTGGGACTTTTCTTACCATCATATTTGGTTATTGTATCAACATATTCAAACCGGATAATAGGTTCGTCAGCATAGTTCTCGACCTGAGAATTTATTTTTTTAGTGACGGTTAAATTTTGAACATCAACTAAATATTTGTTATTAGCAATGTGCTGAATTTCTTCCTTTATTGCCTTTTTATCCCAGAAGTTATTTTCTAAATTATATATTTCAAGAACGGATTCCATAAACTTTTCAAAGTTAGGATTGTAATATTTCTCAAGATGATGGATGCCTCCCGGAACCCACGTACTTTGCATTAAATGGTTGTCAGCTGAATATTCAAAAAATATGTGATTGGTATTCAGCGGTACATCCCGGACATAGTCAATTCCTATTGATTTCAAACGGTTTTGTGCATCATATGTAAATTTCGCATCCTTAAAAGTGAGATAGTTTGTTCTTTGTATCCGCCCTTTTGTATCGTATTCAATATCCACGTGATAATTTGATTCTATCTTAATACTATCCAATAACGCTCTGGAATTATAAAAATAGTTTTCCTCATACCAGTCGTTCTCACGCCCAATAATATACGTTTTTACCAGGCAAGCTTCCGTACCTTGCGGCTCTGGTTCCTCGTTAATGTTGTTTTTGCAGGAAAAGAACAGGATAGATATGGTAATGCCAAGTAAAATTTTTAAGTGCATTTGAGTCAGCCAGAGGATATGGGTTAATAAACATGTAAAGATAATTCGAAAAAAAAATCTTTTTCCTTAACATCTCTAAACCGGTGCGGATAACTGTTTAAACAATCTTTGAACCTGACTTTCAGTAAGCAACCAGCACTAACACGCACCTTCGTGATGCTAACTGCTTTCTAGACGTAATTGACGCCAACAAAGGTCGTCAAGGCATACTGCCGGGATGCAAAGGCGATTGCAATGATGAAATCACGTTGCTGGTGAAATTGCGAGATTCAGCAAATGAAAGTTTAATTGATTGTCGCAATCCACCCGCTTCAATGTCGTTTTCTCCGCCCGTGTGCTGGTAAAATCAGGGCTAGATTTGCATTGTCAAAACAGTGCAAACCTTTAAACAGCAACATCATGCGACGCATTATCATCAATGAGCATCTGAGTTTGGACGGTGTGATACAAGGCCCCGGCGGACCGGAGGAAGATACTACCGGCGGCTTTGAGCTGGGCGGATGGTCTCCGGAGTATGCGGATGAAATAACCGGACAGTCCATCATGGAAACCATTCATGAGCCTTATGACCTGCTTCTCGGTCGTTTTACGTACAAAATATGGGACGAATACTGGCCTTTCCAGACTGGCTCGGTAGCGGAAAAGTTTAATAATATTACCAAATACGTAGCCACAAAAACGCTGCAGGAAACCAGCTGGGAAAATACTGTGCTACTGAATGGTGATGTGATTGAACAGGTGAAAGCCCTCAAAGCATCCGATGGAATGGATCTTCATCTCTGGGGCAGCGGCAACTTTGTTCAGGCACTACTGCAAAATGGCCTGATCGACCGGATGAATATCTGGCTTTACCCGGTGATTTTAGGAAAAGGAAAAAGGCTGTTTCTGGACGGGGCAGTGCCCGGCAGCTTCCGGGTTACCAGGCATGCGGTTACACCTACCGGCGTGGCGATCCTTTCGTATGAGGCAGATGGTAATATTAAAATCGGGCAGGCAAGTGCCTGAGCAGACACTTATGCCTGGATGCCAGCCCACTTCAAAATGGCCGGTCCCCAATAGTAGAGCGTGAAATAATACGTGCCGACACCCAGAAAGCCCGTCGCACAAAGAAGCAATATAGAGGTAAAAATTTTTAATGAGGGCGCCGCGCGGAAAGTGCGGGCTCTGACCAGTGCTTCCACAACCAGCAGATTAGGAATGTAAAAGAAAAAAGCCATGATCTGGTCAAACGGACCGCGAAAACCTTTGGCGTGCCCGAGACCATTGGTGAGCATGATCCAGAACCCGTAATCCATCCTGTACAACCATGATCCAATGGCCAGGGCATAAAGCCGGAGTGCCCAGAGCCGATGCGCTTCGGTATTTCTTTTTACGGCATGACGGTATGTCTGCACGGCGGAAAGTCCCATCAAAATACCGTACAAGCCAAATCCGATATTCATTACCGTGCCGCCGATGGTACCGGTAACTACAATGAAAATCAGGCCGCCGACTGATGCAAACAGGCAGGCCGTGATGTAAATGCGCCCGATCCACCGATGCGCAGCCGGAAACCGCAAACGAACCGAGTCAATCAGCTGGATGCTGCCTAAAATGAGAATGATGCCGCCTGCAGCAAAGTGCATACCGATCCCGGTAGTAGCAGTGGCTGCATTGGTTTGATAAAGTTTTGGCAACACACCATTCCACCGCTGCATATCGCCCTGGTAAAGCGCAGCGGCATAAAAAGCCAGAATGTAAAGCCCGAATAAGCTGGCACTTGTCCATACAGTAACGGTCAGTATGCGGCTCGACCATTCCAGCATGCGAAAGCTCACCCTTTGCAGCATGGATTGCTGGGTGGATGCCGTAATGTTATCGCTTAGCATTTCGGTTTTCATAAAGGCAATTATTGAGTAAGTATTTTCAGAAAAAAATAAGGGTACTTCCGGTAAGTTTTTACCAAAAATAACCTCATTTTAAATCAATATCACACCACTTTTTACCCGTATTTAAATCATTAATCCTGGTTTGAATCTGTGGTCGATCCGTGATTTGTGTCTGTAATCAGGGCTGGTTTCTTTTTTGAAAACAAACCGAGGATTTTGTTTTTTAAACCACCAAAAAGAGTGACCAGTGCAAAAAGGATCAGCTTAATGTATTTGAGTGCAAATGCCAGGATACCCACCTTTGCAAGTACCTTACCAGCTACCAATCCACCGATGGTATACGCCGCAACCTGGTCTACATCGGGATTGAAATCCTGGTACCGGCTGCCTTGTTTGAATTCGGCAATGTGAATAATATCGGGAATGTGTGTTTTTATATCTCCCAGTTGGCTTAATTCACCCACGGCATTCAAGCTGAGCACACCTTTGCGTCCGAGAATGCGCACATCATAATTCAGCGTAGTGTCGGCAGCCTGACCAAACCGCATTGATTTTGCCCAATGCAGAATATTATTTTGTTTATCGTAAAAAGGTTTTGCAGCCCAGCCCGTCATGTGAACCGGCTCGTAGCCAGCCTCGGTCCGGGCTGTATTTTCCTCCTCCTCACTGGCCTGCATTTCCTCCATCATTTCGTCATAATCAATGTCTTCTGCATCTTCATCCTTGACAAATCCCGAATTTTCATAGCTGACAACAAAGGCCCAGGCTGCGGGATCTGCAATGGAATAGTCGTCCTTCACGATCATTCCCAGTACATCGTCGCGGCGCGGATTTCCCCAATAATCAAAGATGACATATTCGGCATCGGGCCTGGTCATAAACTTATAGCCGGCAGGCACACGAAGCTTTACATCGGTATTCACATCAACTTGCCCGGTCTGATACCGGATCGCTTTATCGCGGTCAAGTATCTTCTGGAATTGCGCTGATTCTTCGGCGGATAATGAATCGGTATGCTGTGAAAAAGAAGGCAGGCTGAAAGCCAGGACACAGAAGAGCAGTAAAAACTTTTTCATTGAATAGATTTGGGGGAGGTTAAATTTCTATCCAAATTACAAACATTGTCACTCTGTGTTGACAGTTGAATTCAAGCTGACAGGAGTATTTATTTAACGGTAAAAAGTATAAAGTCCTGAAACATTCAACTGTCCTGCTACGCAAATTTCATCCCGAAACATTTCCTGAACGATCATTCACATCCGGTATTATGAAGTACTTTACCCGACGATCCGTCCTGTTGCTGTTATCCATTTGTTTGAGCTGGAATGCGGATGCCCAGCAATTACTGGGTTTTCACTCCGAATCGGCCCGGAAACAATTAAGTCTCGAAGCTGCATTTGACAAACAATTACAGGCAAAAAACCTGAATGAATGGATGAAGCTGATGACCGCCTATCCCCACCAGGTCGGTTCGGCTTACGGTTTAAAGAATGCATTATTTATCAAAGACAAACTCGCATCCTGGGGATTCGAGGCTAAGATCGATACGGTACAAGTGCTTTTTCCCACACCCAAAGTCCGTATTGTTGAACTGACGGAACCTACCAAATTCAAAGCTGCTTTACTCGAAAAGTCATTCAGGGAAGACGCTACTTCCTCCCAGACCAAAGACGTGCTGCCGCCCTACCACGCCTACTCTGCCAGGGGCGATGTGACAGCTGAGCTGGTTTTTGTGAACTATGGAATTCCCGCGGATTATGACGAACTCGAAAAGCTCGGCATTGATGTAAAAGGGAAGATTGTGATTGCCAAATACGGTAACTCGTGGCGTGGCATCAAACCAAAAGTAGCTTACGAAAAAGGTGCGATCGGCTGCATTATTTATTCCGACCCGAAAGAAGACGGGTACTTCCAGGGCGATGTTTATCCGAAAGGTCCCTACAAAAATGAAACAGGTGCGCAGCGCGGTTCGGTCGTGGATCTGCCCCAGGCGCCAGGTGACCCGCTGAGCAATGGTTTTTATGCCGCGGGCGACAAAAAGCGGCTGACGGTGGAGGAAGCTCCGGCCATGATGAAAATTCCGGTTCTGCCGGTTTCCTATGCCGATGCCCTGCCGCTGCTCAAAGCATTGGGTGGCCAGGTGGCGCCTGCCAGCTGGCGCGGTGCATTGCCAATCACTTACCACATCGGCCCGGGTCCCGCGAAAGTGCATCTCAAACTTGATTTCAATTTCGATATCGTGCCCTGCTACAATGTGATCGGCACGATCAGGGGCAGCGACTTCCCCGATCAATGGATTTTGCGCGGCAATCACCATGATGCCTGGGTTTTTGGTGCAGCCGACCCGGTGAGCGGCGCCGTAGCGGAAATGGAAGAGGCGAGGGCGATCGGCGAGCTGCTGAAAACGGGCTGGAAGCCAAAGAGGAGCATTGTGTATTGCTTCTGGGACGGAGAGGAGCCGGGCTTGCTGGGATCGACCGAGTGGGTGGAAAAGTATGAAAGCGATTTGAAAGAAAAGGCGGTGGTTTATGTCAATTCCGATGGAAACGGACGTGGGTACCTGGGGGCTGCGGGCTCACATACGCTGGAAAAATTTATCAATCAGGTCGGGCGCGACGTCATGGACCCGGAAAAAGGCACGAGCGTGCTGGAAAGATTGCGTTCAAAAATGATTGTGGAAGGTAAAGCTGAGGCGCGCTCCCGGGCCGACCTCCGCATTGGTGCACTGGGTTCCGGTTCAGACTATACGCCGTTCATTCAGCACCTCGGTATTGCTTCGCTCAACCTGGGTTTTGGGGGCGAAGATGAGGGCGGTGACTACCACACGATCTTTGATTCCTACGATGATTTCGTCCGGTTTAAAGACGCTGACTTTGCCTATGGGATTGCACTGTCAAAAACTGCCGGCCGCACCATCCTGCGCTTTGCCAATGCAGATATCCTGCCTTTCGAATTCGGCAATTTTTCCAATACCGTAAATGGGTATGCAACCGAAGTGAAAAAGCTGCTCGAAACCACCCGTACTTCGGCGGAGGAGCATAACAGATTGCTGTCAGAGGGCCGCTTTGAAGCCGTAGCCGATCCGAAAGAGGCCAGGCAAATGATCAAACCCATGCCGGTTGCTCCTTATCTGAATTTTGCGCCCCTTGAAAATGCATTGATCGGGTTACAGGAAAGTGCAGATGCCTACACCAGAGCAATTGCTGATCCGGGCAATATTTCAGCGGGTACAATCGCGCAGGTGAATCAAATCATTTATAAAACCGAAAGATTTCTAATCAATGAAAAAGGTTTGCCCAAACGTCCGTGGTATCGTCATCAGATTTACGCGCCCGGCTTTTATACGGGTTATGGCGTAAAAACATTGCCAATGATCCGCGAGGCAATTGAACAAAAGAACTGGCGTGAAGCCGAAGAAGGAATTATGCGGGTTTCGGAAGTTTTGCAGCAGTTCAGTGCTGAGATAAACAAAGCAATTGTACTTTTGAAGTAATACTATTTATACAAACCACAACTCAAACGAAACGCTTAACAAATGTTTAAAAGTTTAAAGTACGCTTTATTAATTGCCATTGGTCTTGCCGGATGTACGCTTGAAGATCACGTTGTGCCGGATCAGACAGAACAAACTTTGCGGCGTCAGATTGAACAGAGGTTGGAATCATATAGCGGCCTGGCATTTCGCGAGCTGCCGGTAAAAATATATGAGGCAAACTTTGATAGCCGCAATACACAATACAGGATGATCTCAGACCTTGAAAAGATTTTATCAATTTCATATAAAACAGCAGAAAGTGTCCCGCAGCAGGTTGTTGATAAAATAGATAATGCAAGTGTTGCAGGAGGGGTTTATTCAGAACAGTGGCGCGATTCAACCAATCAGTTTAACAATAATCTGCGGGTTGATTACACGCTTCAGGGAAAGTTTTACTCTTTGATAAACGGAATGTCCAACGGATCGGAATTTACGTATCTCACCGGCCGGTACGAAGCTACCTATCAGCTGGATAAATTATCAAATCTGCCGCAAAAAGCGCAGGATTTTATCAATGAAAGAGCTGTTCCGAATTCCGAGGAAGTACTTAGCCTGTCTCTTAATGCATCATTCAAAAATGCGATCATTAACAATAATGAGCTGAAATTTGTAAACGCTCAGGTATATCATCTCCCAGGTGGTAAAAGGCAGTATGAAACCAGGGTGTCTTATTATGGAGCAACGGTGCTGTCTATCTTTTTTGACGAATCCGGAGAAATCCTATGGGTAGCTTCATTCGACAAATTGAAGAAGTTCATCAAAACAATGGACCTTGCAGATAACCCGCAACTGGCATACTCCAATTTTTCACCAGATGATATTGCAGAATTCGAAGCCTACTTTGCAGCTGATCCTTTGTATGATGATTTCTATTTTGATAACAGTCCTGCCAACTGGAAATCCGACTATGAAGGTGTTGTCGGATACGAACTGGTTTTGAAAAATAAATCCAATAGTGAGCAATGGTATTTCAGATTTGACGGAAATAAGAAAGTAGTGACAAGCTCCTTTAATTTCTGATCTCTGAGGTCACCAACATAGCCGATCCAAATTACCGGCAAAACTAAAAGGGCAGCTGAGCGTTTTTATATTTATCCGCTTTCAGCTGCTCTTTCATGTTTGTAAAGCTTTCAATAGGCCCCTGGGCCGAAAGCGAATTCACAAGCCAGGCCGGGATCACACCTCCCGGATCAACCTGCAAAGTATATTGTACCTGCGTGTTTTTCGCATCTGCCGGGGTAAGTGTCCAGGTACCTGTGGATTGGGTGATCCGCACGATGCCTTTCCTGACGGGAACCCAACCCGGAACCGCCGGTGCATCCACCGTCACGATTCTGGTCGCAGGATCCAGTGATACGCGTATACGTGCCACAAAATCGCGGTTTTCGAGTGGCCAGGGCAAACTCACTTCGGAATAGTAATACAGTTCGGAAGGAGAAATCTTGCGGACGAGCTTGCAGGATTTGGTATGTGATACCCACTTTGTAGCCGCATCCAGATCCATCAGCAAGGCAACAATCTGCGCCACGGATCCGGGCATCGTGCATTTAACCTGAAGTGCCTTTATTTTTGAATCCGGTACTGCTCTGGAATAAACCCGGATGCCTTGTTTTTCGATAACAAACTTCCATTCGCCACCCGGCTGCGCCATGCATACAGGACTTGAAGTAAGTATTTGTATTAAAATGCTTATCCAGAGCAGCATTGTAAAGCAGCCGGATCTGACTGCTATCGGCTGACGTGTGAATTTTCTTTTCAAAGCAATAAGGAACACTCATGGAAGTAAGCCCGGGTGACAGGCAGCCCGGGCTTGCTTCTATTTTATTGTATACCAGTCTCTCAGGCGCACGTCTACCGACTTGCTGCCCGCATTTACCAGTTTCTTGAACTCAGCCGTGTCACTCAGGCCGTCGGTGCCGCGGTAGTGATACGGATACACGATTTTCGGCTTAAAATCCAGCACGGCCGAAGCTGCCTCCTTGACATCCATCGTATAAGGCAGGTTCATGCAGACAAACGCAACGTCAATGCCTTTCAAAGAGCGCATTTCAGGAATCCCGGCCGTGTCGCCGCTCAGGTAAACCGTCTTTCCGCCCATTTTAAGCACATAACCATTCCCGCGGCCTTTGGTATGCTTGGCATCGGCAGATTCGGGCAGGTTGTACATCGGTACGCCTGTGATGGATATTCCCATTTTTTCAATGGTCTGTCCATTGGCAACCACCGTCGTTTTTGCTTTCAGTGCGTCTGACATTTTATCTGCCACTGCCTGCGGCGCCACGATAACTACATGGGTCAGGTCGAGGCCATCCATTGTTTTTGTATCAAAATGGTCAGGGTGAATGTCTGTGATCAGGATCAGGTCGGGCTTGGCGATACCCTCAAACGTTTTCGGTCCCTGGTACGGGTCCGCATAGATCGTCTTGCCGTTCCAGGTCAGAGCAAGGGTTGCATGGTTAAGCGGCTGGATGCGCAGCGGCCCTTTTGAGGTGGAAATGTCATCGGGTTTGGGCAGCTGGGCAAAGCAGCATGCAGCCACGAGCAGCAACAGGAGTGTGAATGCAGATTTCATTTTTTCGTTGATTAAGATTTGATGAGCATATTGTTTGTGCAATTTATTGATCTGGCGGTACCTGTATGCAACTTTCCGGTTATTTATCTTCTCCGGGCCATCGAATACTTGTCGCATCCGGCCCCTTAAAGAGTCTCTTTTACACCGCCTTTAATTTGTAAAGAGCTGCTAAACTTGCATTTAAAAGCCGGGTCCCGACAAACCCCTGCATCAGAGATTTCAGAACAGCTATTTTACATCAAACCAGCACGACAATGAAAAATGACATTTATCCCTGTTTGTGGTTCAATGGGCAGGCGCGGGAAGCGGCAGAGTACTATTGTGGTATTTTCAAAAATGCCCGTATACTCGATTCAAACCCGATTGTGACCACCTTTGAAGCCAATGGAAACCGGTTTATGTGCCTCAATGGAGGGCCGGAGTTCCGGTTCAGCGAGTCCGTCTCCTTTGTGGTCAGCTGCGACTCGCAGGAAGAAATCGATTACTACTGGGATGCACTCACTGCCGATGGCGGGCAGGAGTCTCAATGCGGCTGGCTGAAAGATAAGTTCGGGCTTTCCTGGCAGATCATCCCTGCAATGCTCGGCTCGCTCATGTCGGATCCGGAAAAAGGCCGGCGTGTGATGGAGAAGCTGCTCAAAATGAAAAAGCTCGAACTGCCGGTATTACAGAGTGCATAGGGGAAAGCAGTGTGTTATAAAACAAAAAACGGTTCTGAGATCTCAGAACCGTTTTTTGTTTTATTCCTGGGTGTGAATTTCCAGGAGCATTTCGTCTGTAATATTATTTTTCGTCTTGAAATCTGCGAGCGTCTCTGTGAAGGAGGTCTGAAGGCTTTCAACCTGTTCCAGATTTTTATAAACGCCGTCATAAATCTCTCCCAGCGACTTATCCAGGTTCTGGACATTCACATTCATATTCTCAGTTTCGATCTGGCCTATTTTCTTGATCACGGCCGTTTCGCTATTTTTCAAATCTTCAATTTCACGGAGTATTTTCTCCATGCTTCTAAACTTTTCAATCTTGTCCATAAGTTTTAGTTTGAGTTTATGGTAAAGGAGAAAATATCATACCAGCAAGCAGCTATCTTTTTTATTTTGTAATGAAAATCAATGCGTTTCCCCTCCATATTTTTGTTTTGCTGTCTCTGTTTGCCACGCCTGCACCTGCACAGGACGATGAGCAGGTAACCCGCTGGAAAGGCTTTGAAAAGGTGACCTTTACCTTCCGGGACCGTGCCGCCTGGTACGTCAGGCCAGCCCATGCGAAGGAAGGAAATCCCTGGGTATGGCGTGCACACTTCCCCGACTGGCATACCGAGATGGACAGCATTTTGCTGACGCGTGGCTTCCACATTGCCTATGTGAATACCAATGACATGTTTGCCCACCCCGCGGCCATGCAGGTGTGGGATGCATTTTATGATTTTCTGGTAAAAGAAAAACATTTTTCGCCCAGGGTCGCGCTGGAAGGCGTGAGTCGCGGAGGCCTTTATGTATATGGCTGGGCCAAAAGAAATCCGGATAAGGTAAGCTGCATTTATGCCGAAGCCCCCGTATGTGATCCCAGAAGCTGGCCTGGCGGCAAAGGTAAAGGACCAGGTTCGGAGAGTGACTGGCAAAGCTGGCTCCGCCTGTTCGGCAAAAAGGAGGCAGAGGCGGCTGCATTTACCGACATTCCGTTAAACGATCTGGAAGGACTTGCTGCATTCAAAGTACCCGTACTGCATGTGCTCGGACTGGACGATCAGCTGGTTCCTCCTTCCGAAAACAGCGACCTGCTGATTCAAAATTACCTGCGCGCAGGCGGACCGGTAAGTGTATATCCGATGACCCGCGGCCCGCAGACCTTACAGGGTCATCACTTCCCGATTGAACACCCCGCCCGGTTTGCAAACTTTATAGAACAGCATAGCTTTCCGGTATCCAGGCCGCTGGATCGTACAGCTTACATACAACCTAATGCGGGCCTGGGAAATGCATTTGAAAAGTTCAGAAAAGAGAAAAAAGGGACTGTGGCATTTCTGGGCGGATCGATCACGCATAATCCCGGGTGGCGCAACAAGGTTATGCAGTACTTGCAGGAGCATTTTCCGGATACTGAATTTAATTTTATTGCCGCTGGAATTCCCTCCCTGGGCAGTACCCCGCATGCATTCCGGTTTGAGAAAGATGTGCTCGCAAAAGGTATCCCCGACCTGCTTTTTCTGGAAGCTGCCGTGAATGACCGTACCAATGGCTTTTCCGAAAAAGCGCAGGTACGTGCCCTGGAAGGTATATTGAGGCATTTGTATAAAAAAAATCCCAAGGCAAATGCCATTCTGATGGCTTTCGCTGATCCGGATAAGAATGCGGACTTTGCGGCTGGCAGGGTGCCCCGGGAAGTAGCCGTGCATGAGCAGGTAGCCCGGCATTATGGGGCCGCATTTATCAACCTCGCCAGAGAAACTTACGATCGCATCCAGGCAGGAGAATTTACATGGGAATACGATTTCAAAGACCTGCATCCCTCACCTTTCGGACAGGAAATCTATGCACAAACGATTAAGGAATTGCTGAAAATGGAACCTGCACCTTCCAATATGCCAGCCAAGCTTCCCGCACTCCTGGATCCTTTTTCATACGAAAACGGTCGCTATCATTCCGTTAGTGAAGCGAAAAAGCTGGACAGGTTCTCGGTGGTAAATGCGTGGCATCCCCGCGATTCGACGGGTACCCGCCCGGGGTTTGTGGATGTACCCGTGCTTGCCGGGGAAGATGCAGGAGCCGCGTTTGATTTTACATTTAGCGGAAGAGGCGTGGGGATCGCGATTGTATCGGGTCTGGACGCAGGCAGTATTACATTTTCAGTGGATGGTAAAAAGCCGCAGCACCTCGACCTTTTCACAACATGGAGCCCGCAGCTGCACCTGCCCTGGTACCTTATGCTCAACGATCAGCTGCCGCCCGGCAAGCACCGCCTTCATGTCACGATTGATCGCAAAGCCAATGCGAAAAGCACGGGAACAGCCTGCCGGATTGTTTACTTTCTGGTAAATGAGTGAATGATATTACCAGCTTTTACTTAAATTGAATGAAAATAAAAGACTAATCATAAGTCAAAGCGATTTGAAATCAAACCTGCATGCATTGATCGACAGTATTGATAATCCTGCGGTTTTGCAGGCTTACCTGATTCTTTTGTCCAGGGAAGCCAGATCAAATGATGACTTTTGGGATGCGCTCGACGCTGATGCAAAAGCATCTATCCAGGAGGGTATAGCAAATTTTCACGATGGAAAGCATGTTGATTTTTTTGATTACATGAAGTCAACGCATGGCATTGATCGTTAGGCTGACTGATCAGGCACGCGCTGACATCGAGCATATTGCCGAATACCTTTCCAGTCACTGGTCCGAAAAACAAAAATGGATTTTCTGGCACGGTTAACCGGACAAATTGATCTGATTAGTCGTATGCCCTACCTCTATCGGGTTTCTGCTAAACAGCCTAATGTAAGAGAATGTATACTCAACAAGCATACAATCATCTATTATCAGGTTGTAAATGACGAAAAGGTAGTGATACTAACCATTCGGAATACCAGGCGGGCTAATAGTTAAGAGCAGCAAGAATTAATGTTCCGTTCCTTGGCTTAACGTGCCTTTGCCGAACAAGTAAATAATGCAGCTTTCCGCTACCCTCAACTCGCCGACAGCTCCCGTGATCTTTTCTGTGCTGCCAGGATGCCCTGTTCCAGGGTTTCACCCATCTTGCCGCTGCCAAATTCCCGCAATGCGGCCTCGGTGGTTCCTCCTTTGGACGCTACCGCTTTAATCAGTTCGTCCAGTGATTTATCGGCTGTATTGATCAGGTGATAGGAACCCAGCATGGTCTGTTTAACCAGCAGTGCCGCCACAGCTTCGTCAAAGCCCATTTGTTTTCCGGCTTCAATCATGGCTTTTACCACGTAAAAGAAGTAAGCCGGCCCGCTGCCGCTCAATGCAGTGACCGCATTCAGCTGCTCCTCATCTTCCAGGAAAACAGAGCGGCCCGTGGCATTGATCAGGTTTTCAATTTTACGTAAAGCATTGATGTCGACCTCCGGAGAAGCCGAGTAGGCCGTAATGCCCATGCCGAGCATAGCGGGCGTATTGGGCATTGCCCGGATCACCGGCTTGTGCGTCAGGGCAGTTTGTATGTTCTGGATCGTGACGCCGGCCATGATTGAAAGGATTACCTGGTGCGGCCGGACAACCTCCGCCAGCGGCACCGCCACCGACTGAAAATCCTGGGGTTTCACAGAAAGTATGATCAGGTCGTACTCGCTGATCTGCGGACCGATCACGCCGGTGATCACACCGGGGCGAAAGCTCTTGAGCCCGTCCAGCCGGTCATCGCTTTTTTCGACCAGCAGGAAATCTTCATTTTTTACCAGATCAAATTTGAGAAAGGCACGCGCAAATGCCATTCCCATGTTGCCGCAGCCGATAATTGCAATTTTCATTTCGCAGGTTAACCAATGGAGTTTAAGGTACAGGCGAATTACGCAAACTTTCAGGGAATTATTCAGCAGGTTTTTCTAAATACAGGTGGAATGAAATATGCAGGTGCCATATTTGACATGAAAAGGTTTCTCAACCGGCCACTACTTTGCTGCAATCCTTTGTTTCTGTAAGAAGAATATTTTGCAGAGAACAATTATAGCAAGCATAAATTTTGAAAGCTTGTACGAATACTGTTTTTTAGATTCAGGTAAAATTCGTACTGCCAAATTATCCTATCATAAAGCAATACTCCAACTATGGCTATAAAAGTTGCTATTTCGCATAAAACCAAGTACAAGTTTGACCGGAGTGTTTCGCTGTCGCCCCATATTTTCAGGCTGCGGCCTGCGCCCCATTCCAGGACGCCTATCGAAGGGTACTCGCTGAAAATAAAGCCTGAAAATCATTTCATTAACTGGCAGCAGGATCCATTTGGAAATTACCAGGCGCGGGTAGTGTTTCCCGAAAAGACAACCGAGCTCAGCATTGATGTAGAGGTGATCGCCAAGCTGCAGGTCATTAATCCCTTCGACTTTTTTGTGGAGGATTATGCCGATATGTTCCCGTTTGATTACGATGCGGGGCTGAAAAAAGAACTGGGCCCCTACCTGGAACCGCGGGAAGCTGGTCCGAAGCTGATGAACTGGGTCAGCAGCATGAAGATGGCCAGGTCCATGAAGACGGTTGATTTCCTGGTTCATCTCAATCGGGAGCTGTACAATGCGATCCGCTACAATATCAGGATGGAAGCCGGTGTACAAACCTGTGAAGACACGCTCAACATCCAAAGCGGTTCCTGCCGCGACTCGGCCTGGCTGCTCGTACAAATCCTGAGGCACCTGGGCATTGCGGCCCGGTTTGTGTCGGGGTACCTGGTGCAGCTTACTTCGGATATCAAGTCGCTCGACGGTCCTTCCGGCCCTGAGGAAGACTTTACGGATCTGCACGCCTGGACGGAAGCCTATGTGCCGGGAGCGGGCTGGATCGGGCTCGATCCTACTTCGGGACTTTTTGCGAGTGAGGGGCACATTCCTCTTTGCTGCACACCCGATTATGCGAGCGCAGCACCGGTTTCGGGCGCTACCGACATTTGCGAAGTGACTTTTGAGTTTGATAACCGCGTTTTCAGGATACATGAAGATCCGCGCGTCACTAAACCGTATACCGAGGAGCAATGGGCTACGGTCATGCAGGTAGGAGAGGATGTGGAGCGCGACCTGCAGGAAAATGACGTGAGGCTCACCATGGGCGGAGAGCCCACATTTATCTCCATCGACGACTATGAATCGCCGGAATGGAATACTGCAGCCGACGGACCTCTGAAGCGGCAGCTGGCGTACGATCTTTCACTTCGCCTCAAAAAACGGTTTGCCCATGGCGGCCTGCTGCATTTTGGTCAGGGTAAATGGTACCCGGGCGAAGCTTTCCCGCGCTGGCAGTATGCATTGTACTGGAGAAACGACGGTGTGCCCATGTGGCGGAATGACGAGCTGGTAGCTAAAGAAGCGCAAACGAAATATAGCTTTCAGGATGCAGAACGGTTTATGACCGAGCTGACGAGGTTTCTGGGCATTGATCCCAATAATATTACTCCTACCTACGAAGATCCAGTTTACTGGGCTATGGAGGAAGGTAAGCTGCCCGTCAATGTGGATCCATTGAAGGTCAACCTGAAAGATTCAATTGAAAGGAGAACACTGGCCAGACTGCTCGAAAAAGGGCTTAATAATCCCACAGGCTTTGTTTTACCTGTAAAATGGGACGAAAAAAAGCAGCACTGGTCCAGCACGGCTTGGCAGTTCCGGCGTAACCACTGTTTCCTGGTGCCGGGCAACTCTGCCATAGGCTACCGCCTGCCGCTCGACTCACTCCCTGAAATTGCAAAAGAACACCGCGAGCAGCCCGTGGAACGGAGCCCGTTTGAGGACCTGCCTTCCCTGGGCGATTTCCGGGCGGGTGTGCAGGCGAGGTACGGAGCGGTGGCACCAGCTTATGAGCTGCCTCTGAATGTTTTGGAAGGGGGAGAAGAGGAAGAAGGGAGGAAGGAGGAGGGAGTAAAGGAAAACAAATTGTTGTTTGATGTGCCGGTTATCAAAACGGCATTGTGCGTGGAGGAGCGCGATGGTATCCTCTATATTTTTCTCCCGCCTACTGATTACCTGGAATATTACCTGGACCTGATTGCATCCATTGAGGCAACTTCCGAGAAGCTGGGAATGCCCGTACGCATAGAGGGATATCCTGTACCTTCCGACAGCCGCGTACAGAAGCTGATCGTAACGCCAGACCCGGGTGTGATCGAGGTGAACATTCACCCGGCCAAAAACTGGCAGGAGCTGGTCGACAATACCAGTGCATTGTACGAAGAGGCATTCTTTTCAAGACTGGGAACCGATAAGTTCATGGTGGATGGTCGCCACGTAGGTACCGGCGGCGGCAACCATGTGACCATTGGCGGCGCCAAACCTTCGGACAGTCCGATCCTCAGGCGGCCCGACCTGCTGAGGAGCCTGGTAACTTACTGGCAGCACCATCCGGCATTGAGCTACCTGTTTGCGGGGCCATTTATCGGGCCCACCAGCCAGGCTCCGCGCATTGACGAAGGCCGGGATGAAAAGTTATACGAGGTAGAAATCGCATTTGAACAGATCCCGGAAGACGGAGAAGTGCCTTTCTGGATGGTGGACCGCATTTTCAGGAACTTGCTGGTGGATATTACCGGCAATACCCACCGTTCCGAATTTTGCATGGACAAGCTTTATTCTCCCGATTCATCGTCGGGCAGACTGGGGATACTGGAATTCCGAGCATTCGATATGCCGCCGCACAAGCATATGAACCTGGTGCAGACACTGCTGGTGCGTGCGCTGATTGCCAAGTTCTGGAAGCAGCCTTACAAGCACAAGCTGATCCGCTGGGGAACTGAGCTGCACGACCGTTTCCTGCTGCCGCATTTTGCTTATATGGATATGGTGGATGTTGTCAATGACCTGAAAGAGGCCGGCTACCATTTTGATATCTCCTGGTTTGATCCCTTTTTCGAGTTCCGCTTTCCGCATTATGGAGGGATCAAAGTGGATAATATTGAACTGGAAATCAGGCTGGGCATTGAGCCCTGGCATGTGCTCGGTGAGGAGCTTTCCAACTCGGGTACTGCGCGGTTTGTGGATTCGTCACTGGAAAGGATACAGGTAAAAGTGAGTGGTTTTGTAGAAGGCCGCCATATCCTGGTTTGTAATGGATGCCGGGTTCCGCTTCGCTCCGCGGGTATCAAGGGAGGTTTTGTGGCCGGAGTACGCTACAAAGCCTGGAATCCGCCCTCGGCTTTGCATCCCACGATCGGGGCGGATGCTCCGCTGACCTTTGACATTGTAGATACGTGGAACAACCGGATCCTGGGCGGATGTACTTACTTTGTTTCCCACCCGGGCGGACGCAGCTTTGATACGCATCCTGTTAATAGCTTTGAAGCAGAGTCCAGGAAAATCGCCCTTTTCCAGGGATTCGGGCATACGCCTTCTGCCCGGCAGGAGGTGCCGATTCTTGAAAAGAATACCGGTAGCGTGTCGCGGTTTGTAGCCGAAACCAAAAAGGATATGAAGAGCGATACGCCCATTGAGCTCATTGATCCCGAGTATCCGAATACTTTGGATTTGCGTAAATTCTGGAAATCGAAATAAGTATGCAGTGCCCGGAAGCCCTCTTGAACCATCATTTATCCTGAAAGTACAATGCTGACCGATGTTGCCGTGAACCTTCTGCAGGCTTACCGGAGTGGACTGGCTTCCTATGATGAAGTCCTGGATATGCATGGACGTGTGAAGCCGCACTGGAATGCACTTTTTTCATCATTGGAAAAACTGGGCATCCATGAGCTGAAAAGCAGGAATCAGGAGATTATCAGCAAGCTGCGGGAAAACGGTGTTACCTATAATGTGTACGGCACGCCTGACGGCATGAACCGCCCCTGGCAGCTAGACCCTATTCCTTTTCTCATTGAACAGAAAGAATGGAACGGGATCGCCAAAGGCCTGCAGCAAAGGGCCGGGCTGCTCAACCTGATCATGAAAGACCTTTACGGTCCCAGAAAGCTGGTCAGGGATGGCATTATCCCTGCAGAGCTGGTGTACGATAATACAGGGTTTTTCAGGAGCTGTGCCGATGTACGCCTACCCGGCGAGCAGCTGGCGCTTTTTGCAGCGGATATGGCCCGCGGTCCCGACGGGCAGATGTGGATTGTTGATAACCGTACCCAGGCACCTTCGGGATCGGGGTATACCCTTGAAAATCGGATCGTGATGAGCAAGCTGCTGCCTGAGCTGGCGGATGGGATGTATGTGAGCAAACTTTCACCTTTTTTCAACAGCCTGCAGAACAAGGTTTCCGTGTTGTCGAATAAAAGTAAGGATGCTCCCAATATCGTATATCTCACTCCCGGCCCGAACAATGAAGCCTATTTTGAACATGCTTACCTGGCTTCGTACCTGGGCTACACGCTTGCACAGGGAGAGGATCTGCTTGTCAGGGATGGTTGTGTGTGGCTGAAATCCATTGATGGTTTACAAAAAGTAGATGTGATCGTACGCCGGATCGACGACGACTGGTGTGATCCGCTGGAACTCCGGGAAGATTCACGACTGGGCGTACCCGGACTTTTACAGGCGATCCGGATGGGTAATGTGCATGTACTGAATCCTCCGGGATCCAGCGCATTGGAGAACCATGCATTTCTGGCATTCATGGAAAACATCTGCCAGTATTTTCTGAAGGAAAAACTACTGATGCCCTCCGTGGCAACCTGGTGGTGCGGACATACCAAGGAGCTCAGCTATGTGCTGGACCACCTGGATGAGCTCATCATCAAAAAAGCCAACCGTAAGACCCGGTACCGCTCGCGGTATGGCCGGCAGCTGAGCGCTGCCGAAAAAGATGAGCTGCGGCGCGAGATACTGGCGAGGCCGCGGGAGTTTATAGCGCAACAGGAAGTAAGCCTCTCTACCACCCCCTCACTGATCGACGGGCACATTGAACCCCGCTATGCCGTGCTCAGGGCATTTCTGGTAGCCGATGAAAACGGGTACCATGTAATGCAGGGCGGATTGACGAGGAGCTCGGCGGTAAAAGACCGTTTTGTGGTGTCCAATCAGTATGGAGGATTGTCCAAGGATACCTGGATTGTGTCGGACAAGACGCAGGGAATGCAGGAAAAGATCGTTCTGGCTGCTCCGCCGCCTGTCAACAAGCATATTTCGCTTCCAAGCCGGAGTGCCGAAAACCTCTTCTGGGTAGGCCGCTACTGTGAGCGTACCATGGCGGTGATCAAGTTTATGAACATTACCATTAACGTGCTCAACCTCGACCGCAACTTCGGGGGGTATGCACGGCAGGAGCATATTAAAATACTTTTACAATCACTGACCCATCTTTCAGCTGCCTACCCGGGCTTTCTGGATGAGCAGGAGCAACTATGGGCTGACCCTTACAGGGAAATTATTGATCTTGTATCCAATACTTCCAGGCCCGGTACCATCGCATCCAATATCGGGTCGTTCCTGAATGCAGTGGGCGCAGTGCGCAATCAATGGGATCTGGAAGTGTGGCGTATCGTAGACCTGATTGACAAGGGATACCGTGAAATCCGCAATGCGCAGGCGCTGGTAAACAGCAACAATATTCAGCGGACACTCGACAGTTTGTACAACAACATGCTGACCTTCCTGGGCGTAATTACGGAAAGTATGCCGCGCGACAACAGCTTTCTGCTGCTCGACACGGGCAAGCTGATTGAGCGGATCATGTCGCGGGTAAGTGTCATACAGTCCAACTTTGGTACAAAAAATACGGAAAGTGTTGAAAGTGAACTCATAGAGGCTACATTGATCAACCACCACCTGCTCGTGAACTACCGGCAGATCTACAAGTCTCAGCTGAATGCAGAGGCAATGCTGGATATGATCCTGCTGGAAAGTTCGCTGCCTTTTTCATTGGTACATATGCTCGATGAGCTCGAACGCAATGTGGCCCGGCTGCCTGCCACCACGCGCGGCGAGCGGCTCAACGAGGCCCAGAAGCATGTATTGCAGGCTTCTACGCTGATCAAACTGGCCAATATTCAGGACCTGACCAGGCACAATGCACAAATGGAGCGGGAAAAGTTATTTAACCTGCTTTCCGAAGTAGCGGGGCTGATCTCGTCTGTGTCGGTTACATTGACCAATCTTTATTTTACCCACACCATGCCGCATTCGTTTTTTGAACCGGTGGATTACGAAAAAGATGAAATATAGGCTGCTCCATAAAACCGAATACAAGTATGCCGAGCCGGTGAACAATTACCAGAGCCTGCTTTGCATTACACCAAGGACTTTGCCCGGGCAGCTTTGCAGCAGTTTCAGCATGTCGGTTACGCCGGAGCCATCGCAGATTGTGGAGCGGACGGATTTTTATGGTAATACCGTGCATTACTTTTCACTGCACTCGCCCCACAAGAAGCTGACCGTACTGGCAGAAAGCATTGTAGAGCGGCTGGGCGAGGGTACCGGCTCCCTGTTCAGGCAGTCGCAGCTGACTTGCGCGGCAGCCAGGGAGCGTGTGGCGGCAGACCGGAGCTTACGCATTTCACTCATGGAGTACATGCTGCCCAGTCCGCTGGTCACGTGGAACGATGATATTGCCGGATTTGCCCGCGACTGTTTTGCAGAGCATACCCTGTTGTTTGATGCGGTACATGCATTATGCAGGAAAATTTATACCGAGTTTGCGTTTGTGCCTCACTTTACAACTGTGAACACGCCTGTGCGTGAGGTACTGGCCAGCAGGAAAGGGGTATGTCAGGACTTTTCACACCTTGCAATCGCGTGTATACGGAGCTGCGGCTTTGCGGCCCGGTATGTGAGCGGCTACCTCGAAACCCTGCCGCCCCCCGGCAAGGCCAAGTTGCAGGGGTCCGACGCCTCACATGCCTGGATATCAGTCTACATTCCCGATTATGGCTGGTGCGATTTTGATCCTACCAATAACATGGTGCCCGGTGAACGGCATATTGTCACTGCATGGGGCCGCGATTACAGCGATGTGCCTCCGCTGAAAGGCATAATTTTCAGTTACGGAAAGCATTCATTGTCGGTGGAAGTGGACGTGATACCACTTTCCTGACTTTATGAAGGTATCCTTTTCTTTTAGGGCAAAGGCTGCGGGAAAGATTTGAGAATTGACCTTGTTTCTCTAATTTTACCTCATCATATCAAATAAGTATACATAACCTCTTTTATGTAACCGCTAAGCCCCGAATCAACATCTACTGCCTGATTTCAGCTTTGGTTTCTGCAAAGAATTAATAATTATAAATCACGAATGAAAGAAATAGCATTCAGAGATGCCATTCGCGACGCTATGTCGGAAGAAATGCGCCTTGATAAGAGCATATTTTTGATGGGTGAAGAAGTTGCAGAGTACAACGGCGCGTACAAGGCCAGCCAGGGAATGCTGGATGAATTCGGTCCGGAGCGGGTCATTGACACGCCTATCGCTGAGCTTGGTTTTGCGGGTATCGCTGTCGGTGCAGCCGGAAACGGCCTTCGACCGATCGTGGAATTTATGACCTTTAACTTTTCACTGGTCGCGATTGACCAGATTATCAATAGTGCTGCCAAGATCCTGTCGATGTCGGGCGGGCAGTATGGCTGCCCCATCGTATTCCGCGGACCAACCGGAAACGCCGGCCAGCTGGGTGCGCAGCACTCTCAGAACTTTGAGAACTGGTTTGCCAACACACCCGGTCTGAAAGTAGTAGTGCCTTCCAATCCCTACGATGCCAAAGGCTTGCTGAAATCGTCTATCCGCGATAACAACCCGGTTATTTTCATGGAGTCGGAGGTCATGTACGGCGACAAGATGCAGGTTCCGGAAGAGGAATATCTGATCCCGCTGGGAAAAGCAGATATCAAGCGCCAGGGAAAGGATGTTACCATTGTTTCTTTTGGTAAAATGATCCCCCGGGTGGTGATGCCTGCAGTGTTGCAGCTGGAAAAAGAAGGCATTGACGTGGAGGTAGTTGACCTCCGCACTGTTCGTCCGATTGACTACGCGACGGTTGTTGAATCGGTAAAGAAAACCAACCGGTGCGTGATCGTGGAAGAAGCATGGCCACTGGCTTCAATCTCTACAGAAGTAACCTATCATGTTCAGCGTCATGCATTTGACTACCTGGATGCTCCCGTGATCCGGATCACAAACCGGGATGTTCCGCTGCCATATGCTCCCACACTGATCGAGGAAGTATTGCCAAGTGTAAAACGGGTGACCGAAGCTGTAAAATCGGTACTTTACAAATAACATGCATCATGCATACAATGAAGCCATTTCCCCTCCGGGATGTGGCTTTATTGTTTGTAAGCAGGTATCCGGGGCACTTTCCTGCGGGAAAGTCAGCGCTTAAATATATTGTTCAGAATAAGGTAAATAGTACTATTTTTGTATTTCAATTAGCTCCTTAACAGCTTCATAAAATTACCTAAGACTATGCAAGACGAACGGACCCGGTATTCCGAAGAGGAACTCAAGGAATTTGAAGAACTCATACGTGGAAAACTTGAAGCGACTATGAGTGAGCTTAATTATATCAAGGGTGGACTCAGCAAGAAGAATGATACAGGCACCGACATTACCGCAGGAGCCGCCAAGCTCGTGGAAGATGGTGCCGATGCAAGTGAGCGTGAAAATCTGAGCCAGCTGGCTGCAAGGTTGCAGAAATATTCAGTTCAGCTGGAAAATGCCCTGATCCGGATTAAAAACGGTACTTACGGCATTTGTATTGATACCGGTAAATTGATCCCCAAAGAGCGCCTGCGCATCGTACCGCATACCCAGCAGACCATTGAAGCGAAGCTGCGGAGAGCAAGCTGACCATTGATTTATTGCAATAAAGAAAGGCTATCCTGTACTGACAGGATAGCCTTTTTAGTAGAAACTCACCCAATCCTCTGTTTTAAAATGCATTTTAACTCTATCCGGCTCATGCTGGCACTTGCTGCCTGCTCTCTCCTGTTTTTTGGTTGTGGCAAAACCATTGATCCACGTGTTACCACCGGCGATATGTTTGTCACGGTTTACTCCTCCGACGGGTTCGGCGGCGCAGCCAAAAATGTAAACGTATTTACCAAGCCCCAAAGCATTCAGGGTGTTACTGACGAATTCGGAAGCGTGCTCCTGAAAGGAATTCAGCCGGGATCCTATGAGGTATTTGCCAATCAGTCGGGCGTAGGTTCCGGGAAGTCGGTGGGTACGGTTCGTAAAGATTCATTAACTAATGTGCTTGTTTACATTGTAAAAGGGGTCAGTACCGGCATAACACCCGAGATTAAGCTCGTACTTCCTGCATTGCCGGCTACTTTTGCAGAAGGGGAATCAATCCCTTTTTCTGCGGATGTGGAAGACCAGGACACATCGCCTGGTGATATTACCGTAAAATGGGAAAGCAGTATCGACGGTCTTTTCCATACGTCCTCTCCCGATCAGAATGGAAATGTTGCTTTTTCAAAAGCATTGTCAAAAGGACTTCACCTGATCACCGTCACCGCAACAGATAAGGATAAGTATACCGCTACAATTACCTTTCAACTGGCCACCAATGCTCCCAAAGCCGTAAAGCTGGTGAGTGCTGTGAAGCAGGGCGCCAATGTTGCCCTGACCTGGAACAAGTACACCGCTGCAGACTTCAAGACCTACGAAGTTTATCGCAGCGAAGAGCAGAACTCCAGTAATGTTACGCTGGTAGGTTCCGCAGCCAACAGCAACACGCTGACAATGACCGACTCCCTCGCACCTTTCCTGCCGCAGGCTTATTACTTTGTACGGGTAGTAACCACCGAGGGACTTTTCAGTAACAGTAATTCATTGAAAGTCGACAATCCGGCCGGCTCGGTGTTTTTCTTTACACCCTTTGATGTGGTGATGCACCCGACACGAAACAAGCTGTACATGGTCGACAACGGGGCCGGGAAACTCCGGCTGATTGATATTGACTCATTTACAGAAGTAGCGAGCACCAGTCTGCAGGGTACAGCAGGGAATATTGATGTGGCCGATAACAGCTTTGGAATGGAAGTATACGTACCCAGCAGCGACGGGTGGATATACATTTACGATGCTGAAAAACTGACCCTGAAAAAATCGATCAGTACGGGTCTTTCCACACCGTGCGTTGTTACCAATGGTCATGGATATATTGCTGCATCCGTCAGGCCGTCGCCCTGGTGGGAACAGCCGGTCCGGACTTATTCGAGGGCTACGGGTATCAATATTGACGGAAACGGCGATTTTGAGGGCGACAGGCTCCGGTTTGTTCCAGGGCAGGAAAAAATCATTTCAATATCTACATCCGTCAGTCCGATTGACATGGAATATTTTGAACTGACCAGTAAGGGAGCAATTTCGCTGCACATGGATGATACGCAGCACGGCAGTTATCCGCTGGATCCCAATATATTCAGGATCTCGCCAACCGGTGATTATGTGGTTACAGGCAGTGAAGGCGCAGTATACCTGGCTACCCGCTCCATGGAGTACAAGGGTCTGATACAAAGAGGAAGTCTGGCATTTTCCGACTTTGCTTTCAGTGAAGATGGTAAAACGATTTACGCTGCAACTCAAAACCGCAAATCAATTCAGATTGCGCGTTACCCGCAGCTGACCCGCGACAATGAAATTTTGCTGCGCGGTACGCCGAAGTTTATTTTTTACCGCAATGGAAACCTGATCTCTGTAAGTATGATAGAAGATCAGGTGAGCCGCTTTGGTATTGAGGTGGTCAAGGCCAAAAAATAATCTGCATAGCCCGGGCCGCTTTGATTATGCAGCCCGGGCTACTCATCATCTGTCCCCAAAACTTCCCTGAAAACCGACAACAAGCCTGTGGATGGTTCCTGGCCTTTGTTTTTGGTTTTAAAATATTCCTGGAACAACTTCTCCATACTAAGCGAGAGGTCAATGTCGCCCACTTCCTCAGCGAGCTCACTTTTTTTGATCCGTGGTATGATCTGTACAATGCCGGAGTGCGCTTCATTGAGCCGCTTCTTGTCGGCTGCTTCCAGGTAGTTGTCAGACACGATGGTCAGCTCTATCAGATCATCGCGATGCTCGCCGAGCCAGCTGATAGCTTCCTCAATGTCATCAAAGCTTTTTCGTCTCAGCTTTTTGCCTCTTTCAAGCAGCCTTGGCTGGTAGTTTATCAGCCTGCCGGCCTTAGCCTCCAGTATAACCACATACTTGTTCTGGTTGGCTTCGGAAAAACTATATGCAAGCGGACTGCTGGAATACACCGCCGGTGCCGGATTTTTGTCTACTACCTGGTATCGGTGCAAATGTCCGAGGGCAATGTAATGAACTGCTTTCGGGAAGTTCTCGGTAAAAACCGCCTGTGCTCCTCCTACATGGAGGATAGGGCGCTCGTCATCAGGCTCTTCGGGCATGGGGCCGCCATTTTTCATGACATACAAATGCGTAATGAGCATATTGAAACCCTGATCGTCCAGGTACAGGTCCGAGAGCTGCTGCCAGTGCTCCTGCAAATGCAGCCGTAAGGCTTCTTCTGAGTCTTCCATACCGAGAAATGCTTTCAGGCGCTGCTCGTTGGCATAAGGTGTATGCAGTATCCGGAGCGGTACAGGAGTGTTGGGGAGCTTTAATTCAATAAAACCTTTGGCCGAACGCAGTACCTCTACCTTTTCACGGGTACAAAACGGGATTATTTCTGCATTGGGAAAACCGACAAATATGATCCCGCACACACGTGCGAGCGCATCGGGTACCTGAATACGCTCGGGAGAATCATGGTTGCCCGCAATGGCGATAACCGCGCGGCTGCCGTTTGCAGAAAGCCGGTGCAGCGTGCTGTACAACAGTTCGGTAGCTTCGGACGAGGGATTGAAATTATCAAAAAGGTCACCCGCAATGACAACAGCATCTACTGCCTCCGATTCGGCAATCATACATATTTCATCCAGGACCAGCTTTTGTTCTTCAAGCCTTGAAAAGCTGTCGAGGCGCTTGCCAATGTGCCAGTCGGCCGTGTGAAGGATTTTCATTTCTATTATTTTAGCGAAAATAACATATCAAAAACTAACATTTGCCCTATCCAGCTCCATACCCAGCATTTCGTACCGTTTTGATGTCCGTGTGCATCAGCCTGGCAGGCATGCTGTTTTCGTGTCAGCCGGCTATTGACCGCCAGAATGCCGGAGTCGCCATTTCTTTTGACGATCAGTTTATCCATGAATGGCACAGCCTGCGTCCCTTGTTCCGGAAGTATGGAGCCCGGGCAACTTTCTTTGTGACCTGCGGGGATACGCTCACCCGGGAGCAGGTGATCAAGTTACAGGAGCTGGAAAATGATGGCCATGAAATAGGTTTTCACGGGTCAATTCATGGGAAATCTACGGAGCTGATCAATGCCCTGGGACCTGCTAAATATGCCGAGCAGGAGCTGTCGCCTGGTCTGGGTTACCTGGCAGCAGCAGGTTTTCATCCGCGCAGCTACGCACATCCCGGCGGCAACCACAATGCACAGGTCGACTCGGTACTGTTTTCAAAAGGTTTCAGCATACTGCGGGATGTGGCAGTTTCAAAGAGAAGGCTTTTTGGATTTCAGTGGTATGCAGTAGCGCCCCGGCTGATCAGAAGTATTTTTTACCATTTTGACCAACAAAAAGAAGTAAATGCATTGCTGATTGACACGGATCAGCAACTGTCCGGAGCGGAAATCGCTGAGGCGATACAAGCCGCCAGTGAAAATGGAGACGCGCTACTGCTTTTTGGCCACAAACCTTTACACAAAAAACCGCAGGCCGGCGAGTACGGTTTTGATGTAGCATTACTTGAAGCAATTTTGAAAGAAGCGGCAAGGCAGCAGGTGAAGTTTTACACCATGTCTGAACTGCCCGGAATCAGCAGGGAGGAGTAAGCTTACCTTCCGAATTTGCGGTCCTTGAATGCAAGCAGCGGTTTTTCCAGAAAAGCAAAGGAGAGCGATGCTACACCGACAGATCCCCCCAATGCAAGCAGATACAGCACAACCTGGTACTGTACAGTACTCCAATGCGGTGCCACCCGGCTCAGTATATTGATTACCAGAACAATGACTGCTACGTGGTAAATGTAAAGTCCATAGGAGATTTTTCCCAGGTGGTTCATGACCGGGTTTTCCAGGCTGATCACCGTAGCCGGGTTACAGGAGACATTGAGCACGAAGAATGCAAAAAACAAGGCATATACTTCCAGGAAGCCGGTAAAGTGTACGCCGGAAAAAAACAGCAAGGCTAATATCAGGTAGGTAGTCCATTGGACATCTTTCCTGAAAATAAAACTCAGAAAACGGTCCTTTTGTTTGAAAACGATCCACGCGCAAACTCCGCCGAGTGCCATTGTCTGGATCCTGAACTGGCCGATAAATGTTGTGATCATCGCATATTTTGCATCTTCTCCGGCATCGCTGTAATACAAACCCAAAAGAAGGAGCAAAGCTGTCACTGCAAGAAAGAAAACGAAGATCAGCAGCCTTTTGCGCGGGTATTTGATCAGCCAGGGCCACAGGTAATAAAATTGCTCTTCGACACCGATGGACCAGGTTTGGGCGCACCAGTAGGGAAGGTCGTACAGGACAAATGCATAGTTGGGCAAAACCAAAAAGAGTAATCCCAGTCGCTCGGCGGCATGCGTGTGCAGCTTCGGCGCTGTGCCGGGATAATGCATCAGGTCAAGATGCGGGAAAATAAAGAAGGAGAGGATAATGATTACAAAGTAAACAGGCCAGATCCTGAAAATACGTCTCAGGTAAAACTTGCCCGTATCCACATTACCAAACCGGGATTTTTCGTCGAGCAGCAGATAAGTAATGAGGAAGCCGCTTAAAACGAAGAACAATCCGACTCCCAGCCGGCCGGCATGCTGCACAATAGGCTGCTCGTACAGGTTGGTAATACCGAGTGCATGTTTGGCCTGTTCAAGATGGTGTACAACCACGAGTAATGCAGCAATGCAGCGTATTCCGTTGAGATTGGGGAAGTAACGTCTTTTTTCCACGCGTGCGTTTTGCTCAGTCAGGATTTAGTCAAACCACGACATCCATTTACCCTGAACTTTCATAACCTGCTCAATAAGGTCGCGGACCGCGCCGTGCCCGCCATTTTTTGGAGAAATATAATCTGCCAGCGCCAGGATTTCTTCGGAGGAGTCGGCCGGACAAGCTGCAAGGACGCCGGTGCGCATCACTTCATAGTCGGGCAGGTCGTCGCCCATGAAGACGATCTCATCCTCCGACAAATTCATTTTTTGCAGATATTCTTTGAAAACAGGGAGCTTTCCGTCCGGCGAGGTGCCGATAAAAATGTCTGTCACACCAAGGTATTCGAGCCTCTTGCGAACACCAAGCTGATTTTGAGCTGAAATAATAGCAACGCGGTATCCCAGTTTCACTGCGCGGTTAATGCCATAGCCGTCTTTCACATTAAATGTCCTGGGTTGCTCACCGGTTTCCAGTGCAATCACACTGCCGTCCGTCATCACCCCGTCAATGTCAAAAATGAAAGTAGTAATTCGTGCGAGGCGCTCGGTCAGCTCTGGGTTCATGCAGGATCATATTGGTGTACCGTGCAAATATAGGCGAACTTTTCCCTGCACAAATGGCGGTGCCTATTTTGCAATGTAGAAGTCCCTGATTTTGTCGGTCAGGACCCGGTAAATTTCTATCCAGTCTTGATTGGTTTCCTGCAGGTATTCGAGGTGGCGGGATGTTGTTTTCCAATCACCGCGGCGTGCCGGCCCGGTCTGGCCGGGAGCCGGGTCGACAGCCAGCAGTACTTTGTTGACGGTAGTCCGGATCAATGGTTTGAGGAGTTCAAAGCTGATCTGCTCGCGTTCGAGGAGGTTATGCGAAACAGTAAACAGGTAGTTGGTAAAGTTGCTCGCAAAAACGGCTCCTACATGCAGGATAAAACGCTCATCAGAGTCCATGCGCGTCACGGAATCACTGATGCTTTCTGCCAGCTTTATGAGCCGGCTTTCTATCAGCTCATTCCGGGATTCAATGCAGAAGGGAATTTCCCTGTAGTACATCTCTACTCCCTTTGTGAATGTTTGTAAGGGATAAAATACGCCGGTATGCACATACACGTCACTATATACCTCAACCAGCTTCTGAAATTCGGCCAGGGAGCGGGTACCCGAGGTGTGCGCCAGGATGGCATTCTCGGGAAGTACGATCTGCTCGATGACATGCTCGATCGCGTCGTCGGATACAGCGATGATGATCAGCTCGGCCTCACTTTCTGAAAAGTTGAGGTCCGGCTGGACGTTGGTATCATACAGGCTGGAAGCAAGCAGCCGGGCATGATCGGGATTGCGGCTATATACTTCGCAAATCCAGTGCCCCGCATTTTCGAAGGCCTGTGCCAGATGCCAGGCTACGTTTCCGGCGCCTATGAAGGAGATTTTCATGCAGCAGAATAGATGGTTGGATCAAGATATCGGGATAAAACGGGCTTCGCAAATGTGCCTGACCTAAAAAGGGCCTTGTAGCTTCCTTTCGTACGAATTTCCGGACTTACTTGTAATTCAATTTGTTAAACTCTATATTTGCACTCCCATTTTCCAATGGACTGTCTTGTTGCAGTGTAAAATATTGAAAATCAATCAAATTTTTTGTTAATCGTGGATACGTTAAGCTACAAAACCATCTCGGCGAACAAAAACACAGTGAACAAGGAGTGGATAGTTGTGGATGCTAAAGATGCAGTTCTTGGCCGTTTGGCCAGTGAAATTGCGAAAATCATCAGAGGCAAACACAAGCCAAGTTACACTCCGCATGTTGACTGTGGTGATAACGTTATCGTTATCAACGCCGATAAAATCAAGTTGACAGGTAAAAAACTGACGGACAAGATCTATGTACGTCACACAGGTTACCCGGGAGGTCAGCGTTTTCAGACTCCCCGTGAGTTGCTCGAAAAGCATCCTGAGCGTGTGATCGAGAAAGCCGTACGCGGCATGCTTCCAAAGAACCGTTTGGGACGTCGTTTATTTACAAACCTGTTTGTTTACGCTGCCGCAGAACACCCGCACAGCGCACAGCAACCAAAGCAAATCCAATTGTAATTCATGGAAGTGATCAACACAATAGGTAGAAGAAAAACAGCTGTGGCACGTATCTACATGGTGCCAGGCAAAGGAGATATCAAAGTAAACGGCCGCGATTACAAAGAGTATTTCCCATTTGAAGTACACCAGATTGTTCTTCAGCAGCCTTTCGCTACGATCAGCGGAGGTAATGGATACGACATTAAAGTAAACGTAAGAGGTGGTGGTATTTCAGGTCAGGCGGAAGCAATCCGTATGGCGGTTTCCCGTGCCCTGGTTGAATACAATGCTGAGTTCCGCGGACCATTGAAGAAAGAAGGATTCCTTACCCGCGACCCGCGTATGGTTGAGCGTAAGAAATACGGACGTGCTAAGGCCCGCCGCAGATTCCAGTTCTCGAAACGTTAATAGTAGGGGGTCATTTTTAGTCAAAAGAGTCAAGTGTAGTCAGGAGTGGTCATTTGTTGTTTTTTTAGTTTTAAACAACACTTGACAATACATGACAAAACCTGACAACAAATGACCAAAACTTGTCCAGACAGTACTTATCGTGCCCGATGTGCTGTGCTGCGTAAATGAAAAAACTATTCTAAAACAAAATTTGGCAATGGCACAAATAGAGTATAAAGAACTATTGGATGCAGGTGTGCATTTTGGCCACCTTACCCGTAAATGGGATCCGAAAATGGCTCCGTATATATTTATGGAGAAGAACGGTATCCACATCATTGACCTGAATAAAACTTTGAGCTGCCTTAATGATGCAGAAGCCGCATTGAAGCAGATCGTTCGTTCAGGACGTAAGATCATGTTTGTTGCTACCAAGAAACAAGCTCAGGAAATTGTAACCGAAGAGGCAAAACGTCTGAAGATGCCTTACGTTACTGATCGCTGGCTGGGTGGTATGCTTACAAACTTTGGCACGATTCGCAAGTCTTTGAAAAAAATGCAGACTCTCGAGAAGATGCTGAAAGACGAAACCACGGTTAGCAATATCGCGAAGAGAGAACGCCTGATGCTTACACGTGAAAAGGATAAACTGGAACGAGTACTGGGTGGTGTAGCGGACCTTACTCGCCTTCCGGCAGCCCTTTTCATCGTTGATGTGAAACGTGAACACATTGCAGTTGCAGAAGCAAAAAGATTGAACATCCCTATTTTTGCAATCTGCGATACCAACTCCAACCCTGAACTGGTTGATTTCCCGATCCCAAGCAATGACGATGCTTACAAAGCCATTTCATTGATTACCCTGGCGGTTGGTAAAGCGATCGAAGAAGGTCTGATGGAGCGTAAACAAGATAAAGACGATCAGCGTCTGGTTGAAGAAGAAGAGGCAAAACGCCAGGTTGACAAAGGCGGCGAAGAAGCTGCTGCTGCACCTCAGGCGGCTGCCAGCGTGGAAGTAGCTGAAAGTGATGAAGAGTAATCAGGGCGATAGGGAACTGGCGTAAAAACCGGTCCTGTTGGAACGATAAAGTAGCCCATAGCCAATTTGCTATGGGCTACAGTTTTTTTAGATCAGAGCGGACTAATTTGTTAACCATTTGATCATCATGGTTTAACAACAACATTCCAAATTCATTTATAAATAATTTCATTCAAATCATGGCAATTACTGCACAAGATGTAAACAAACTTCGTCAGATGACTGGCGCAGGCATGATGGACTGTAAAAAGGCACTTCAGGAAGCTGATGGTGACTTTGACAAAGCTGTCGATATTCTCCGTAAGCAAGGACAGAAAGTAGCAGCCAAACGTGCTGACAATGCAGTTTCCGAAGGTACTGTACTGATCAAAATCAGCGAAGACGGAACAAACGGCAAGCTTATTGCCCTGGCTTGTGAAACAGAGCCTGTATCCAATGTCGAGGATTTTAAAAATCTTGCACAAAGCATTCTTGACAAAGCTGTTTCGGATAACATCAGCGATAAGGAAGCATTGCTTTCAGCTACCTTGGCTGACGGGCGTCCTGTGTCCGAGCACATCGTTGACCTGGTTGGAAAGCTGGGCGAAAAGCTGGAAATCATTGCATATGAAAATGTTACAGCTGACAAGGTTGTTCCTTACATCCACTCCAATGGTAAACTGGGTGTGCTGGTAGCATTTGAAGGTGCAAACGACGCGGATGTAAGTGAACTGGGCAAAGATGTTGCCATGCAGATTGCAGCCATGAAGCCGATCGCACTTGACAAAGATGGTATTGATGCAGCTACTATCGAGCGTGAAATTGAAGTTGGAAAAGAGCAGGCACGTGCAGAAGGCAAGCCGGAAGCCATGCTTGAGAAAATCGCTCAGGGTAAACTTCAGAAGTTCTATAAAGACAATACGCTGCTGAACCAGGAGTTTGTAAAAGACGGATCACTTACAATCCGCCAGTTGCTGGAGAAAACAGCTAAGGGTTTAAATGTCAAGACCTTTAAGCGTATCGCTATCGGAGGATAAGTTTTTAAAATAAAATAATAACGACAAACGCCTGGTATATACTTGTATACCAGGCGTTGTTTTTTAATATTTACGGAATAAGTAAGACGAAAACTACACACGCTTACCGAAAACGCATGATTGAACCTTCTACCCACACCACACGTCGTACACTGTCTGACGAAGAGCTGATCAGACTTTTTCTTACCTCCCGCGACAATGCTCATTTCGAGCGGCTTTACAAACGCTATGTTGTAAAGGTGCACCAAAAATGCCTGACTTTGATCAAGGATCCGGTGCTGGCGCAGGATCTCACCCAGGAGGTTTTTTATAAGCTTCACCAAAAGCTGGACACCTTCAGGCAAAGTGCGCGGTTCTCTACCTGGCTTTATTCCATTACTTACAACATGTGCATGGATCAGGTACGTATTTCGGGCAGAAACATCATTAATCTCCATGGCGACATGACGGAGTTTGAGGATGCGTCAGAGGACCTGATGCTGGATGAAGGAGAGCTGAGTATCGACATGCTGAGAAGTGCGCTTACCAAGCTCAAACTCGACGAAAGGGCCATGCTTTACATGAAATACCTCGACAACAAAAGCATCCGGGATATTGCGCAGATCTTTGAGATCAATGAAAGTGCAGTGAAAATGCGCCTGATGAGATGCCGTGAGAAGCTCAGGAAAAAGTACTTTCAATCCCTTCATTTTAATTAAGAATCCTTTTTCGGATTGATGGAAATTGCGTTAATTAACAGCGCAAAGCCATTTTTTTACAGCATTATGTCTCCTCAGATTGTTCATTCGGAAGGAGGCAGGCCATGCTTGTAAAGTTTACAAAATCCATTGAGAATGAATTTACAATTGAAGCCGGTCCTTCTGGCTTGCGCTATTTTTATGTCCGCCGCGCTGGCAGGACACGCGCAGAACACCGTTGACCTTACCAATGCCATCAATGCTGCAAGATTCAAGGCTGCCAAAGATACCGTCTGGAAAAAAATGGAATTTGGAGCAAATCTTAATCAGGGATCATTCAGCTCAAACTGGACAGGCGGCGGTGTTAATTCCGTAGCTGTTGGCTTGATGTTCAATGCATTAAGTGAAAGGAAGCAAGGTAAAAATGCCTGGCGAAATGATTTTCAGTCGCAATACGGGGTAGTACGCAACAAGGGCCAGCAAAGCCGCAAAAACCTGGATCGCATTTTCTTTGATACCAAATACAATCGCGAGCTATCTCATAAATGGAGCCTGTTTGCCAACCTGAACCTGCTGTCGCAATTTGCCCCGGGTTACGACTACCAAACAATCGGTGATTCTATCAGTATCAAAAGGAAGGTGTCGGGTCTGTTTTCACCGGCTTACCTCACAGAGGCGGTCGGTATCGAGTTTCGTCCGGTTCCGTACTTCTTTCTTGATTTCGCGCCTGGTGCATTGCGCCAGACAATCGTAGCCGACAAGGATCTTTATGTAAATACACCCGATCAGAAGAATTATGGCGTGCCTATCGGCAAGACTGTGCGTACCGAAGCGGCATTAATTCAGCTTGTAGCTAATTTTGACAAGGATATTGCAAAGAATGTGAATCTGAAATTCCGGTACCTGATGTATTCAAGCTTCCGCGATCCATTAAATGCCGATCAGCGGCTGGATGCCATGCTGACTGCAAAGATCAATAAGTACGTCAATGTCAATCTGGGTGCAATACTGGTTTATGATGAGGACCAGAGTGACAGAATACAGTTTGCCCAGGCACTAAGCATAGGGTTTCTTTATTCCTTCTGATTTCCAATTAATTTTAGCTTACCTGCATTCAGGAACTTCAAACGTTTAGTCCCAAGGGAATGTAGCTGGTCTGATGGGCAGAAGTAATTGGTGCTGTTTTTAAAAAGATCATCCTACCGTAGACCAGGTTTAAAGAAGATTATAAGAAAGAGGCTGCCCGGCAGCCTCTTTTTATTTGGCCGGACCTACCGCAGGGTAACTTTTTTTACGGAAAACGCATACCTTCGTATTGTTTCGGGCATATCAACTTTAACCATTATTCGGTGCAAAATAAGGTTACAATTCTTGGTGGAGGTGAAAGCGGAGTAGGAGCAGCTATTTTGGCTGCTGCGCAGGGTTTTGAGGTTTTCTTGTCAGACTCCGGGCCGATCAGCGATAAGTACCTAGCGATATTGGACGAGCGGGAAATCTTTTTCGAGCAGGGCGGACATTCACCGGCAAGAATACTTGAAAGTGACCTTGTTATCAAAAGTCCGGGTATTCCCGACAGTGTACCCCTGGTTCGGGCACTGCTGGATAAAGGTACTCCGGTAATATCAGAAATAGAATTTGCATCAAGGTACACCAATGCCAGGCTGATTGCCATCACCGGAAGCAATGGAAAAACTACCACTACTTTACTGACTTACCATTTGCTGAAAACTGCCGGGTTGCAGGTAGGATTGGCGGGAAATGTCGGGGACAGCTTTGCCTGGCAGGTAGCTGAGCAGCATTTTGACCACTACGTGCTGGAAGTCAGCAGCTTTCAGCTGGACAATATTGACAAGTTCAGGCCTTATATCTCCATTCTGTTGAACATTACGCCCGATCACCTGGATCGTTACGGCTACGAATTCCAGAACTATGTGGATTCCAAATTCAACATCATACGCAACCAGACTCCGGACGATTTCCTCATTTACTTTGACGGAAGCGACGTCATAAAAAAAGAGCTGGAAAAAAGGGCTGTCCAGCCCGAGCCGGTAGCTATATCCATTGAGCATGAGGTGCAGGCGGGATCTTATCTTTCCGGCAACACACTGATCAGTCAGATACAGGGAAGAAAATTTGAACAATCATTTTCAGAACTACCGGTCAAAGGTCCGCATAATGCGATCAATGCACTGGCTGCCATCTCCGCTGCCATGCTGGTAGGTATTGAAGAAAATGTGATACAGGAAGGAATGAAATCCTTCAAAAATGCTCCGCACCGGCTGGAAGAAGTAGCTGTAAGTGCTGGTGTCACATACATTAACGATTCGAAAGCGACGAACGTCGATTCCGTATATTATGCATTGGGAAGTTTTGACAAGCCGGTGATCCTGATTGCAGGAGGAGTGGATAAAGGGAACGACTATGACCAGATCAGGGATATGGTGCAGGATAAAGTGAAAGGGCTTATCATTCTGGGTAAAAAAATTGACAAGCTGCGGGATTACTTTTCAGGAATAGTTTCTGAAATTTATCCTACACAGGACATACAGGATGCGGTACGCAAGGCCAGAGAATGGAGCAATCCCGGTGATATCGTGCTGCTTTCGCCCGCCTGTGCCAGTTTTGATCTTTTTAAGAATTATGAAGACCGGGGTGATCAGTTTAAGGCTGCTGTCCGGAGTATGATCGGGGAATAAGGCTAGTTGAGGATACAGAATGAATTTTTTACAAAAGCTCAGGGAAGATACGCAGGTATGGTTTATCAAAAACCTCAAAGGTGACCCCTGGATCTGGGGTACCTGCATTGTCATGCTTTTCTGGAGTGTGGTAGTGGTGTACAGCGCGAGTGTCAAAGATGCTTACAGCCAGATGGGCGGTAATACGGAGTACTTCCTGTATAAACATGTGCTGTTATGCATTATTTCACTGGTGGTCATGTACTTCGTGCATAAGATACCCTACATCAAGTTTGTATATGTTACCCGGCTGGCACTTTGGAGCTCAATCCTGCTGCTGCTCTTTACACTTTTTTTTGGTACCTCGGTCAATGAAGCCGCACGCTGGATCGAGATCCCGGTGATTGGTCAGCGGTTTCAACCTTCGGAATGGGCCAAAGTCGCCCTGATTGCCCACTTATCCTTGATCCTTGCACGCCATATCAAAGGTGGCTGGAATACCCGCGAACTGCTTCTTGAACCCCTGGCTCTGGTAGCGCTCGTTTGTGGCCTGATTTTCAGCAGCAATGTATCTACCGCGGTTATGCTGGCAGGAATATGCTTTATGCTGATGTTTGTAGGAAAAGTACCTGTCCAGTACCTGCTGTTTACTATGCTTGGACTGGTCTTCTTTGCCGCGTGCGCTATTTTACTTAAAAAAACACAGCGTTCCGGCACAGCTCAGAGCAGGATTGCCACTTTCCTTGACAATGATGTGGTAGTGTACCAGTCACAGCAATCCTATATGGCGATGGCCAGGGGCGGATTATATGGAGAAGGAGTGGCAAAAAGCCGCCAGCGCCGCTTTCTGCCTGAACCACAGAAAGATTTCATCTTTGCCGTGGCCGTGGAAGAATATGGTACGCTGGGCGGATCTTTCCTGATTGTTTTGTACCTCATACTGCTCTATCGCGGTCTCAAAGCCATTGAAGCCACGAAGAGGCCATTTGGAGGGCTGCTATCTGCCGGATTGACGTTTGTCATCGTGAGTCAGGCATTTTCGGCTATGGCTGTTACGGTAGGGCTGGTACCGGTAACCGGGCAAACACTTCCGTTTTTCAGTCAGGGAGGAACGTCCCTGATTTTTACAGGTATATCCATGGGGATGATCCTGAGTGTGAGCCGGGGAGAGATTGTTGAAGAAAAAAGAATTTAGTCAATGCCGAAACGCGTCATTATCAGCGGTGGAGGCACCGGTGGTCATATTTATCCTGCTATTGCGATTGCCACTGCCTTACAGCAGCTGGAACCCGACCTCGAGGTTTTGTTTGTAGGAGCTTTGGGGAAAATGGAAATGGAGAAAGTCCCCCGTGCAGGATATGAGATCGTGGGCTTGCCTATCGTGGGAATAAAAAGATCTTTATCTCCTTCCAACCTGGCTTTTCCAGTCAAGTTGTTTAAAAGTCTTTCCAAAGCAAGACAAATTATCCGCGACTTCCGGCCTGACGCTGCCGTGGGAGTTGGTGGCTTTGCAAGCGGTCCTTTGCTGATGATGGCCTCTCTGGCAGGCATTCCTACTCTTATCCAGGAGCAGAATTCCTATGCGGGCATTACCAACAAGCTCCTGGCCAGAAAAGCCAGGAAGATTTGTGTTGCATACCCGGGAATGCAGGCCTTTTTTCCTGAGCAAAAGCTTGCCGTACTGGGTAACCCGGTGCGCAATGATATTATTGATATTTCCACCAAAAAAGCCCAGGCACTCGAATACTTTAAGCTCGATCCTAACCGGCAAACGCTGTTTGTAATGGGTGGCAGCCTGGGGGCGCGCTCTATCAATGAAAGCATTAATGCAGGCATTGGAGAGCTTGTAAGTTCGGGTTACCAGGTGATCTGGCAAACCGGTAAGGACTTCGCTGAGAAGGCCGGGATCACGGCAGCATTCTCCGGGAATGATCAGGTACGTGTTTTTGACTTTATATACCAGATGGACCTGGCATACGCGATTGCTGACGTAGTCGTATCGCGTGCAGGCGCGCTGTCGGTGTCTGAATTATGCCTGGCAGCGAAGCCGGCAATCCTTGTTCCTTATCCTTATGCCTCAGAAGATCACCAGACTAAGAATGCGGAGGCCCTGGTGCAGGAGAAGGCGGCAATTTTGATTGAAGACGGGCAAGCCCGGAAAACGTTGGTAAGCAAGGCAATCGGGCTTTTGCAGGACCCGGCCAGGCAGCAGCGATTAAAGGAAAATATCAGCAAACTGGCGAAACCTTCCGCAGCACGGGATATTGCTTTGGAAGTATTGAAGTTGATTAACTAATAAAAAGAGCAGTATGTCGTCGTCCCTCACAAATTGGAAAAACATATACTTTGTCGGCATCGGTGGCATCGGCATGAGTGCACTTGCGCGGTGGTTCAATGCCAATGGATTTCATCTTGCGGGTTACGACAAAACGATGACACCACTGGTAGGTGCATTGGAGCAGGAGGGCATAGAAGTCACCTTGAATGATGCAATTGAAACCATACCGCAGGCATTTCGTGAAAATCCGGATGAAACCCTCGTGATTTATACGCCGGCCGTACCGGTGAAGCATGTTCAGATGAATTTTTTCAGGGACAATAATTTTATGATCCTGAAAAGGTCGCAGGTACTCGGTTTACTGACGCGGAATCTGAGAACGATAGGTGTGGCAGGAACACATGGAAAAACGACTACTTCGTCCCTTGTAGCACATATCCTCCGGCATGCCGGGGTTAACAGTACCGCATTTCTGGGCGGTATTACACAAAATTATGGGACCAATCTCCTGCTGAACGAGCCTACGGATGAGCTTGAGTCCGTTTTCTGCGTGGTGGAAGCCGACGAATTTGACCGTTCTTTTCTGACTTTATTTCCGGAAATAGGCATTGTGACCTCTACGGACGCAGATCATCTCGATATCTATGGAGAACATAGTGCCGTGCTGGAATCATTTCGCGAGTATGTGGGTCAGATTGACGAGGACGGGATCCTGTTTATGAGAGCAGGGCTTGAAATAGCCAATGCGGCCAAGGCAAAGGTGCAGACGTATGGCCTGAACGAAGGTGACTACCGTGCTGCCGGCATCCGTATTGACCAGTCCAGATTTGTATTTGACCTGATATATCCGGATGGTACAATTGAGGGCATCCGGATGAGTATACCCGGGTACCACAATATTGAAAATGCGATAGCAGCCAGTGCGGTGGCGCTGTACCTGGGTGTTGCAGGTAAACAGGTCAGGAATGCGCTGGAAAGCTATAAGGGCGTGAAAAGGCGTTTTGAGTACCAGGTCGAGGATGAGGCACACGTTTATATTGATGACTATGCCCATCACCCATCCGAAATTGAAGCATTCCTTACTTCTGTCAAGGGTTTGTATCCGGGGCGGCACATTACAGCCATTTTCCAGCCTCATCTTTTTACAAGAACGCGTGACTTTGCAGATGGTTTTGGTCAAAGTCTCTCACTGGCAGACAGGCTTCTTCTGATGGATATCTATCCGGCCCGTGAACTGCCCATTGAAGGAATCACTTCCGAAATGCTGCTTGATAAGGTTTTGATTGATGATAAAAGGCTTGTAGCCAGAGATGAGATCCTGGATATTTTGCGCAGTCAGGAGACTGATATTGTCGTGACAATAGGTGCCGGAGACATTGATACTTTGGTTACTCCGATTAAAGACTTGCTTGCCAGTTCATTTACGAATAATTAGCAATAGCGTTTTTAATATTACTGAGATGTTACGTAAATTTGACTATCCATGGCTTTTGTTGAAACGCAGTTTGTGGCTGATTTTGCCAATTGCAGGGATAGGAATGGCCGAAAATAAGCTTGGCAGCCAGCGGTGTAACAATCTGGTAATTTCGATTCAGGGCGACTCAGGTACCCGGTTTTTGAATCAGATGGATGTACGTATGCTGGTCACTGAAAACGGCGGCGACCCGCTGATGGGCAGCCGGCTGAATGATGTGGAGCTTCACGAACTGGAACGAAGAGTTCGTCGAAGTAAGTTGATAAAAAAGTGTCAGATATTTCGCGATCTTAGGGGTGACGTTGTGATTGAGGTAGAGCAGGAAAAGCCGCTTGCGCGATGGATTAACAGTTCGGTAAACGGGGAAGTACGCAACACGTCGGGATACTATATCAGTGACGAGGGCGTTTTTTTTCCATTATCGGACAGCTATTCAGCCCGCACGCTCCTTGTTTCAGGGCCCTATTTTAACAATCCTGAAAATCTGAAATCCGGGGAAGGAGCTTCTCTGATGGAGCTGCTCAAGTACCTGAACGAGGATCCATTCTGGCGGGCACAAGTGTCTGAGCTGATCGTGGACAGGGATGGTGAAATCAGCCTGATGACGGTTTTGGGAGATCAGGTGATAGAGTTCGGAAAGGCCGATGCATACCAGGCCAAATTCTGGAAGCTGCGGACTTTTTACAATAAGGTTCTGAGTCGGGATTGGGGCAGGTACAAAAGAATAAATGTTAAGTTTCAGGATCAAATAGTTTGTGAATAGTATTCACCATAGAGGTATGGCACACGAAAAGATTGTAGTCGGGGTTGACATTGGTAGTACCAAAATCGCCGTCATTGCTGCCCAGGGTGCCCCTTCCGGTTCTCGTCAGAGCAATATAGAAATTCTAGGTTTCAGTGAAGTTCCCGTACCCGCGGGAGCTGTAGTGAATGGATCTGTTGAAAATATAAAACAAGTAGGTACTGCTATACGCGAGGCACTTGCCGAAACTGCATCCCGGTCCGACCTTGATATCGGGGTTGTAAATGTAAGCTTCGGAGGCTCACATGTCAAGATCAGCCCGCAAAGTGACGGAGTAATCCGTCCGTCTGCATCCTCGGGCGAAGAAGTTACCCAGCGCGATGTTGACCAGCTTGTGGACGATATGTACCGTGCCAGGATCGAGCCCAACTACGACGTACTTCATGTGCTGCCGATGGAGTTTACGGTTGACAATTCCATGGGTGTGCGGGAGCCTGTAGGCAGAACCGGCATTAAACTGGGAGGTAACTTTCTGGTGGTATCCGGTAACACGCAGTCCATTCAGCGCACAAGGAAAAGTCTGGCAGATGCTGACCAGGCACTGAAATGCGACAAAATGGTGTACGGGCCGCTTGCAACGAGCCTGGCAGTGCTCAATGACAATGAAATGAAGGCTGGGATCGCTATGGTCGACATTGGTGATCATACGACGGATCTGGTCATTTATCACGATCGCATTATCCGCTATATCACGTCTTTTCCGATCGGTGGCAGGCACATTACCAATGACCTTGCTATCGGCTGCGGCATACAGGCCGAAAATGCGGAGCATCTGAAAAAGGAATATGGCGCAGCCATATCGGCCGAAATTCCCTTGAACATAGAGATTCTGGTGAACTTCCTTGCGGGAAGGCCGCCAAAGCATGTTTTAAAGAAAAACGTAGCACTGATTATTGAAGAACGCCTGAAAGAGATTGCTGCAATGGTTTATGCGGAAATCGTAAAATCAGGATACATCGACAAGCTGATCGGTGGTCTTGTGCTCACAGGCGGATCTGCCAATATTGAAAATATTGAAAATCTTTTTGCCAGGATCACGGGCATGTCGGTGCGGGTGGGATATCCTGAAAACCTGGAACGTACAGCCAAAGCGGACGCAGTGAGCAATGCTTCCTTCAGCACGGCCATCGGGCTCGCGCTGGCCGGGCTGAAATCGATCGATCCCCGGATCAGGTCGGTATGCAGACCTGTGACCGCATTTAACACCGGCAATCTCGTCCAGCAAAAAGATCCTGTGAAAGAGGTAAAGGAACCTGTGAAAAAGAATGGTACTTTCTGGGACAACATCAGCAGTATGATTGGTAAGAAAGATGATAGCTTAGGGGATTACTGAAAATCAACGTGCACTATCAACATTAAAAAATATGGATTCAAGTTTGTTCCACGCTTTAGATCAGGACTACATTGTGAAAGAAATTACCAAGGAGCAACCCAATGGGGGCAGGACAGAGCCCGCCATTATCAAGGTAATCGGAGTAGGCGGGGGAGGCAGCAATGCTGTAAACTACATGTATGAAAAAAAGATCAAGGATGTAGAATTTGCAGTTTGTAACACAGACAGACAGGCGCTGGCCAATAGTCCTGTACCAGTGAGGATCCAGCTGGGTGCTATGCTTACGCAAGGGTTAGGAGCGGGTACCGATGCCACCAAAGGCAAGGAAGCAGCACTTGAAACAATCGAAGAAATCAAAGGTTTGCTGGGAGGAACAACCCAGATGGTATTTATCACAGCCGGTATGGGCGGTGGTACAGGTACTGGTGCAGCCCCGGTTATTGCGCAGCTTGCCAAAGAAATGGGTAAGCTTACCGTAGCCGTGGTTACAGCACCTTACACCTGGGAAGGTCTTGATAAAAAGGAGCAGGCGCTGGAAGGTATTGAGCAATTAAAAGAATACAGCGATACAGTTCTTGTGGTTTTGAATGACAAACTGGAAGAATTGTATGAAGATATGACGTTGACCCAGGCATTTGCCGAAGCCGATGGCATTCTGCTCAATGCAGTCAAGAGTATTTCCGAAATTATCACTACCAATGGTAATATCAACACTGACTTCAAGGATGTTGAAAAAGTACTGAAAAGCGCAGGTCAGTCTGTGATGGGTACTTCCGAGGCGACGGGTACAGACCGCGCCCAGGTAGCCATTAAAGAAGCGCTTGACTCACCTTTGCTGAATGACCGGGATATCCGCGGTGCCAAACGTATTCTTGTCACGCTTGCTACGAGCAAGAAGAAAGAGGCTACGATGAAAGAGCAGAAAGAAATCTGGCAATATGTGCTTTCGCAGGTTGGGGGAGAAGCCCGGATGTTTAAGCTAGGTACCATTACCGATGATTCATTGGGTGAAAAACTCCGCGTTACTATTGTAGCGGCAGGTTTTGACAGCATAGAATCACCTATTCCCGGTATTTCTCTTAAAAACTCATTTAAAGAGGAAGTGAAGCATGTGCCCGTAAGAGAAGAAGTCGTGATACCTGTGCCTGTGAAAGAGGAGGAACTGGTACTGGCATCGGAAATGGAAGAAGTTACTCATACCGGCATGGTGGAGCTACTTCTTGAAGATGAAGCTGTAACCCCTGTGCCACATTCGGTAAATATTTCAGTAACCGAGCTGCAACCGCAGGAGGACTCCTGGGACGAGGAGCTTCATCGCATTGAAATGATGGTTAAATCATTTAAGGACGGACTTGTGAAGTTTCCTGATCTGGAAGGACCAGCATTCAGGAGAAGTCAGGTAGAGCTTTGGAAAAGGCCTGCGATACCAGCCGGAGAAATGGAACAGCATTGGCTTAAATAGCAGAAAAGGGAGCAAGAGCTCCCTTTTTGCATTAAAAATGAATAATCTGACCAGCCTGGATTTCGAGCAGCTCGCGGTACAATGGATTTGTAATCGTATGCTCACTATAATGCGAGCGGATTTGCGAAAGCTTGATCCTCATTGCCAGCGTATTCATTCCCAGGTAGCTGAACACATCATTGAGGTGGCTGAGCGCGATGGCGGCGCCCTGCATGTTTGATGAAATACCCACCAGTGCGGCCTTTTTGTTTGTAAAACTGTTCGGATAAGGCAGCCCGTCAATAAAAGCCTTCAAAACTCCCGGGTAAGACCCATTATATTCCGGTACGATAAAAACAAACTTGTCTGTCTGTTCCAGCAGCGACTTCAAAGCATTGAAAGCCTCATTCTTGCCGGAGTTTTCGTACATAGCCGAAACCGTAAAGTCATGTGGCAGATCAACCAGGTCGAGTATGATGCTTGGTGCATTGAGCTGGTGGAGGATTCCTTGATAATAATCGGCTATTTTCCGCGACATCGAACCGGGACGATTTGTGCCTGCGATGATCACGATAGGGGCAGTAGATAGATTCATGTGAGATAATTCGGAGAACTGCGGTAGTGGATCCGGGTTCTGAATGCATTGGTCAAACAACAAAATAAAAGAGAAATTGTTCCCCCGGTGACTTGTCTGCCATGTTCCGGTACTTTTTTGAAGGCAGGATTGTATTTCTTATTACGAATGCAATTATTACTATATTTGAAACTTAGTTCATCATGAAACTGGAATAAAAGGCCGCTGTTTAAAGCCTTTGACGCATTAACCTCACTAAACTTTATGTCCTGGTTTATAAGGAAAGAGAAAGGTATCAACACGCCCACCGAGATGAAGCGCGAGGCGCCGGACGGACTATGGTACCAGTGTTCTAATTGCAAGAAAATCACTCCCACCAGAGAACATAAGCAAAATGCATATACATGTCCGCATTGTAACTACCATGAAAAAGTAGGCTCCGATGTGTACTTTAGCTTGCTCTTTGACGATAACGAATTTATAGAGCTGGACCCTAATCTTACCTCAGGCGATCCGCTGCACTTTGTTGATACAAAAGCATATCCTGACAGGATCAAGTCCACGATGGCCAAGACCGGGCTCAAAGATGCCGTACGGACAGGACATGGCAAGATGAACGAGCTCGATATTGTAATAGCCTGTATGGATTTCAACTTTATAGGCGGCTCAATGGGCTCGGTTGTGGGTGAAAAAATCGCACGGGCAATCTCTTATGCGATTGAAAGAAAAATCCCTTTCCTGATGATTTCCAAGTCCGGCGGTGCCCGGATGATGGAGGCGGGTTTTTCACTCATGCAAATGGCAAAAACCTCGGCCAGGCTGGCACAGCTCTCTGATGCCGGTGTACCCTATATTTCATTGCTGACGGATCCTACCACAGGTGGTGTAACAGCATCCTATGCAATGCTCGGCGATTTTAACATTTCTGAACCCGAAGCACTCATCGGTTTTGCCGGACCAAGGGTTATTCGTGAAACCATCGGGAAAGATCTTCCCAAAGGATTTCAAAGTGCGGAGTTCGTTCTGGAACATGGTTTCCTCGACTTCATCGTTGACCGGAAAGATTTGAAGGATAAACTTACAAGTCTGCTCAACATGCTCCGATAATATGCGTCTGGTTTCCCACCCGGTACTTTGCAATTACTACGTTACGTACCGTTGTAATGCTTCATGCAGCTTCTGCGACATTTGGGAAAAACCTTCGCCCTACATTACGGTAGAAAATCTGAAACAGAACCTCCGGGACCTGAAAAAGCTCGGGGTAAAAGTCATTGACTTTACCGGTGGCGAGCCGCTGCTGCACCGGGAGCTCCCTGCATTGCTGCAAGAAGCCAAAGCCCAGGGAATGATCACTACGGTAACCAGCAATGGTCTGCTATACCCGAAGAATGCGGAAAAGCTCAGCGGGTTGATAGATATGCTGCATTTTTCGCTCGACTCTCCTGACCGCGATGAGCATGATCAGTCGCGCGGGGTAAAATGCTTCGATAAAGTCATGGAGTCGATTGAGGTGGCCCGTGCATTGGGTGAGCGTCCTGACATCATTTTCACTGTTTTTGAAAATAATATAGAACAAATCGAGCAGCTCTGGCGGGATGTATGTCTGCCTAATAATCTTGTGCTGATTCTTAATCCTGTTTTTGAATACAATCAGGTGGGATCCGCTCTCTCCAAAGAGTCACTGGACAAGCTGGCATGGTGGGCCCGCCAAAAAAACATTTACCTCAACGAAGCATTCATTCAGCTCCGGATTGACGGCGGCAATCATGTTGATAATCCGGTATGTAAAGCTGCCAGCACAACCATTGTAATTTCTCCAGAAAACAAGTTGATCCTGCCTTGTTATCATCTGGGCATGAAGGATTTTGCGATTGATGGCGACCTCTTTAACCTGTACCACTCCGACGAAGTACAAAAGCTGGTGGCGCTCGAAGGAAAGCTGCCGGCATGTGAAGGTTGTGCGATCAATTGCTATATGCAGCCCTCATTTGCAGTAGAGGTAAACAAATACTGGTGGAAAGCACTGCCGAGCACAATCAAATACAACCGGATGAAAGGCACCTGGAAACAAATGGTGCGATTCTAGATCATTGGCAATTGTCTTTGCGCCGGGTGTCCGTAATGCCGGTTATCTTCCATTGGTTTCCGTTTTGTAAAAGTGTAAATACATTAACACCGCAATGTGAGAATGTTCCTCCAAGATAGAATTTGTAAGGTGCCCACACCACAGCCATAGGTCCGTCTGTAAGTAGCTTTACGTTGTAAATGCGCTCATCCCATTGCTTTGCATGCGGCGTTCCCACCGCTTTTATAAATGCGTCTACCGACTCGGCATGCAGGGCTGCCTGTCCTGGTTTATCTGCAGAAATGCTTTGCAGGGTAGCGCCTGCTGCAAATACATTGCTTACCATGGATGAATCGCCCCTGCGCATGCCGTCAAAGAGTTTGTCTACGACATGTCGTATGTCAGTCTCCGCATTTTGGGCGTGGAGATCAGGAGAAGATACCAGAAAAAGGATTGTCAGGATTGTAAAAAGGTAGTTCATTGTCCGGATTGGTATAGTTTTAACAAAAACTTAATTTTACCCTCTTTTAAATCGAGTTTAGCTATGTCTGAAAAAATAGTCAAAAAAGTAGATATCCGTAACCGCAGGGCTTCCTTCGAGTACTTTTTTCTGGAAGAATTTACCACAGGCATTGTGCTGACCGGCACGGAGATCAAATCTATCAGGCAGGGTAAAGTTAACTTTCAGGATGCATATTGCCTTTTCATGGATGATGAGCTATATGTTCGCAGCCTGCACATTTCCCCATATACCGAAGGTACGCACTACAACCACGACCCAATGCGTGACAGAAAGCTGCTGATCACCAAACGCGAGCGGAGAAAACTGCAGGAGAAGCTGAAAGACCAGGGATTGACGATCATCCCGGTTCGCATGTTCACCAGCGACCGTGGTTTTGCCAAGTTGCACATTGCATTGGCGAAAGGGAAAAAATTGTACGACAAGCGGGAAACGATCAAAGAACGGGATGTAAAAAGAGAAACGGACCGGGTAAATTACTGATCATTTCTCTGCCTGCAGATGCACTTTACACTTTGTGAGATCAGCTGCATGTTCCTGAGCTTCAGTCTAATTTTCGCAATAATAGGAAATCTGATAGCGTTCTTTTCGCACAGAAGTTAGTATATTGTGAGAACTAACTACCTCAAGGCTCATGGGTAAGGTACTTGTTCTTAATCAAGATTATAGTGCGTTAAGTGTTTGCACAGTTCCAAAAGCATTTTTGTTAGTATACATGAACAAAGCTGAAATGCTGGCCGAATCTCCGGGCGAGCATCTCAGGACAGTTAACGACCGCTACCCGATGCCTGTGGTCATACGCTTGCACCGCTACATACATATTCCATACAGGGGCGTGGTGATGACCAGGCAAAACCTCTTCAAGCGGGACGGAAACCGGTGTCAGTATTGCGGAACTCACGACAATCTTACCCTCGACCACGTTATCCCGAAATCCCGGGGCGGCAAAACAACCTGGGACAATCTCGCAACTGCCTGCAAACGCTGCAATTCGAGAAAAGGCGACCATACTCCCGAAGAAATTGGAATGCCTCTCCGCCAACGTCCTTTCCGGCCCTCTTTCCTCATGTTCATCAGAGATTTTTCAGGATTGGCTGATGATATCTGGCTACCCTACCTGGGATCAAAGGAAAGAACCTACTAACGTTCACCTCCCGGGAAGTCCTTACTCCTTTCTTGTCTGATTTTTGCCTTCAATTAAATCCGGAGCATTCGGGATTTAAATTGGAAAACATGTACCTTTGCGCTCTATTTTTTGTAAAAAGTTCTTGTTTAACTTATTTTCAGCTATTTAGCTCGTGAGCTGATGTATCAAAGAGCAGCAATTCCTATTTATGTCAAAGGAAAACCAAAATCAAGTATTTCCCGATTTCGATTGGGATAAGGCAGAAGACAAAGGTTTCGGTACAGGGTATTCATCCTCCGATCGCCGGAACCTTGAACAAATGTATGAGACAACCCTTTCCCCTGTTCAGGAAAAAGAGGTTGTAAAAGGTGTTGTTGTGGGAATAACAGACCGTGAAGTAATCCTGAACATCGGTTTCAAATCCGACGGTATCGTTTCATTCAACGAATTCCGCGATTTGCCGGGAATGAAAATCGGGGATGAAGTGGAAGTTTACGTGGAAAACCAGGAGGATGCACAAGGTCAGCTGGTATTGTCCCGTAAAAAAGCGAAAGTAATTACTGCATGGGATAACATTCAGAAATCGTTTGATGAGGATGTTGTGATCGATGCTAATGTCAAAAGAAGGACCAAAGGTGGTCTTATCGTTGATATATTCGGAATCGAGGCGTTCTTGCCAGGTTCTCAGATCGACGTTAAACCGATCCGTGATTTCGACATTTTCGTTGGAAAACGCATGGAGGTTAAAGTCGTTAAGATCAACTACGCAAATGATAACGTGGTTGTATCTCACAAAGTCCTGATCGAAAAAGATCTGGAAGCACAACGTCAGCAAATCCTGAACAACCTTGAAAAAGGTCAGGTACTCGAAGGTGTGATCAAGAACATGACCAACTTTGGTGTGTTCATCGACCTTGGTGGTGTTGACGGACTTCTTCACATTACAGATATTTCGTGGGGCCGTATCAACCATCCGTCCGACCTGCTGGCTTTGGATCAGAAACTCAATGTGGTTGTATTGGATTTCGACGAAGAGAAAAAACGTATCTCTCTCGGCTTGAAACAACTTCAGTCGCATCCATGGGATTCACTGGACGAAGAAATCCAGGTTGGATCGAAAGTTACAGGACGTATCGTCAATGTGGCTGATTATGGTGCATTCCTTGAAATCAAACCAGGTGTTGAAGGTCTGATCCACGTGTCTGAAATGTCTTGGTCACAGCATCTGCGCAATCCGCAGGAGTTTATGACAGTAGGTGATGAAATCAATGCAGTAGTATTGACGCTGGATCGTCAGGAACGCAAAATGTCCTTGGGCATCAAGCAGCTTACCGAGGATCCTTGGACTCAGGCTTCCCTGAAAGAGAAATATGCAGTAGGAACCCGTCACAAAGGTGTTGTACGTAACCTTACCAATTTTGGCTTGTTCATCGAGCTGGAAGAAGGTATTGATGGCTTAGTACACGTTTCTGACCTTTCCTGGACGAAAAAGATCAAGCATCCTTCCGATTTCGTGAAAGTAAGCGATGAACTGGAAGTGGTTGTTCTTGAACTTGACGCTGAAAACCGTCGTCTGGCTTTGGGTCACAAACAGCTTGAAGAAAATCCATGGGATACTTTCGAAACAATTTTTGAAGTAGGCTCAGTACATAAATCTACCATCGTTGCCAAAGGTGATAAGTTTGCAACGCTTGAACTTCCTTACGGAATCGAGGGTGTATCTGCAATCAAAAACCTGACAAAAGAAGATGGTACAGTTGCAGAAGTAGGTGAAAGCCTTGATTTCACAGTTCTTGAATTTCTGAAAGACGAGAAGAAAATTGTTCTTTCACACTCAAAAGTGAAGTCTGCTCCTGTAGAAGAGAAAAAAGAGGATAAATCTCCAAGAAGTGGTAACAAAGCACCTGCTGATACCACACCGAAAGAAGCAGAAAAATCAACTTTCGGAGATCTGAGTGTTCTTTCTGCATTGAAGGAACAAATGGAGGAAAGCGAGAAAAAAGGAAAAAAGTAACGGATTAATGTCTTACAGACAAAAAATTTGATACTTTTGCACCCGGTTTAACTGCCAGTCCCGGCGACTGGCAGTTACCTTACAAGGTTCCGTGGCCGAGTGGCTAGGCAGAGGTCTGCAAAACCTCGTACAGCGGTTCGAATCCGCTCGGAACCTCATCCAATTAGATTGCATTATTTCAGACACCGGCAATCAAAAAATTAGTAGAAAAATACCATTTGTAGTCCACCTCAACGGGGAAGCTGCAAATGGTATTTTTTTGTTAAATACTTTTGAATGAAAACCTCGTTTTCAGGCCTGAGAGCGTGAAAAATGACCATAAATTAGACAAATTATAAATAAGTTTGGGGGGCAAAATATCGCCTAAATACTTTTGTGGATAACGAATCGTGAGCTAGTTTTGTCTGTTGAAGAATAATGAATAGTTAATTATGAATATACCATTGCAAATGGACTTCAGATTTTTTTCCTTCCCAAATCTCTCCAAAACGCTTCTGTCTTTTCTAATTGCGGCTCTGCTAGTTGTACCAAATCTAGTTTCAGCTCAGGACAGTACAGCAGCGGCAGGTGCTCCTGCAGCGGGTGGCGGGGATGCTGCAAAGGGGGAAACAATCTTTAAAAACAACTGTGCGCAATGCCACTCAGTAACAGATGAGCGTGTAGTAGGCCCTGGTCTGAAGGGAGCCAGCTCACGTCATGATTTTGCGTGGCTTACCAAATGGGTACGTAACTCGCAGGCTGTCAT